>NZ_RJNS01000003.1:0-308964 GCF_003943905.1 Streptococcus mitis
TCTTTGACCCAGAATGTTGTACAGTTACTTAAATCTTGAGAGTACAAAAACAAGTAAGGGAGAGATATTAAAATGGAATTAGTTGTACAGTTACTTAAATCTTGAGAGTACAAAAACCATGACCTGATTACCATCGAAGATCCTGAAGTTGTACAGTTACTTAAATCTTGAGAGTACAAAAACTGTTGAAGCTTTTAGTTGTGTTTTCTCATAGTTGTACAGTTACTTAAATCTTGAGAGTACAAAAACTCAGCTAACAATGAATTATACCGTCGCTTGGTTGTACAGTTACTTAAATCTTGAGAGTACAAAAACTATTGAGCTCTTTCTTGAGTGACGCTAACTGTTGTACAGTTACTTAAATCTTGAGAGTACAAAAACTGAGTATGGTGGTTTTATCACTACTGGTTTGTTGTACAGTTACTTAAATCTTGAGAGTACAAAAACAAGTAGAAGCGCTGAAGAAACTAAATGACCGTTGTACAGTTACTTAAATCTTGAGAGTACAAAAACAACAAATTATCTGGGCAGGCGACATTGATCGTTGTACAGTTACTTAAATCTTGAGAGTACAAAAACAAGAACGAACTACCTCACCTGTAGACTTAGTTGTACAGTTACTTAAATCTTGAGAGTACAAAAACATAATCGGATTTTGGATTTTTCGCAGTTTTGTTGTACAGTTACTTAAATCTTGAGAGTACAAAAACCTCAAATTCGTCAATTTTGATTTTTGTGCCCTCAAGAACATTATAAAGCCTTAAATCTCACTCGTCAATACTATTCTTCCAAATATTTCAATAACATTGGATTGACTGATTCAATACGGAATTTTGTTTTTATTTTGTACTGATACAAATTATTCAAAATTTTTAATGCTACTTGATCTTCTACAGATAAACTCATGTGGAGAATGTCCGAGCTAAATAAATAGGATCCAATTTTTCTTAAAGAGGTTAAAAATTCTTGTTCATCAGGTATTTGATTTATTGGATACTGATTGGTAAAGCGATCATACATAAATTCTAGAGAATAAAAATGATCAACATAATCGGAAACAATATTGATTTCCTCTAAAACTTCTTTCGATACATGAAGATAACCTTCATTGGAAGGAAATGAAACAATATATAATGAATCGCTATGATTAATCAAAAACTCCATTTTCTCGCAACATTCAACAAAATCATTATAGGATAGAAAATCATCCAAATTTCGTAAGACAAGCAAAAACTTTTCAGAACTGTTCGTCGCCATAACTTCTAACATGGAAAGAAATAATAAAAACTTTGTCTTATTGTCTACAAATTCAAATGAAATATTTTTATTATTTTTCCCAAAGTATGGTAAAAAATTCTTTTGAACCAATTGATCTGTATTAAAATATTTTGCTTCGGTATGATAGATAATATCATCTATTTGAAGATTCAACTTCTGATTCAATAGAAGTGAAATCCTATCTAGATTGTCATTGATATTTTCAATTTGCTCCATTATCTCTATAGAATTAATCTTTTTCTTTATATAATCATAGGCTACTGTTCCTTTTTTATATTCCATTTGTTCAATTAAATCATTGATATTGGACACTTGAATAACACTGAATTCTGACCGGGAAACCATTGTATCGTCTATTAGTATTTTAGGCTCATTTTGTTCAAATAGAACTAAATCTTCCTCACTATATTTTTTTCCTCCAAAATACCATAATAGTATCTGCCAAATATAGTATTTTAATTGCTGATCTTGACCTACAATTTGAGTAAATTGGCCAAAACTTAATGAAATATTATCCTTATACGGATGACTAATGTTCATTTTCATATAACTACCAACTTATTATCACTGACTACTTCTTCTTGCTTTGTTTTCCCACCTATAATCAAAACCATTTCAGAAAATTGTTTCTCAGTCACTGCTAGCAAACGGACATTCCCACTTGGTAAATTACTCTGACTTAATTTTTTATAGAATTTACTAGCAAAACTTCGATTCGGACAGGTTCTATAATAAACAGAAAACTGCAACATTTCAAAACCGTTTGCGATTAAGTCTTTCCGAAAATTACGATAGACTCTTTTTTCCTGATTTGTTTCCATTGGTAGATCAAAAAAACACAATAATCTCAATGCTTCATACCTCATTTCTTTAGCTCCATTCTATACTCGAAACCACCGGACAGTAAAATTTACTGGTATTCTTATCAGAGATACATTTCAAAAAACCTTTAACATACTTATCCATTGCTACTGTTACTGAACACGTTTCTTTCCCATAACGTATCTTTGCATTTAGTGTATCCGTTAATGCCAGTCGAAATTCGTATTTCAAATACTCTTCATCTCGTAAATTTTGATAAACCCAGACATCTATAATCTGCCGAAAAGGTTCCATTAGGTCATCAACCAAGTTAAATTGATTATATTCATTCTTATGGAAAATGCCAATCAAGGGATTCAAACCGTAACCAGCAATAATACGTGCCATCTGCGCTCTCATGATGGCATAACCATAATTTAGACCAGCATTGATGACGTCCGTTTCCTGTTGTGTAAGACGTACGAATTTCTTTCCAAATAATTCATTGAAATAAACTTTGGCAGCATGGCCTTCACGATTGGTTTTATCTCCATATTCAATATGATCTTTGTAGTCTGCTAATAATTGGATACAATCTATATTTTTCTCAAACATTGCAAGAACATCTTGTTGATTATTTATTTTAAAATAGGTCACTATTTGCCATAATTTGTCTTTTTGTTCCTGTGTCCACAATAATTGCTCCTGTAATTTTTTATAGGCTCTGAAATGGCCATTCTGTGAATGGTAAATTCCTGTAGGCAAGTGCTCATTATCACAGACAATTAAGGCAATATTATACTTACTTAAAGCACTTAATAATCTTAAAGTTACAACAGTCTCCCCTCCTTCTGCCACAATTATCGAAATATCACTCAGTGGGATAACATAGTCTTGACCCATTTTCTTAATTAAAAGGTTATCCAACTTCAATTGCATTTTTTCACTCTGACAGACATGCACAATTCTCCAAGTCATCGTATTTTCCTCTTTCACAAAACGAAAACACCCAGCCATAATTGACAGGGTGTTGAATTCGGCATGAAGCCTTATCTTTGTAGCTTCTGCAAGATTTAAGTAACTGTGCAAGGCGTCCCTTACAGTTACTATTATAATACATTGTACAAGCGTTTGCAACTCTTTTTTTAAAATATTTTAAAAAAAGAGTTTTGGTTCGTCACCCTCTTTTTTGATGAAATGTTTATTACCTAAAACATCAGTTTTAACTTTGTAGATAGAGAGATATTTCTTTCCTAATCCTTTTATACAACGACCATTAGAGGTCATTTTTAACACTTTGATTTTTTCTTTACCTTCAAAATTACCTTTATCGTAAGGCTTTAATTCGACATAGTGATTTTGATTAGGCATTGTTCTAGATAAAAACCTAAAAATCTGTTCTTCATTATTTTTGGTATCCTTAATCAAAAGTAAGTCATTTTTATATAAGGTAAATTTGAATTCTGACTCCTTGCTAACTCCTTCTTTTTCTTTAATTTCATTATATTTATCAATAGTTATAGAATATTTCCCAGTTGCTTTCTCAAATTGTAGATCTGCATATTTTAATCCTAGCAACTCATATTTATCAGTTTGTGGATTAAAATAAACATCTGTTCTCCAAGGATATAATTGACGAAGAAGCACTTTATTATTACTATTAGAGGGAGTTATGTTAATAAATGATTCTGGAATATTTTTATCGTAGTATTTCAGACTTTTAATTTCTGGTCCATTACCTTTTTTACTGTACTTACGAATAGGCCCATTTTCTTGTCTATATTTCTCAAAAGGATTGCAAGGGATCTCTTTATTTTTATCGTTCAATTCTTTAGAAGGATAGGTTCTTAAAATTTCTTCAATCACTTTTTCAAATGTTTGTGGATCTTTGTGATACATCAAGAATTTACTCTTATCTTTATTGTAAATTTTAATGAAAGCATCATATCCTGCTTGACTATAAATATCTTTAATCTTACCTAAAACATAAGTTTCTTCAGACTTATCTTTATCCAATTTTGCTTTTCTTGTTGCATAAATGGTTGCATCTGAAATTTTTCGATTGTATTTTGAATCTACTTGATAAGAAAACAGTATACTATCCTCAAATGTCTTGCTACGCAATGTATCAACAAAATGGTCATAAGGAGCTTTAAACACTAACTCTTTGTATTCATCATCACTTAATGAAATAATTTCTCCAGTCTCTGAATCTACAAATTGTCCTTCTTTATAAGAAATCAAAGGATTATTCTGTTTTTTCCATAATCTTAATTGACTCGAAGCAGCAATAATTAAGGCATCCACAGCATGATGGTGGTAAGTTTCACGAGACTTTTCAAGCCCCCACTTTCTTCTTAGTTGAGAAGTAAATTGTCCACGTACCACAGAAATAGTTGTATCAAATTGATGGCTCTTATAAAAATCTTGTAGAGCGTTTAGAACTACTCGCGATGAATATCGAGTATCAACTAAATTTCTTTCAATGAACTTCTGTTTCACTTCAATTTTACTAATGTCTTCTTCTGTTAAAAGATAATCTTTCTTTTTATTACTTAATAATTTAGAGTCTTTTACATAAGATTTAAACTCACGGTAGAACCAGGCATCATCCATACTATCTAAAGCCTGAAACGGTGTTCGCTGTCCCTTTTCTTGGTTTGCTGTAGCTAAAACCAATACTTTATTAGATAAACTATCATCAAATGATAAAGATAGAGGTAAAATATGGTCAATTTCGTACTTGTACTGATTGTGGATTAAATCTGAAATTGGAATATTCTTCCCAGTATAGAGACACTTTTCTCCCTGTTGATGCCATAAACGAATCTTAGTAGCTAATTCCTTATGCCCATGAAAAATGTTATCCGGCAACTCTTTTTTCCCATTGTATTGAAACGCCGCTTTTTCCATAGCTGCATTTTTCTCATCTTGGTTTGCCTTTTGACGTTTTATATAATCTTTCTTAGCGTCTTCTTCGTTATTTTCACGCGCCATTTCGATAACGATATTATCAAAGATACCATATTTTTTAGTTGCTTCGTTGATTATCTTTATGGCCTGTCTGACAGATTTCGCTACTACAGGGTTATAGATTTCTTCTGTTACTTCTTTTTCATCAATATACTTAGTTCGTTTTGATGTCTCTTTGTTTTTTTGTTTCCCCAATCGTGTTAGAATTGTCATTTGCTCTTCTGAAGTTTCATAGAGTTCTGGTATCAATTCCATCATGAGTTTAAGAGAAAAATTATGCCATCCCTTACTAAATAGACTGCTATTATTTTTTCTAAATTGAACCAATTCAAGTACTTGGTCTTGACTAAATACACCCATTAACTTCGTATTAATCGCTTCTTCTATACCTTCTCGTTCAGTATTTAGAGTTAAAATATGGGCAAGTTCATCTAGAACATTTCTAGATAATTCCCCAACTGAAATTGTTTCTAGCGATTGCATTTTTCGATATACTTCAAAAGTATGCATTTCAGGTTTATTGTTTACATCAACTCGATAACCATGTATCTGATCTACTGAAGCATCAATCATTTTAGCAATGTACTTCAATAAGGTTGAGGCTCCTAAGGTTTTCGCCGACTTCGCATATTCAATGATTGTTTTCTTTTGTTCCTCACTCAGTTTCTTGGTCTCTGTAGGAACTGATAAATTATTTAGATCATTTAGCAAATTAAACTCTTGAGCGGTATAGGAAGCTTTAGAAGCTCTGTATTCATTAGGATAAAATGTACATTTACCGATTAAAATACCAAAAATATTATCTAAGGTAGTACCATCTTTTCGGAAACGTCCATAATCCGTCCGAGATTTTTCATTTCCTGGTCCATGATAATATTTTCTTTTCCCTGTAAGGATTTTTAGATAATCCTCGATAAACTCATCCGTAATTTTACTATTGAATTCCTGCTGTTTTCTAAGAATTCTTTCAGCTTCCTTTTTATACGCAGATGTTGAAAAAACATTGATCAATCGGCATTTCTCACCATTTTCTAAAACAGTGAAATCTCCCCTTATTTGACCATATCTTTCAAAACGATCAAGTTGGATTTGACCAGGTGTTTGTTCAGCAAGTAATTTTCTATTTTCCTCAACTGCCTTGCCATAATCAGACGATACTGTACCCCCATCCTCAGAAGCATCATCTAAATAGCTAATACCACGTCTCTTAACAATGTTCTTTAAAGCTATGAACAGCTCTTCATTCGTTAGTTGCTGATTCAAGCCATCTACACGAAGTCGATATGGATTAAGATTAATGGATACCTTAGAAAAATCAGTTAACAAACCATAGTCTTCAAATAGATCCTGAAAGCGAACTCTACGGTGTTTTTTTCGACGATTTAATCGTCTAGCTTGTCTACTACTTCTTCTTACAACATTACTATCAGCAGTTGCAGCTGGGAAAATACGAGAATTCGTATGGATAATCTTACCAGAATTTTTTTCTAGAATTCCCACTCCTACGGAGGCAATACCAATATCCAAACCTAAAACTAAACCGTTCATAGTCAAACTCCTAACTAATTATCATATTAATTAAATTTTACTCTTTACTTCCTAAAAAATCAAATCATTATATGCAATTAACTAAAATATCCTGTCTTTTTATAATTATATGCAAATTCTCCCGTTTTCATCATTGATAAAAACAAAAAAGCGTAATCTAACGCTTTTTAAGTTCTATTTTAACTTGAGTGATTTCTGAATAAAAATCAATAGTTTATATGCCCCCTGCAGGAATCGAACCTGCAACTACTCCTTAGGAGGGAGTTGTTATATCCATTGAACTAAGGGAGCTAGAGAAAAACCCTGCTGGGTAAGCAGAGTTTTTTAGTCGAATTAACGACGGATTTCTTTGATACGAGCTGCCTTACCTTGAAGTGCACGCAAGTAGTACAATTTCGCACGACGTACTTTACCGTAACGAACAACTTCGATCTTTTCAACACGTGGAGTGTGGATTGGGAAGATACGCTCAACACCTACACCGTTAGAGATTTTACGAACTGTGTAGTTTTCTGAGATGCCAGCACCTTTACGTGCGATAACAACACCTTCAAAAATCTGGATACGTTCACGGTTACCTTCGACAACTTTCGCATGTACACGAACAGTGTCACCAGGACGGAATGATGGGATATCTGTACGAAGTTGACCTTCAGTCAAGCTTTGGATTAATGGATTCATTTTATTCTCCTATCTTTGTCAATCTTGAGGAACCTTCCTCAGCGGATAAACTGTATTTTTGTGCGTCCATTACACACAAGATACAGTTTACCAAATTTCCACAAAAAAGTAAAGAAATTTATAGCAGAATACCTAAAAAAATCGCTAGAAAACCGCCTAGGTAAGTTAAGAGAAAATAGCTATAAAATACCTTCTTGTCACTTAACAGTCTTTGCAGCTCGTCATTCAAGGTTGAAAAGGTCGTCAAACCGCCACAGAAACCTGTCGCTAGGATAGCATAGACTTCCTTAGACTCCACATGATTGTAGAGTAGGCCAATTAAAAAACATCCTATAAGATTGGCAATGAGAGTTCCCAATGGCAATTTAGAAGCTTGATTGTAGCGGGAAAAGAAATAACGCACAAGGGCTCCGAACCCGCAGGCGATTGCAAGATAGATGATTACCATTTCTTCCTCCCTAGAAAATAAGCCAAGAGCAGGCCTCCACCAATACTCAAAAGCAAATACATGACTAAATTAAGATAACGCCCGGTATCCAGTAGTTTCACAGCATCCAAGAGCAGGCTAGAAAAGGTTGTTAAACCACCACAAAAGCCTGTACCAAGCGCCAAAACCAAGCCTTTACTGCTTCCCTTATAGACCAGATAGCCTTTCACCAGATAGACCAGGCAGAAAATTCCCAGATAGTTGACAAGAAAGGTCCCCCAAGGAAAATCTGGGCTGGCTGGTAACCAAGTGGAAATGAAATAGCGGGCAAGGCCTCCCACCATTGCAGCCAGAAAAATCCCTAGCGGATAAAATTGTTCTTTTTTCATTTGATGTTTTGATCCTGATAATCACGCGAACGTTTGAGAATGTCTGAAAAAGTTGCGACAACAGTCTCCTGATAGCGCTTATCCTCTACACGACTTCTGACTTTTTCAAAAATAACTTCTTCTCTCTTAGAATCTAAGATTGGCATACCAGATGCTTTCTTATAAGCGATAACCCCTTCAACTAAGTGCATCCGTTCTTCTAGGAGCTTAACGATTTGGTCATCGATTTGATCAATTTCTTGCCGAATACTATCTAAATCCATAGTGCCTCCTCCTTTATTTGAATTATTGTATCAAAAAGCCACCAAATAGGCTAGTAAAATCCCAAAATAGCTAATAAAAAACGCACCGACTCCTTTCAGTCAGCGCAGTTTGATGCTTATCCTACTTTAGCAGCCAATTCTTCTGCGAATTGTTCCAAACGTTCGATATCTTCTTCTTCGGCAGAAAGATCCACTTTAACACATTCTGAACCTTTTTCTGCTCCTGTCGCTACAAAAACGCGATCAAAGTCATCAACAGCCTTACAGAATTCGTCGTAGAAGGTATCTCCTGAACCGACCACTCCGTAGATTTTGCCATTCAAGTTGAGATCTGCTAGGTCTTCGTAGAAGTCCATCATCTCATCTGGCAATTCTCCATCTCCGTAGGTGTATGTCGCAACGATAGCGATGTCTGCTTCCAAGAAGTCTGAAGCGTCGACAGTCGTACATTCATCAACATCGACATCCAAACCCAAGTCACGCAATTTATCTGCTACAATATCTGCAATTTCTTCGGTATTACCGGTCATACTGGCAAATACAATTTTTGCTAATGCCATATCGTCCTCCTCAATTTATCTTTCTCCATTATATCATATCTTTTTCATTTTAAAAATAAAAATTCTTGTGCTACAATGAAATGAGAAAGAATTGAGGTTATTTATGGAAATTTGTCAGCAAATTTTAGAGAAAATCAAAGAATACGATACCATCATCATTCATCGTCATATGAAACCAGATCCTGATGCCATAGGGAGTCAGGTAGGCTTGAAAGCTCTTCTTACACACCATTTTCCAGAAAAGACCATCAAAGCAGTCGGTTTTAACGAACCAACTCTAATCTGGATGGCGGAAATGGATACTGTCCAAGACAGTGACTACCACGAAGCTCTTGCTATTATTTGTGATACAGCAAATCGTCCTCGTATCGATGATAAACGCTATGAACAAGCTGCTTTCACCATCAAAATCGATCACCATCCAAATGATGATGTTTATGGTGACCTATCTTGGGTGGATACAAGTTCAAGCAGTGCTAGTGAGATGATTACTCTATTTGCTCAAGAAAATCAGCTGGCTTTGTCTAGTGAAGCGGCACGACTTCTCTATGCAGGAATTGTCGGGGACACAGGGCGTTTTCTTTACCCGTCAACTAGTGCTCGTACCTTTAGAATAGCTGCCCAGCTCCGAGAGATTGATTTTGACTTTGCTGGATTATCTCGTCAAATGGATACCATGAGCTTCAAGATTGCAAAACTTCAAGGCTACATCTACGACCATCTAGAAGTTGATGAAAACGGAGCTGCTCGCGTTCTTCTCAGTCAAGAAATCTTGAAAGAATATAAGGTTACGGATGCCGAAACGGCTGCAATTGTCGGAGCACCTGGCCGAATCGATACAGTCAAGGCTTGGGCTATCTTTGTTGAGCAAGCTGATGGTCACTTCCGTGTGCGTATGCGCAGTAAAATCACTCCTATCAATGAAATTGCCAAACAACATGACGGAGGAGGACACCCATTAGCCAGTGGCGCCAATTCCTATAGTCTAGAAGAAAACGAAATCATCTATCAAAAGTTAAAAAACTTACTTAAAAACTGATAAAATACTTGCCAAACTTATCAGAATCTGATAGACTAGTAAGGTAACAATCTATGGCTCGCAAAGAGACCATGGCAGAAAGGAAATATTGCAAAATGAAAAAAGATATCCATCCAGAATATCGCCCAGTTGTCTTCATGGACACAACTACTGGTTACAAATTCCTTAGCGGTTCAACTAAACGCTCTAACGAAACTGTTGAGTTCGAAGGCGAAACTTACCCATTGATCCGTGTGGAAATTTCATCAGACTCACACCCATTCTACACTGGACGTCAAAAGTTCACTCAAGCAGATGGACGTGTGGATCGTTTCAACAAAAAATACGGTCTCAAATAATCATAAAAAAGAACAGTTTCAACTGTTCTTTTTTTACTTCTTTTTATGAATCAACTACGACTACTTCCTATTTACCAATCTTCCCGATGCCGAGACTTGACTTCAAAACCACTCTTAAAAAATATCGAAAAGAAGCTTGATATTGAGAATGGTCAAGATGATTGAAACTGCGTAACCTAGGATGGTGTTCCACTTGGCATTGGTGAATTCTCCCATCAGTGACTTCTTAGAGGTCAGATAGATTAAGGGGAAGATTGAAAACGGAAGAGCAATTGACAGAAAAACTTGTGAATAGACCAATAACTGATCCAAGGTTTTTTCTTGATGTCCAAACAAGACGGCAACAATAATCACAGGAAGCAAGGCAAAAATCCGGGTACCGATACGGATAATCCACTGAGGCAATTTCAGATGTAAGAAGCCTTCCATGACAATCTGTCCTGTTAAGGTACCTGTAATGGTCGAATTCTGGCCACTTGCTAAGAGGGCTAGGGCAAATAAAGTTGACAGAGTTGAGCTGGCTATCGCTCCTGCTATTGTCGAATCCTGTAAAGCATTGTACATTTGAGAGAAAGCTGAAATTTCAGATGCATGACCAAAAAAGAGAGATGCCCCTAAAATGAGAAGCAAGGAATTGACAATAAAGGCTAGGGACAACTGAAGATTTGAATCCCAGGTCATAAAACGCACGGCTTTTCGAACATCCTTCTTATCTTTGTGATTGATTTTCCTTGTTTGGGATAGAGAGGAATGGAGATAGAGATTATGGGGCATGACTGTCGCTCCTACAATTCCTAGAGCCAAGGTCAATTGGCTTTCATGACCTGGTAATGGTGTTTCAAATAATGTAGGAGTCGGTAAATAACCACCAAAGATACCCTGAATACTTGGACTGGATAAGACCACCAGATAGGTAAAGATGGCTAATATGGTTAAAATAAGAGTCGTAACAATGGCTTCAATTTTTTTTGAAGCCAAATTTCATCAACAACAACAAAAGAAATACATCTAAAACGGTTAAGAGGATAGCGACCATAATCGGTATTTTAAATAAAAGATTTAAGGCAATCGCTGAGCCTAGAACCTCAGCTAAGTCTGTCGCCATTAAAGCTAATTCTAAAATCACCCATAAACTATAGCGAAGCCATTTAGGAGCATGATGAGCTGTTGCCTGTGCTAGGTCCATCTTAGTTACGATACCGAGCTTTCCAGCCATCTGTTGTAGTTGCATGGCAATGATGGATGAAATCAAAATAACAAATAAGAGACTATATTTGTAGGAAGCACCACCAACCACACTGGTAATCCAGTTTCCAGGATCCATATAACCAACTGCTACAAGGGCTCCAGGTCCTAAAAAAGCTTTTAGATTTTGCCAAAAATGATTGTTATTGGGAGTTTCAATAGATTGGTTGATCTCAGAAAGAGAGACTTTTTTGTAAGAAGACATCGGAATTTTACACTTTCTAATCTGTCTTTACTTTTTTTAATGGATTTTTTGAAAAAATAATGAAAATAGTTTCCCATTTCCAATTCTTCCTTATTATATCACATTTTAAAATGATTCTTAAGGAAAGAATGATGGTTGAAATAGACAATAACTGTATTGCAAAAGCCAGCGTTTTCTCTTTAAAACTGTAAAAATTCTTTCTCAACTAGATCGCTTCTGTGACAAAACTACGGCTTTCTAGCACCTTGAGCATAGCATTAGCTGTATCTAGAGCTGTAAAGAGTGGTACACCGTGTTCAATGGCTGAACGACGGATTTGCTCACCATCTTCGTCAGCAGTTCGTTTGGTTCCGACAGTATTGATAATCGCTTGGATTTTCCCTTTGCGGACAAAGCTTGGGATATCCTGTTCATCGTCACCAATCTTACCAACAGGTTGGGCTTCGAGTCCATGACTGGCAAAGAAGGCTGCTGTCCCTTCTGTCGCAAGGATACCATAGCCGATATTTTGGAAACGACGAGCCAAGTCCAAGGCTTCATCTTTGGCATCATCAGCGATGGTGAATACAACATTCCCAAAGGTTGGCAAGTGTAGGTAAGAAGCTTCAAAAGCTTTATAGAGAGCTTTTTCAAGAGTAGTATCAGAACCCATAACTTCACCTGTTGACTTCATTTCAGGTCCGAGCAAGCTGTCTACCTTAGCTAGTTTCGTAAAGGAGAAAACAGGTGCCTTGATATGAACACGAGTGCTTTCAGGGTAAAGTCCATCTTGGTAACCAAGTTCTTCAAGACTCTGCCCAAGAATGAGCTTAGTCGCTACCTGAGCCATAGGAATATTGGTTACCTTAGAAAGGAATGGAACCGTACGGCTAGCACGTGGATTGACCTCAATAACGTAGACTTTTTCATCCTTGATGACAAACTGGATGTTCATCATTCCAAGACAGTTAAGACCGATTGCTAGACGTTTGGTATAGTCAGCGATTGTTTCCTGCACCTTTTGCGACAAGGTTTGTGGTGGATAAACGGCCATTGAGTCACCTGAGTGGACACCGGCACGTTCGATATGTTCCATGATACCAGGGATGAGAACATTTTCCCCGTCTGAGATGGCATCGACTTCACACTCTTGCCCAACGATGTAAGAATCGACAAGGACTGGATGGTCTGGACTAGCCTTAACAGCGGTACGCATGTAAGAACGAAGGTCTTTTTCGTTTTCGACGATTTCCATAGCACGTCCACCCAAGACATAAGATGGACGAACGAGAACTGGGAAACCAATCTTGCGAGCAGCAAGCACAGCTTCTTCTTCATTTGTTGCCGTTTGTCCTGGTGGCTGTGGAATATCCAAGTCTTTAAGGGCTTGCTCAAAGAGGTCGCGGTCTTCGGCACGGTCTAGGTCAGCAACTTGTGTACCAAGAATGGTCACACCTGCTTTTGCCAAGGGCTCTGCAAGGTTGATAGCTGTTTGACCACCAAACTGAACAATAACGCCTTTTGGTTGCTCCAAGTCGATAACATTCATGACATCTTCAAAAGTTAATGGCTCAAAGTAGAGCTTATCAGATACAGAGAAGTCCGTAGAAACGGTCTCTGGGTTTGAGTTCATGATGATGGCCTCATAACCAGCAGCTTGAATAGCCTTAACAGAGTGAACAGTTGCGTAGTCAAACTCAACCCCTTGTCCGATACGGATTGGACCTGAACCTAGGACTAGAACGGATTCCTTATCAGACTTGATAGACTCATTTTCCCAACCATAGGTTGAATAGAAATATGGAGTCTCTGATTCAAATTCTGCCGCACAGGTATCGACCATCTTGTATACTGGGACAATCTTGTTTTCCAAACGAAGTTGGCGAACTTGATCGACTGTCGTTTCCCAAAGTTCAGCAATCTTACGGTCTGAGAAACCATTAAGTTTGGCAGTTTTCAAGACTTCTACATCTTGTGGATGGGCACCCAATTCTTGCTCAATTTCAAAGATGTGCAAGAGTTTATCTAGATAAAAGATATCAATCTTAGTCAATTCAGCAATTTCTTCTGGTGTGTAACCACGGCGAATGGCTTCTGAAACGTAGAAGAGACGGTCATCTTGGGCTTTGACAACCTTTTCAATCAAAGCATCATCTGAAACCGCTGCAAGTTCAGGCATTTCATTGTGGTGAACCCCAATTTCAAGTGAGCGACAGGCTTTTAGAAGAGATTCCTCAATGTTACGACCGATAGCCATTACTTCACCAGTTGCTTTCATCTGAGTTCCAAGACGACGCTCACCTTTTTCAAACTTGTCAAATGGGAAACGTGGAATCTTAGCAACGACGTAGTCAAGGGCTGGTTCAAACATAGCGTAGGTTGAACCTGTAACTGGGTTAATAACCTCATCCAGGGTCAAACCGACGGCAATTTTGGCAGCCAATTTAGCGATTGGGTAACCTGTCGCCTTAGAAGCAAGGGCTGATGAACGAGACACACGTGGGTTTACTTCGATGACATAGTACTTAAAGCTATGGGGATCAAGGGCTAGCTGAACATTACATCCACCTTCAATCTTGAGAGCGCGGATAATGCTCAAGCTTGCGTCACGGAGCATTTGGTTTTCATAGTCTGACATGGTTTGCGCAGGGGCAAATACAATGGAGTCCCCTGTATGAATCCCAACTGGGTCAAAGTTTTCCATGTTACAAACAACGAGGGCATTATCAGCCGAGTCACGCATAACTTCGTACTCGATTTCCTTGAAACCTGCAATGGAACGCTCAATCAAACATTGGGTAACAGGTGACAGTTTCAACCCATTTTCAGCGATTTCACGCAATTCTTCTTCATTAGCACACATACCACCACCAGTACCTCCAAGGGTAAAGGCTGGACGAACGATGACTGGGTATCCGATTGTTGCTGCAAAGGCCACTGCTTCTTCTACTGTGTTGACAATTTCAGATTCAGGGATTGGCTGCTCAAGCTCTTCCATCAATTGTTTAAAGAGGTCACGGTCCTCTGCTTGGTCGATGGCAGACAATTTAGTACCTAAAAGCTCTACTCCAAGCTCATCTAGAATACCATTTTTAGACAATTCCATGGCCATATTGAGACCTGTTTGCCCACCAAGGGTTGGGAGCAAGGCATCTGGACGTTCCTTACGGAGAATACGCGTCACAAACTCGAGTGTAATCGGTTCGATGTAGACCTTGTCCGCAATCTCCTTATCTGTCATGATAGTGGCAGGGTTTGAATTCACCAAGATAACTTCATAACCTTCCTCTTTCAAAGACAAGCAGGCCTGGGTCCCCGCGTAGTCAAACTCAGCAGCCTGACCAATAATAATCGGACCAGAACCAATCACCATAATTTTTTGAATATCAGTACGTTTAGGCATTTATAAGATATTAAGGGCGTCAAGCGGACAAAGCTAAAATAGGAGTTATGACGAAGAACTATCAGTTCTAGGAATAACTATCTTTTTAGCACCGTCCGTAGCCCGTATTCAGTTCAGCAAATACGGACCACCCTTCTCCTTTCTATTCGTCGCCTCACAGAGCGACATTAAATAAATTCTCCGACGATTTTTTAGAGAAACGATATTTTTCGATAAAAAATCTAGTGCAGGGAGTTTTTAGTTCGCCTGATAGCGACTAAAAGAAACGACCTGCCTTTCTATTCGTCGCCTCACAGAGCGACATTAAATAAGATACAAAGGACGAATAGAGAGCGATTGAATTTTAGGAAACCAAGGAAGGATTGACAATCCAAGTTGGTTTCTCTAAATTCCGAGCTTTCCGTCCGTGTTCAGTTACATAAATTCTCCGACGAGATTTTACTCGTTCTTAGTTTGCTTGTTTAAAGGCTTCCATCATCTCGATAAACTCGTCAAATAGGTAGCTTGCGTCGTGTGGACCAGGAGCTGCGTCTGGGTGGAATTGCACAGAAAAACCTGGTTGGTATCTGTGACGCACACCCTCAACTGACTTGTCATTGATTTCTTCATGGGTAATAATCAAATGCTCTGGCAAATCCTCACGGCTAACCGCATAACCATGGTTCTGGCTAGTAAAGTCTACTCGGCCTGTTGCAATTTCACGCACCGCGTGGTTAAATCCACGGTGACCAAACTTCATCTTGTAGGTCTTAGCACCATTTGCCATAGCAAAAAGTTGATGACCCATACAGATACCAAAGATTGGAATTTTCCCTTGCACACCACGAATCATATCAAGTGCCTGAGGAACATCTTCTGGATTTCCTGGACCGTTTGACAACATGACCCCGTCAGGATGGAGATGGAGAATCTCTTCTGCTGTTGTTGTGTATGGAACAACGGTCACGTTACAGTTACGCTTAGATAGTTCGCGTAAGATGGAGTGTTTGAGACCAAAGTCTACCAATACGACACTCAATCCAACTCCAGGAGCAGGATAAGCTGTCTTAGTAGAGACTTGCTTGATATTATCTGTCGGTAGAACTGTCGCTTGGAGCTGGTCTATGATATGGTCCATCGTATCACCAACATGCGTAAGGGTTGCACGCATGGTACCATGCTTACGGATAATTTTTGTCAAAGCTCGGGTATCAATTCCTGAGATACCTGGGATTTTCTTCGCTTTCAAGAATTCATCCAAGGTCATTTGATTGCGCCAGTTGCTGGCTCTACGCGCTTCTTCAAAAACTACTACTCCCTTGCAGGTAGGAGTGATTGACTCGTAGTCGTCACGGTTAATTCCATAATTTCCCACCAAAGGATAGGTAAAGGTTAAGATTTGTCCATTGTAAGACTGGTCAGTAATGGATTCTTGGTAACCAGTCATCCCTGTGTTAAAGACGATTTCCCCTGTTACATCAATATCTGCTCCGAAGGCCTTGCCTTCAAATACTGTACCATCTTCTAATACTAGAAGTCGTTTTTTCATCTACTCACCTCTCGTTGATGCTCTCAGACATCTTTTAACGCTTTGTGCCTTATTTTGCTTTTCTATAGGCCAGCACAGATTCTAAAATTGCCATTCTGACAAAGACACCGTTGGTCATTTGCTGAACAATACGTGATTTCGGTGCTTCTACCAAGTGATCAGCGATTTCCACATCACGATTGACTGGAGCTGGGTGCATAAGGATTGCTTTTTCTTTCAAGCGGTCATAGCGTTCTTGTGTCAAACCATGCTGGTTATGATAGTCTTCTTTTGAAAATCCTGTCACAATTTCATGACGTTCATGCTGCACACGAAGAAACATCATAACATCTACTTGATCAATCACCTCATCAATTGATACAAAGCGACCGTAATGTTCAAACTCCTCACTTCTCCATTCCTCAGGACCAGCAAAGTAAAGCTCCGCTCCCAAGCGTTTAAGGATTTGCATATTAGACTTAGCTACCCGTGAGTGGTTGAGGTCGCCAGCGATAGCCACCTTAAGACCTTCAAAATGTCCAAATTCTTCATAAATTGTCATCAAATCAAGCAAACTTTGGCTAGGGTGTTGCCCTGAACCGTCCCCACCATTGATAATCGAAGTTGTGATGGTCGGGCTAGCAATCAATTCTCTGTAGTAGTCCACCTCTGGGTGACGAATGACACAGGCATCCACTCCTAGTGCAGAAAGCGTCAAGATCGTGTCATAGAGTGTTTCACCCTTATTCACTGAACTGGTCTTCACATCGAAATCCAAAAGATCAAGTCCAAGTTTCAGTTCTGCTACCTCAAAGGATTTGTGGGTACGAGTTGAACTTTCAAAGAAAAGGTTGGAAACGATATGTTGTTCCTCATAAGAAGCACTCGCTCCGTTTTTAAATTCGATTCCTCGTTTAATCAATTTCATTACTTGTTCTACAGTAAGGTCTTCCATAGAAACGACATGTTGCAAAGCTTGTTGATTTTCTGACATTTTTTTACTCCTTTTGGTGTTTAGGCTTGTTCTGTGATTAGTACTCTGTCTTGTCCATCTAGTTCTGTCATCTCTACGATGATTTCTTCAGAACGACTGGTTGGGATGTTTTTTCCAACATAGTCCGGACGGATTGGAAGTTCTCTATGGCCACGATCAACCAAGACTGCCAAACTTACACGAGCAGGACGACCGTGGCTGACGATGTTGTCAATAGCTGCACGAATAGTACGACCTGTATAGAGCACATCATCCACCAAAATGACTTCTCGATCTGTCACATCAACAGAGATTACAGAGGTATCTTCCCCACTTTTGACATCATCACGGAAAGGTTTAGTATCCAATTCTACTACGGGAACAGAGACATTTTCTAACTGCTCCAAACGTTCTTGGATACGATGGGCGATGAAAACTCCACGTGTTTTAATCCCAGCCAGAACGATTCTATTTAAATCTTTGTTGCGTTCGATAATCTCGTAGGTAATCCGAGTAATCGCTCGTTTGACGGTCAATTCGTCTACAACTTCTTTTGTCCTCATGACAAACCTCCAAAAAGAAAAGTCTCCTTAAACAAGGAGACTTCAGAATGTATAGCCAAACTAGCCTTACTATAGACAGTATAGACTTCGGCTATCTATTGATCCGACTCCTTGCCTGCCTCACGGGACAGGTTTAAAGGAATATTTTATTGTTATTACTATATCACAAAGAATGGATCAATGCAAGAAAAAAACATAAAATTTTTATCTTATAACGAACTAAAATCATATAATTGGGGATAGTGATCGCATTCTGGGTTCTTTGGATGACAGATAGCCCGTCCAAAGTAAATCATGGCTTGATGGGCTGCCAACCATTTCTCTGGTGGCAGAATATCCATGACACGTTTTTCTACTTCAAGGGGTGTGGCTGATTTTTTAACAATATCATGGTGCTTGCAGATACGTTCAACATGGGTATCCACTGCAAAGGCTGGAATTCCAAAGCCCACACTCATAACTACATTGGCTGTTTTGCGTCCAACACCCGCTAGACTTTCTAATTCCTCGCGAGTCTGAGGGACTTTACCATCAAAATCATCTAGTAGCTGTTGGGCACATTTTTTTAGAAACTTGGCCTTATTTCGATACAGTCCCAGTCGGGAAATGTACGATGCAATTTCACTTTCAGTCGCGACAGACATGGCTTGAGGCGTTGGAAAAGCTGCAAAGAGACCTGGTGTAGCCTTGTTGACAGCAGCATCTGTTGTCTGAGCTGACAACATGACCGCAACCAGGAGTTCAAAATGATTGGTAAAATCAAGGCTGGGTTTGGCGTCTGGGAAGAGGGCAATGATTTCTTCTAGCACCTTTCGTGCTCGTTTTTTTGACAAGACCATTATTCGTCTCCGTCAAATAGTCCTTGCAAGCCAGCAAATGGACTGTTTTCTTCTTTCTTGACTGCTTGTTGGGCTTGGTATTCTTCCTCAGTCATGATTTGCCAGTCATTTCCAGACACAAAACCTTGACCAGCTTCTTCTTCTGCTGTTAAGACTTTGATAGGAATATTGAGCAAGATATTATCGGAAACGCTCTCAGCAAGGTCGATTTCCCCATTTTCGATAGGCAAGACCAAGTCATCGTCTAAAACTTCTTGATCCAGTTGGTTGGTTGCTCCTTCCATGAAGACCTCTGTCACTGGATAAGACTCCTCCAACTCAACTGGCTCCATACTGCGGCTGGAAGCAAGGACAATGGTATAAGATAGCTGATAGTCTAAGAAATACATACGGTCTTCGTACTGGATCTTTCCCACTGCTAGGATATCTTTAACATCTAAAATTTCTTGATTACGTTTACGCAAGTCTGCGACAAGGTCCAAAGTTTGTTCAAAGTGTAGGCCTTCAGGCTGCTTACGAATTTCTTGAATATTTAACTTCATATTTCCTCCATAAAGATGTACTCACTTGATTATACCATGAAAAAGCTATAAGTCAGCCTCCCAAACTTTGATATTAAAATCTCATTTTTAACATATTTACTATGACATATTTCCTGTTTAGTGCTATACTATAGGCAATAATACATCAGAGCAAGGAGGATACTCATATGGAAGACAAAGCACTCATCACTGAAGCTTACCAACTCCTTTCCGAGTTAAATAAAAGCTACCAAAGTTGCAAACAAGGTACAGCTGATGATCTTCGACTGCAAGAGCTGCTGAACACTACTCTTAAGGAACTAAAAAAAGCAGAAAAGCTGGACAACAGTATCTTAATAGACCTTGAGAAATTTTACCAACGTACCAGTCTTCTGATTGGACTAGGGAGCCTAAAACTAAACGATCAAGCTCGAACTGCTTGGCGAAACTATGACAAGTTCCACTACGAACATGTCAAACACGTATTGACTCTCTATGGACCTGTTTTCGGATTTTAGAGTTTATAATTTTGGATTTACTATTGACAAAATTTCCTAAAAGGTATAGGATAAAGGTACTAATACTCGGAGGTAAGGGAGACATGAACAACTAAGTCTATCAAATAAAGAAACTTTATTTAGTAGATCTTGTTTTTGTCTCTTTTTGCATGCTCTTTTTGTACTAGATTATCTGGTACTTTATCCACTTTGAAAATAAAAAACTAGAAAGCTAACCATCTGCTCCTCTTGGGTTGGATTAGGCAGCTCCAAGCTAGTTTGACGAGCTTTTCAACGAGGATAATAGAGTTTTGACAGTGACTTTGGGCTCTACTAGGTAAAGTAGAGCTTTTTGTTATGCACTATCGACATTCTAGAAAGGGCGACAATATGATAAAAATCAATCATCTGACCATCACACAAAACAAAGATTTACGAGACCTTGTATCTGACTTAAGCATGACTATCCAAGACGGGGAAAAGGTTGCTATTATTGGTGAAGAAGGAAATGGCAAATCAACCTTGCTACGAGCTTTAATGGGGGAAGCTTTGCCTGATTTCACTATCAAAGGAGACATCCAGTCTAACCTTCAGTCACTGGCTTACATTCCTCAAAAACTCCCCGAGTTTCTGAAAAGTAGGACTCTACACGACTACTTCTTTTTGGATTCTGCTGATTTAGACTACAGTATTCTTTATCGTTTGGCTGAGGAGTTACACTTTGATAGCGACCGTTTTGCTAGCAACCAAGAAATTGGAAGCCTCTCGGGGGGCGAATCTTTGAAAGTTCAACTCATCCATGAGTTAGCAAAACCCTTTGAAATTCTATTTTTAGATGAACCTTCAAATGACTTAGACCTTGAGACGGTTGATTGGCTAAAAAGTCAGATTCAAAAGATTAGGCAAACTGTTATCTTTATTTCCCATGATGAAGACTTTCTCTCTCAAACGGCAGATACTATTGTCCACTTGCGACTGGTCAAGCATCGGAAAGAAGCGGAAACGCTTGTAGAGCATTTAGACTATGATCGCTATAGTGACCAGAGAAAGGCTAGTTTTGCTAGACAAAGCCAGCAAGCTGCTAACGACCAAAGAGCCTATGACAAAAGCATGGAAAAGCATCGTCGCGTCAAGCAAAATGTAGAAACTGCCTTACGTAACACTAAAAATGATGTTGCCGGTCGCCTATTGGCTAAAAAGATGAAAAATGTACTCTCTCAAGAAAAACGCTTTGAAAAGGAAGCCCAGTCCATGACCCAAAAGCCACTTGACGAGGAACAAATCCAACTTTTCTTTTCAGACGTCCAACCATTACCGGCTTCTAAAGTATTAATCCAACTGGAAAAAGAAAATTTGTCCATTGGAGAGCGCGTTTTAGCTCAGGGGTTACAACTAACTGTCCGTGGCCAAGAAAAAATCGGTATCATCGGGCCTAATGGTATTGGAAAATCGACTCTGTTAGCCAAGTTGCAACAACTGCTAAGCGGCAAAAGAGAAATTTCGCTTGATTTTATGCCACAAGATTACCACAAAAAACTGCAATTAGATTTATCTCCAGTAGCCTATCTCAGCAAAACTGGGGAAAAAGAGGAACTACAGAAAATCCAATCTCACTTAGCCAGTCTCAATTTCAGTTATCCAGAGATGCACCACCAAATCCGCTCCTTATCTGGCGGGCAACAGGGTAAACTGCTTCTTTTGGATTTAGTTCTACGAAGACCAAACTTTCTCCTTCTCGATGAACCCACACGAAACTTTTCTCCAACTTCTCAACCCGAAATCAGAAAACTCTTTGCCTCTTATACCGGCGGTCTCATCACTGTTTCGCATGACCGACGTTTCTTAAAAGAGGTCTGTACGAGTATCTATCGTTTGACAGAAAAAGGATTAGAAGCAGTTGATTTACAAGATTTATAAATGTTGAACATAGCAAAAATCCAGAGCCGACCTCTGGATTTTGTTTACATTTGTTTCAAGCGTTCGATTCTTTCTGAGATAGGTGGGTGGGTATAAAAGAGTTTTTGTAGCCCCTAACCTTTCTTAGGATCATTGATATAAAGAACGCTGCTGGTATCATCGACGTGACAGATTATGCTCTGAATTTTGTTTAGATTGTATAAGCTAAAAATCTTTTTTACTATTTTACAGCTCAAAGCATTCTAATGCAGCATTATCTCATATACAAAAAGCAAAACGCAACCAGATTATTGAGGACATGCAAAAGAATGGAATTCCATAGGTTATCGGAAGTCTTATACCTTACCCCAAATGCAAATCCCATACCTAAATAGGTGATAAAGCTAGGAATAGTATAGGGACCATGCAGATAAGCAAAAAGAAGCGATGTGGAAAATAAGCCAAAATATGTATTCTTAAATACTATCCCCTGTAACATACCTCGCATAAAGATTTCTTCCGTGACAGGTGCCAAAACACAGAGATTCACAAAAAGTACAGACCATGAAAGTGATAAACTTTGCACAGCTTGAGTTGTGTCTGATTGGGTAGGGCCTAAAAAATTGACCAAAATATAAAATAGGAAAAGCAAGGCGTATGAAAGAAAACATTTTAAAATATCTTTTAGGCAGATTTTCCGAATGTGAAACAAGTCATACTTTTTTCCTACATATAAAAATAATGCAAGTTCAACAAGTGTAAAAAGAATTGATAGCGTTAATGAATTTGTTCGCATGATTTTCTCTGCTATACTCAAATGAATTGGCAGAAAAATCAAAATCAAGAAAAACGTCATCCAACGCTTATACATCATTCACCTCAATTATATAGAATTACATATATTATACTATTTTTTGGTGAGATAACAAGTTAAAAGCGAGATACTAAAAGCAAAAGAATCCAGAGAGATTTCTCTGGATTCTTTTTACATCTGTTTCAAGCGTTCGATTCGTTCTGAGATAGGTGGATGGGTATAAAAGAGTTTTTGAAGTCCGCCACCTTTCTTAGGATCATTGATATAAAGAGCGCTGCTGGCATCGTCAACATGGTGATGCATCGGCTCGCTATTCTCCAACTTGCGCAAGGCATTGATCATCCCTTGAGGATTGCGGGTCAGCTCCACACTGGAGGCATCCGCCAGAAATTCTCGCTGACGGGAAATGGCAAGTTGCACCAAAGTTGCTGCGAGAGGTGCTAGAACAATGGCTAAGAGAGAGATAACAAGCATGATAATCTCCAAACCATTTCCATCGCGATCATTATCACTCCGTCTGCGACCTGCGCCACCCCACCACATCATCCGTCCTGCCATACTAGACAGAAGGGTAATGGCACTGGCAAGGGCGACAGCAATGGTCGAAATGCGGATATCGTAATTCCGAATGTGACTGACTTCATGACCCATGACCGCTTCTAGCTCCTCACGGTTCATGATGGCTAGGAGACCCGAAGTGGCCGCAACTGCCGCATTCTGCGGGTTAGAACCTGTTGCGAAGGCATTTAAAGAAGAATCCTCAATGATGAAAACACGTGGCATGGGAATCTGAGCGACCATAGCCATATCTTCCACTACATGGTAGAGGTCTGGTGCCGTTTGCTCATCAACCTCACGCGCTCCATTCATAGACATGACAATCTCTGTCGATTGAAAGATCATAGTCAGAGCGTAGATAAAACCAATAATCAAGGCAATTATCATGCCCCCAAGACCTGAACGCATAAAGAGATAGCCAACCGCATAACCAACCAAGGCCAAGAGTAGGAAGAAAACCAGTAATAAAATCCAGGTTCTTCGCTTATTGCTCGCAATTTGATCAAACAACATCTTAGTCACCTAAACCGCTAAAGTCAACTTTAGGAACTGCCTTTTCCTCTTCAGGTGTTTGAAGGAAGTCTGCAGCTTTAAAGCCAAATAGTCCTGCGATGATGTTACTTGGGAAGGTTTCTAATTTTACATTGTAGTTGCTGACAACACTGTTGTAGAGTTGGCGTGAATAAGAAATTTTATTTTCTGTATTGGTCAACTCTTCTTGCAATTTGATAAAGTTAGCGCTAGCTTTCAAGTCTGGGTAATTCTCTGCTACTGCAAAGATACCAGAAATCTGGCGGGTAAGGGCATCACTGGCCTTCATAGCTTCAGCTGGCGAGGTTGCTGTGGCTACTTGTCTACGAAGTTCTGTCACTTTTTCCAAGGTAGAACTTTCATATTTGGCATAGCCTTTGACTGTTTCAATCAAGTTTGGGAGGAGATCATTACGACGCTTCAACTGAACATCGATCTGGCTCCATGCCTCCTTGGTCTGCATACGATTTTTAACCAAACCGTTATAGCTAACAATCACAAAAATAACAATCAGAGCCAAAACTCCAAGAATAATCCAAATCATAATCTTATTCCTTTCTGCTTTTAGATTAATACCAGTATATCAAAATTTTAATGAATATGGTAAAATAAGATGATACTAGAGAAGGAAACTACTATGAAACCAGAAACATTTTACAGCCTACTAGCTGAGCAAAATCTTCCACTTTCTGACCAGCAAAAGAACCAATTTGAACGCTATTTTGAGCTCTTGGTCGAGTGGAATGAAAAGATTAACCTGACCGCTATTACGGATAAAGAAGAAGTCTACCTTAAACACTTTTATGATTCTATTGCGCCTATTCTGCAAAACTTAATTCCCAATGAAACTATCAAACTTCTTGATATCGGGGCTGGGGCAGGATTTCCTAGTCTTCCTATGAAAATCCTCTATCCTCAGTTAGATGTGACCATCATTGATTCGCTCAATAAGCGCATCAACTTCCTTCAGCTTTTGGCTCAGGAGTTGGATTTGGATGGTGTTCACTTCTACCATGGGCGTGCAGAAGATTTTGCCCAAGACAAGAACTTCCGTGCCCAGTTTGATATGGTGACGGCTCGTGCAGTTGCTCGCATGCAGATCTTGTCCGAACTGACCATTCCTTACCTTAAAGTTGGTGGAAAACTATTGGCGCTCAAGGCCAGCAATGCTCCTGAGGAATTGCTAGAAGCCAAGAATGCTCTCAATCTCCTTTTTAGCAAAGTCGAAAACAACCTCAGCTACGCCCTTCCAAATGGAGATCCCCGTTATATCACTGTGGTAGAAAAGAAAAAGGAAACACCTAACAAGTACCCAAGAAAGGCTGGCATGCCCAACAAACGCCCGCTTTAATCCTATCAATAGCGCGCCCTTGTTTAAAGTTGAGTAAAAATGATTTACAAAATCATTCCTCGCTCTTACATTTTTAGGCTCGGGAAAAAATGATTTACAAAATCTGCCTCGCTCTTTTATTTCTAGACTCGGGAAAAATTCGTTTACAAAACGAATTTTTTCTGCTATACTATCCTAAGCAAAGGTTTTTAATGTCATCCCGTGAGGTGACAAAGACGCAGAAATATATGAAATTCTTTAATGAGATACCCCTCTCTTTAAAGAAGTCTTACTCTGAGAGCCTGTTGCTGTAAAATAATGGGCTCTTTTTTGATGCCCAAAAGTGAGGTTTATATGAAACAAGAATCAACTGTTGATTTGTTACTAGATGTTGATCAACGTCCTTCTGCTGGGAAAGGTATCCTCCTTAGCTTCCAGCACGTGTTTGCCATGTTTGGTGCTACCATTTTGGTACCATTGATTTTGGGAATGCCTGTATCCGTTGCCCTCTTTGCATCTGGTGTTGGAACCTTGATTTATATGGTTTCAACTGGCTTTAAAGTTCCAGTCTATCTCGGATCATCCTTCGCCTTTATCACAGCCATGTCCCTTGCTATGAAAGAGATGGGTGGGGATGTATCTGCTGCCCAAACAGGAGTGATCTTGACTGGTTTGGTCTACGTCCTTGTTGCTGCTGGTGTTCGTTTTGCAGGTACAAAATGGATTGATAAACTCTTGCCACCAATCATTATCGGTCCTATGATCATCGTTATCGGTCTCGGACTTGCAGGTTCAGCAGTTACTAACGCTGGACTTGTAGCGGACGGAAATTGGAAAAATGCTCTTGTAGCAGTTGTTACTTTCTTGATTGCTGCCTTTATCAATACTAAAGGAAAAGGCTTCCTACGAATCATTCCTTTCCTCTTTGCCATTATCGGTGGTTATATCTTCGCTATGATGCTTGGTTTGGTTGACTTTACACCAGTCCTAGAAGCTAACTGGTTTGAAATCCCTGGTTTCTACTTACCATTTAGTACAGGCGGAGCCTTTAAAGAGTACAACCTCTACTTTGGTCCTGAAACAATCGCTATCTTGCCAATCGCTATCGTAACCATTTCAGAACACATCGGTGACCATACCGTTCTAAGCCAAATCTGTGGCCGTCAATTCTTGAAAGAGCCAGGTCTTCACCGTACACTTCTCGGTGACGGTATCGCAACATCTGTATCTGCCTTCCTCGGTGGGCCAGCTAATACGACTTACGGTGAAAATACAGGGGTTATCGGGATGACCCGTATCGCTTCTGTCTCAGTTATCCGTAACGCAGCCTTTATCGCAATCGCGCTCAGCTTCCTAGGTAAATTTACTGCCTTGATTTCAACTATTCCAAATGCTGTGCTTGGTGGTATGTCCATCCTTCTCTACGGGGTTATCGCCAGCAACGGTTTGAAAGTCTTGATCAAAGAACGCGTTGACTTCAGTCAAATGCGTAACCTCATCATTGCTAGTGCTATGTTGGTACTCGGACTTGGTGGTGCCATCCTCAAAGTAGGACCAGTTACGCTTTCAGGTACTGCTCTATCAGCCATGACAGGAATCATCTTAAACTTGATTTTGCCACACGAAAATAAAGACTAATCATCTATACACACAAAATCCACTCAGTTGAGTGGATTTTTCTGATTCTTACCTTCCCCAAGCAATCAGGAGATACATGAGACTAGACCCAAACATGTCTGCCAGAGCATGCATGAGGAAAAATGGCAAAAGATTTTTAACCTTATACTTGTATAGAAAATAATAAAATAAACCATAAACTACACCAATAACCAGTGCCCACACCAATCCTTGATAAGTGTGAAAAGAAATCCGAATGAGGGTAGAATAAAACAAAACCCGCCACTTGTGCTTTTCTTTCACTGAGGTCAACAACCCTAGAAAGAAAAACTCTTCATAGAAGCCATTTAGCAAGGCATAGGCAATTGCCATCGGACTAAGCGCTAGGAACTTCCGTATAACTTCCATGGGATCTATGTGGGCAAAAAGGGCTGGATTAAAGTAATTGTATTCACCAGTTAGTGTCGTCACCAAGTCTCCAAACAATCCCACAATGGCAAATATAAATGGAACCCAAAAGAGAAGGGACCAGGTCCAACGAATAGGAAGCTGATTGAAATCATAATTCCGAATCAAAAGGTAAAGCAAGGCCAAGGTCAGAAATATCACTTGCAGAGTGAAGTTGCTCGAATAGGCTGCTCCTTCGCCGACAGTATTACTTGCCGTATCCATTGTAGTTGACAAACCTGTCGGAAACATACTTGATAAAAAGAGCTCCGCTGAACGAATGATAAACAGGCCAAACATTAGAACTGTGATAATCAAAATGTCAAACCATCTCAAGTAGCGCAAGGGCTTAGTTGGGTGAATGCTTTGTAAAATTTTCATATCTCCTCCTTCTAGCAGTTAAAGATTGGTTTATTGTAAGAAAAGAAACTTAAAATTTTATAAAATTCCACTCCCATTCCTTATCCGTAATCAATATTTCGATAGGATATTCAAACCAACCACTTTTTACGAGTAACTAGTTTCTCATTCAACCTTCTGTTTGTTTTCTATCAACAAATCTTTCAAAGAAATGATGGTTACCGCAAGTAAAATCATGGCCATACCAACAAAATCAATCGCGTAGAATTGCTCCTTCATAATCAGAAAGGCAAAGAAAACGGCTGAAATTGGCTCTATGGAAGCCAATAAACTAGACTTAACTGGTCCTATCAGACTAGCTCCTTTTAGAAAAGCGGTGTAGGCGAAGACTGTTCCGATGATGATAATGCCAGCAAATGCAAAGAGAAAATCCAAGCTGGTCGGTATGCTAGCCTGCAAAACTCCTGTGAAGGGAAGAGCCACAACACCAGAAATAACCATGCCCACACCAATCACCAACATGCTTCCCCATTTCTTAATCAAAGTAATAGGAAGAATGATATAAAGGGCATAGGTCAAGGCAGAAAAGAGTCCCCAGAAAAGACCAGCAGGTGTGACAGACAACTGGTCAAGTTCCCCATGAGTCGCGATAAAAAAAGTCCCTCCGATTGCTAAAACAATCGAAACAATCTCAGCCAGTGTTGGTGCCACCCTATCCTTGATACAAGTATAAATCAAGATTCCAACAGGACATACATACTGGAGAACCGTAGCCGTTCCAGCATTGGTTTCCTGAATGGCAGAAAGATAGGCAAACTGGTTTAAGAAAAGTCCGAAAACTGCAAATAGCAACAGAAGTAGTAGACTTTTTTTATCTTTTAAAAAAGAAAGGAGTTTATCCTTTGCAGTCGCATAGGATAAGAATACCAGTGCCAATCCTGCTATGATGAGTCGCAAATTAGTCAAGACTAGAGCGGAAATCCCATGTGCCATCAGGTATTGGCCACTGGTTCCAGACAAGCCCCAAGCAATCCCTGCAACTACTGTGAATAGCGTTCCTTTTACGGTTTTTGACATGCTTTCTCCCTACTCTCCCCTACGAATCATATCCATGACTTGGTTTCGATCGATTATCCACTGAGCACGCTCATCCTTCTCATACGTTCGATTGGATAAAAAGATAGCGGCTTCCTGTTTATCTCGATTCCACATGATGAAGGTACCTGTATAGCCTGTATGGTCTAGCCAAGCCCCCTCCAAATTCCAGGCTAGGGACCGCTCCTTATCATCTAAGGGTGAAAAATTGCGGATCAAATCTGCAGCAAAATCATCTTTCAAGTAATGTTCCAGAAAGATTTGCAAATCCTTAACAGTTGAAAACAAACCTGCACTTCCTGCGTGTTTGCCCAAAAGACGAGCTTTGGGATCGTGGATGTTTCCGGCTTCCACTCCTCTCACTGTTGGTACAGCATGCTCTACGGGGCCAAACTTGGTTTCCGTCATTCCCCATGGGTTCAAAACTTGTTCTTCTATAATCTGATCCAAGTCTTGTTCAAAGATTTTTTCCAAAAGAAAGCCCAAGAGTAAAAAGTGAACATCCGAGTATAGAAAAGCAGACTGATTTCGTCTGTTGAGGTGAAACATGGCTTCTTTTAATTCAGGAGCTGTCAAGAGATCCCGATTGGGAATAAAGGGATCTAAGTCTGTAGCATGGGTCAGAAGTTTACGGATAGTGATATCTGGGTAATCACACTCAGGCAGAAAATCCGTCACTGGTCGGTCAATATCTAATATGCCCTGCTGCCACAAGAAGGTAAGAACCGTCCCTACTCCCACAACCTTACTCACACTGGCTAGGTCATAGACTAGCCCGGACTCTGTTTTCAAGCCCCGTTCTGGATCACTCAAGCCCAGATAAGACTCTTTCCATTCACCATCCTTATAATACGCAAAAGAGGCCCCGGGATAGACCCCTGCCTCAATTTGATCTTCTATTTTTCTTAGAATTTTTTCCAACTTCATGCTTCTTCAAACCACAATTCGATATTATTGGTATCTTTACCAAGGAAGAATTTTTCAGACTTGGGAACAAAATAGCCTGTCTTTTCGAATTTATGACGAAGACTGGTTAAATCAAAATTCTTTACTAAAAATTTCAGCATAGACAAGTCCCAGGTAACATTGTTTTCAACAGTCAAATCTGGACCTTGCCCTTTAGTAAAGATAATTGCTGGCGCTACTCCTTCAGGATCAAGTAAACTCTCTGCCCCTTCAGGTAAACGTAACTCCATAGAAACCTCAAATTGGCTCACGTATTTTATACTTGTATTTGAATAAAATTCAGGAACAGTTTCCAGTGGAACCAAGTCTCTTATATCATTTTCCGCATGAACAAGGATCACATCCTCTTCAGGAGAAACAATCTCAAAAGCATACCCTCGGTTTCCTTTAAACAGACGAGGAAGAGACTTCATTTGAGAAAGAAGGGCCTCGATTTCAGAAGGATTTTCAACCTTTATCAAGAGTCTAGCTAGCTTCTTAAGTCCTTCAACTCTGCGTGTTCGCATGCTTGGAGCCTCTTCTAAAATCAATCTCTCCGTACCTGTCTGATCACCTAAGGAAAGAAAGGCAGACTCTTCCAGCAAAGGTTTCATCCTCAAGGTTTCAATGTAAAATTTTTCATTTAATTTTCGATTATTAACTTTCAAAGTCGGAACGATCCGAACAATCTCATTCACATTCATAAATTCCTCCAACTCTTTTATTTTAAAGGATTTTGGAATTTTTTACAAGCTATTCCACTTAAATTCTAGAATTTTTTACAAAAATTTTCGACAAAAAAACTGGGATTTCCCAGTTTCATTTTATTATAGGTAAAGTAGTTTAAAGACTGCTACTGCTGCAATACCAGCTGCGATTGGTGCTACAACTGGAACCCATGCATACCACCATTTTGAATCACCCTTGTGTTGACCAAGAACTGATTTTGGAAGGAGTTCGTGAAGAAGACGTGGTCCGAAGTCACGAGCCGGGTTCAAACCAGGTCCAGTAGGTCCACCAAGTGAAGTTACCAAGGCCATAACAAGGAATCCAAGTGCCAAGTGAGCTACAGCAGAAGAACCGTTTGTAGCTTGTGCAAAAATATTGTGGACAGCATTTTTTACATCTGATTCTGCAATTTGTTGGCCTGCTAATGTAGCTTGCTGCACCTGTTGTTGAACAGTAGATTCTGCTACAGCTTTTAGTTCAGCTCCAAAATGCAATTTTGTCAAACCAAGTGCTGCAAAGAAGAGAACAAATGAACCTACAAACTCATTGAGGAAGCCGTTAACAGTAGCTGCGAAACGTGATTCTTTTGTACCGTGGTCGATGCTTGAAATCGTTGAGAAGGTACCCAAGATATTGTTAGGGTTTTCTGTTTTCAAGTAGTATGGACGGTGAGTCGCTACAACCAAAGCTTGACCAAAAATTGCTCCTAAAACTTGCGCAAGAATGTAAAATGGTACTTGATCCCAAGAGAAAAGTCCGCTAACAGCAAGTCCAAGAGTGAAAGCTGGGTTGATGTGGTTACCAGAAACGTTACCGAACATCAAGGCTGGGATCATAACCCCCATACCATAACCAACAGCGATAACGAGCCAGCCACTTTGGTGACCTTTCGTACCTTTAAGTTCAACGTTAGCAACTGCACCATTACCAAGAATGATCAAAATAGCAGTTCCCAAGAATTCTGTGGCATATTTAATAGCCCATGTAAAATCCATTTGATAGATTCTCCTTAAATTTTTTTAGACAATCCTTATTCTATCAATTTTTAGGCCTTTTCGCAACCGATTTTCTAAAAGAATCTCTGGAAAACGCTTTATTTAACTTATCTTTAAGAAAAGGACAAAAGAAGTCAAACTCCTTTCATCCTTTTCGTTACTCTTGACGCTGACCAAAATCTGCAATCATCTGCTCCATCTCTTGGCGACTCGGAGTAGTCAGCATATAAAGGTAGTCACCTTGTAGCTCTGCAAAGGCTGCTGGCATGATTTTCTTGACCTTGAATTGCTGACTGTATTTGGCAAGCAAGTCCTCTTCTGAATAAACATAGTTAGCATTGGCACGACGTGATGTAGCCAAACAATACTGGGGCTCAAACTCTGATGTAGGGAACTCTTCACCCGCGACAATAGCCGCATAACCTCGGTAGAGGTCCAAAGAGTGAGCAAAGTTATAAACATCAATGGTAAAGCCACCTGCAGGACGGTTATTGTACTCAATGGCAATGTAGTCGTCCCCGTCGCGGAAAAACTCGATATGGAAAAAGCGTTCTCTCATTCCAAATTCCTTGACAATGGCCTCGCCATACTTGCGCAGTTTGGGATCCATATCCTTGAGCACATAGTAGGAATTGTCCATCTTATAAATCATGAGATCAAGTGGTGTATGGGCATAATCGAAAGTCGTTGAAAAGACAATGTTGCCATCTCTGTCCACAAGCCCGTCAAAGGTACAGATTTCGCTAGAAGTGACAAATTTTTCAAAGAAATACACGGTTGAATGGTCCCATTCAGCCTTAAAGTGATTTACATCTTCTTCTGTCTCAAGCTTAAAGGTGGCTGCCGCTCCCACTCCGTTATCAGGTTTGGCAATCATTGGTAGACCGATTTCGTTCACAGCTTTATCCACATCTGCTTCCGTCTGGATAACAGCACCAGGTACCACAGGGACACCAGCCTTTTGGAAAAGTTTCTTCATCTCAGACTTATATTTCGTCTTTTTGAGATCCTCTGGTTTGGCACCAAAGACATTAAATTGCTCACGAAGGGCTGCGTCCAGCTCAAGCCAGTATTCATTGTGGGACTCGATGCGGTCGATTGGACCATGCTTGTAGAAAAGAAAGGCAACTGCACGTTTGACTTCATCTATGTTCTCAAGATTATCTACACGGAAATACTCGGTCAAGCTATTGCGTAAAGGTTCATCTAGTTGTTCGTAAGGTTCCTGACCAATTCCCAAGACTGTGATGCCTTTATTAGCGAGCTCGATGGTAAACTGTTGAAAGTTTTGCGGATAGTAGGGAGAAATAACAAGGTAATTCATAGGCAACTCCTTTTATAGATACAGGTGTCCAAGAAAATAGGGCATTTGTTTACGCCACCATTCCCAGTCGTGGGCGACATCGTGTCCCCATTCAGCAAACCAGGCTGGAATTTGTTTCTGGTCAAAGGCTTCTTTGAGCTTGTAGAAAGATGGTAGACCGTCTTGTTCCCAAGCACCAAGTCCCGTACAAACGACGATTTCTGCCTGACGGTAACGATCGATAAACCATCCGTCGTTTTGATTCCAGATATAATCTACTGGCGAGTTTTGGTAAATAGCATCGTCATTGTAGTAATCGCCAACGAAGAAACGTGCGTCGTAAACACCACTGAGAGCAATCACCTTGGTAAAGACATCTGGATGCTGGAGGAAGAAATTAAGTGCATGGTAGGCGCCCATTGAGCAACCTGTCGTCATCATGCCATCAAACCAACCTGTCTTATGCTTGATAAAAGGAATGGCCTCCTCAATTACATAACGTTCGTAGGCACGATGCATCTCTGCTTGGTCGTGACCGTTTTTCCAAGTGGCCAACCAGCTCTCACTGTCCACACTGGATAGAGTGAAGAACTGGACACGCCCTTCCTCGATAAAGGAAGCACAGGCATCAATCATGCCAAAATCATAGTATTCATTGTGACTGCCACCAGATGAAGCAAAAACAACAACTGGAATCCCTGCATGTCCATAACGGTTGAGATACATTTCACGGTTGAGGTGGCCACTCCAGTGGCTGAGGTTTTCAATATGCATTGGCTTTCTCCTTTCTTAACTTACCATTTCTCTGCAAAAAATCGGAGACAGTCTGGTAAATTTTCCGACCAAGGTATTTCACTATGGATAGCACCAGACTGAACTTTTAAAACAAGATTATCCAAGCCTACTCCACCTGCAATCAAATCATGATAATAGCGAAGCGACGAGTCGATATAGGCTTGCTTGATATTGCCAGCCATCAAGGTCTTGTCCGTATCGTCTGCTTCTTCTGTTCCTACATAGATGAAAATGCGCTGTTCAGGGGACAATTTCTTACGCTCGATATAGCGGTTAAAGGCTTCTTGGTGAAGCCAGTTGGCAGATGAGAAGACACCTAGACAACCAATTCGGTCTTGGTATTCTAGTCCGATAAACTGGGTAATATTGCCTCCTAGTGAAGAACCAATCATAGCCGTATGCTGGCGATCAGCTTTGGTACGATAGGTTTCATCGATAAAAGGCTTGACCACTTCCATGACAAACTCAGCATACTCCACGCCCTTACCGCCAAACTGCTGGCCTGGAATAGGAGATTCTTGGAACTTCCAAGCCGCATACTCATTCATCCGTCCCATGCCATCATTGTCAATAGCAACAACAATCATGCGACTGATGTCAGGATTTCGCTTAATGGCTGGAATAATCTTCCAAGAGTGTCCGATATAGGACTCCTTGCTGTAAAAGACATTTTGCCCGTCATGAAAGTAAACAACAGGGTAAAAACGGTCTGTGTCTTTCTCGTAGTCCTTAGGCAAAAGAACACGCACACGACGCTCTTTTCCTGTATAAGGAACCTTGAGTTTATGTTCTTTCATTTTTAAATAAAAGTAGGAATGATTCATTGTCAGAAAACTCTCTATATTCAAAATTTTATCTCATTATACCATAAAAATAGAAAAAAAGTCAGTTAATGTCCATTTTAAGGATAAATAACTAACTTTTTTCATTTGTTTTTCTGAATTCTTCTGTATTTTCTGATTAGAGGAGATTGTCAATTAACTCATCGACAGCATCTTTTTCAGCCTGAGGTGTAATCTCAGTGATCATGATACCAGCCACTGCTCGCTCAACCAAGCCTTCAACATCCATGCGTTTTTCATACTGCTCTGCATTCTCTATCTTAGGATTGGTCTTAGGACGATCAGGCGCAAAAATAGTACAGCAGTCCTCAAAAGGCTGAATAGAAATTTCAAAGGTATCGATTTCCTGCGCGATGTCAATGATTTCCAACTTGTCCATAGTAACCACAGGGCGAATGATAGGAGTGTTGGTCACAGCGTTGATAGCCTGCATGCTTTCCAAGGTCTGGCTCGCTACTTGACCAAGACTTTCCCCATTGATGATAACTAAACCATTTCGTACCTCACGGATACGGTCGGTAATTCGCATCATAAAACGACGGGTCAAGGTCATGAGGTAGGCTTCTGGCGCCTTTGCCTTGATTTCCTCTTGAATCTCTGTGAAAGGCACTTCGATAAACTGGATATTACCACCAAACTTGGTCAATTTACGAGTCAAATCTTGGGCCTTCTTGAGAGCTCCAGGGCTAGTGTATGGTGGGCTGGCAAAGTGAACGGCCTCAATATCTACCCCACGTTTAAGAGCTAGATAACCTGCTACAGGTGAGTCAATCCCTCCTGACAACATGAGCATGCCCTTACCAGAAGTGCCCACTGGCAAACCACCTGCTCCACGAATGGTTTCATAGGAAAGATAAGCAGCTTCCTCACGAATCTCCACCTGAAGAGTGATATCAGGATTTTTCATCTGGGCTTGAATAGTAGGAATTACGTCGAAAACAGATCCACCAAGGGTTTGGTTAAGTTCACGACTGTCGAGTTCAAAGTTGTGGTCGCTACGCTTACTAGAAATCTTAAAGGTCATGCCTTCCCTGTAGATGTCCTGCATAATCTCTTGGACAGCAGCCTTAAGCGTCGCAACAGATTTTTCGACCTTATAAACGGGAGAAAAGTTTTGAATTCCGAAGACTTGTTTGAGAGATTCTGCCACTGCTGTGTAGTCAGCTCCATTGAGGTAAACGTGGGCACGGTCGCGATCAGCGGTTACCTTAACTTGGGGATAGATAGACAAAACGTCTGAAATGTTATTGCGAAGTTTATTGATGAACCGCATACGATTTTTGCCCTTGGTTGACAACTCTCCGTAGCGAATCATAATTTCTGAATACTGCATAAATGCTCCTATCTTACTTTTCTAGTTTGATTGTAAATTAATTTTAGCTTGGTCAAGAATTGCTCGACCTGACTCATATCATTTTCAAGGTCTAGGCTAAGACGCACAGCTGACTGGGCCTTATCTTTGTCCACTCCCATGGCAATCAAGGTACCTGCAGGTTTTCCAGCCTTGGACGAACAAGCAGATGTCGTTGAGATGAAAATATCATAGTCTTCAAAGGCGTGAACGATGACTTCACCACGAACACCTTTGATTCCAAAAGTCAGGATATGGGGGGCAAAGTCTTCCTCATCTGAAAAGACGAAAACATCTGAATAGTCCAGAAGGGCTTGGCGAATGACTGCCTTCATCTGGCTTGTCTTAGATATAAACAGGTCTAGCTTTTCCATAGCCAATCGGAGGGCCTTGGCTGTCGCTGCAATCCCTGCTACATTTTCAGTTGTCGAACGATAATCGCGCTCTTGACCTCCACCTGTCAAAAGAGGCGTAATTTTCTTGCCTGACTTGATATAGATAAATCCAACACCTCGAACTCCGTGAAACTTATGACTAGAAAAGGTCGCAAAATCCACCCGATCCGTCAGATATTTTTCAGTCGGAATCTTAGCAAGTGCCTGAACCGCATCAATGTGGAAGGAAATGGTTGGTTTATCAGCTAAAAGTTCTGAAATGGCTTGAATAGGCTGGATAGAGCCGATTTCATTGTTAACTGCCATGACCGAAACGAGGGTCGTATCAGGTCGAATCAAACTTGCTAGAGCCTTGACATCTACAAATCCTTTCTCATCAACTGGGGCAATATCCACCTCAAAACCTTGACTTTTCAGCCAGAGGGCTGACTCCTTGACTGCTGGATGTTCAACAGCTGATACGATGATGTGCATACCAAACTGTGCTTTTTCAAAGGCCACACCCTTGATGACCCAGTTATCCCCTTCTGTTCCACCAGAGGTAAAGAAGATTTCATCACTTTTCTTGCCAATCAAATCTGCAATCTGTTGCCGGGAAGCATCTAAAATTCGTGTTGCCTGGTCTCCCAAACGATGGAGACTAGATGGATTTCCTACAATTTTTGAAGCAACCTGCATATAGGTATCTAGAGCTTCAGGATAAGGCTTAGTTGTCGCCGAATTATCAAAGTAGATCATGTTTTCTCACGCTTTCTAAAATCACTCCTTCTATTGTATCACGAAAAGAGACCTGCGACAAGAAAGGGAAGTTTCTCTTTTTTTAAGATTTTTTTAAAGAAATGAGGTATAATAAATCATAATCAAAGGAGAGTATCATGTCTAACTATCGTAGAACTTCAAAACCAAAAACAGAACACATCAAAAAAGGATTTACTGTCTTTCAAAAAACGATTGCTACCATCGGTAGTATCCTTGGTCTGATCACCGCTACTATCACTATCATGAACGCCATGGATAATAATAAAAACAACAAAAAGGAACCTACAACAACCCAAACAACTGTTGTCAAGGAAATCCAAAAGGAATCTCCTCAGGAGAACACTACTCCAAACAAGGACAACACACCCACTAAAGAAAATAACCAACAAGAAGAAACTTCTCAATCCAACAAGAAAGAGGAGAAAAAAGAAGAACAGAAAACAACAACTCAGGACTCTTCTACACCAGCTACAAATAAAGAAACAAGCGATAATGGAACACAGTCAAATACGACGAATTCAGAAAATAAAAACAGTCAATAACTGCTAAAATAGCTTCCTTCCATATTTGGAAAGAAGCTATTTTTTTATTGTTGCAATACTTTTCGTGGTTTGGTTCCTTCAGCTGGGCCGATGACACCTGCCATTTCAAGTTCTTCCATGAGACGGGTCGCACGATTAAATCCAACCGACAAACGACGCTGAATCATAGAAGCACTAGCTTTTTGCGTCTCGATAACCAGAGCCTTGGCTTCCTCAAAAAGCGGATCGCCACCATCTTCACCATCAGAGAAATCTCCCTCATTTTCTGGGACATCTCCTGGGTCAAAGCTTTCATCGTAGTCCGCATCAGCCTGCGCCTTGATGAAGTTTACGATACGTTCAACATCATCATCCGAGATAAAGGATCCTTGCAGACGGATTGGATGATTTTCATCGATTGGTTTAAAGAGCATGTCTCCTCGACCAAGCAGTTTTTCAGCGCCATTTTCATCCAAGATGGTTCGTGAATCTGTTCCCGATGAAACTGCAAAAGCCACTCGAGAAGGGACATTGGCCTTGATGAGACCAGAAATGACATCAACCGATGGGCGCTGCGTTGCAAGAATCATGTGAATCCCTGCAGCACGTGCCTTCTGTCCGAGACGGATGATGGCATCTTCCACTTCCTTGCTGGCAACCATCATAAGGTCAGCCAACTCATCCACAATGACAACAATCAAAGGTAGTGGAACCTGTTTGTATTCAGATTGGGCGTTAAATTCCTCCACCTTAGCATTAAAGCCTGCGATATTGCGCACACCGACCTTTGCAAAAAGCTCATAACGATTTTCCATCTCATCCACGACCTTTTGCAAAGCCTTGCTAGCCTTGCGTGGATTGGTCACAACTGGAATCAAGAGATGAGGAATGTCATTGTAAACGGATAACTCAACCATCTTTGGATCCACCATCATAAACTTGACCTGATCGGGTCTTGCTTTCATCAGAATGCTAGCGATAATACCGTTAACTGCGACTGATTTCCCTGATCCTGTCGAACCTGCAACGAGTAGGTGGGGCATCTTGGAAAGGTCAAAGGTGCGAGCAGTTCCATTGACAGCCTTACCTAGAGGAATTTCGAGGAGATTTTCTGGTTTAGTCTGAGACTGTTCCCATAGTTCTCGGAAGGAAACAGTCGCAATCTCAGAGTTTGGAACCTCAATCCCGACTAAGGATTTACCAGGTATTGGAGCCTCAATCCGAACATCCTTGGCCGCCAGAGCTAGTGCCAAGTCATCTGCCAAGTTAGAAATGCGATTAACTCGGACTCCCACTGCTGGCTTGACTTCATACTTGGTCACTGATGGGCCAATTTCAGCCCGTTCTACCGTTACCTTGATACCAAAGCTAGCAAAGGTTTCTTCTAGGATTTTGATATTTTCTCGAACAATCTTCTTTTCCTTGGACTGGTCTTTGGGTTTATCTGGCGCAAAGAGTTGCAAGCTTGGCAGTTTGTATTCAAGGGCTTCTTTGGCAGAAAAATCAACCTGCACCTCTTCATCCTCAAAGTCTTCTTCCACATCTGGAACTTCAAATTCAGCTTGAGGAAGGATAATCTCCGGTTCAATCCATTCTTCCTCAGGAATTGGTGAAACATCGTAGACTGGAACTTCTGATAAGATTTCTCCAGTTTCAGGATCTACAGGAGGATGCGGTAGCGCATCCTGTTCTTCTTGTTCTCTCTGAATTCTTGCTGCTTCTTCAGCTTCTTGACGTGCCTTCTCCTCTTCTCTCTTGATGAAGCGTTCCTGTTTTCTTTGTTCCTGTTTTTCCATGTATGATCTGAACTGCGCCCCAATAAAGGCTGTAACATCATAAATAGACCAAGGACTAACTAGGAGAGCCCCAACTAGAATCAAGAGGACTCCAATAAAGTAGGATCCGATATTTGAAAAAAGAAAGGCTATGGGGATATAAAGTCCGACACCAAGCAGGCCTCCACCAGCGAAACTAGTCACCCGCATACCAGTAAGATCCGTCATAACTTGAGCCAAGGTCCCTTTTAGAACTGACTGCTCCAAGCCAAATTTCCAGACAAGATAGGCCTCAAAAATTAAGAGTAAGCCAGCGAAGATACAGAGAAATCCTGACAGAAGTCCTTCTTGCTTACGGAGCCATTTAAATAGAAAGAGGTAAATGAGGAGGGCACCAATGGCCACATAGGCCAGACTTCCGACCACCAGTCGAATGAGATTATAAAGGGTGATACCCGCCGCACCGAGCTTGAGGGCCGCAATAATCAACAATAAGGCAATCCCTAAGGAAATCAACATTCTCTGAATAGCCTGTTTTCTTTCGAGTTCTGCTTTAGACGGTCTCCGTCTTGTTTTTGTAGTATTCTTGTTTGCCATTCTTCTATTATACCATATTTCACAGCCATTTCGAAAAGAGAAAAAGATTGCACCAAATGGTAACAATCTTTCTAATCTAATACTTTTTATGCTTGTGGTTTGCGTAGGTAACCATAAACCACACCACTTACAATCGCACCAATCAAAACAAAGACTAGGTAAAGTAGGGCATTTGAAGTTAGGGCGATAACGAAGATTCCTCCGTGTGGCGCCATGAGTTTGATTCCAGCAAGACCAACGAGTCCGCCTGCTACTGCCGAACCAAGGATAAAGCTTGGGATCGCACGAGCTGGGTCGGCTGCACCAAATGGAATCGCTCCCTCAGTGATAAATGACAAGCCCATGATGATGTTTGTCAAACCAGAGTTGCGTTCTTCTTTGGTAAATTTATCTTTGAAAAGAAGGGTTGCGACAAAGATAGCAAGTGGTGGAACCATTCCTCCAGCCATAACTGCTGCCATGGCTACAGAACCACCTGAAGAAACAGTCGCTGCAAGCGTACCTGTACCAAAGACATAGGCAGCTTTGTTAACTGGTCCACCCATATCAACAGCCATCATTCCACCAAGAACGATACCGAGAAGGACAGCTGATCCTCCTCCAAGACCGCCAAGGAAGTCATTCATAGCAGTGTTGATTGCTGCCATTGGAATATTGACAGCCAGCATGACAAATCCTGTCAAAATTGTTCCAAGAAGTGGCAAGAGAAGGATTGATTTTGCCCCTTCAAGTGAACGAGGAACTTTAACGTATTTCTTGATAGCAAGAACCAAGGCACCTGCGATAAATCCACCAACAAGGGCTCCTAGGAAACCAGATGACACACCTGCAAGAGTTGAAGTTGCTTCACCACCTGCTGCATAAGGGATTTTACCAAAGGCAAAACCTTCTTTGGCAATGGCACCAGCCACAAAACCAGCAACCAAACCAGGTTTTTCAGCGATAGAGTAGGCTACGTATCCTGCAAAAACTGGAAGCATCAAGCCAAAGGCAGCGCCACCGATTTTCATGAACATAGAAGCTAGCTCATGGTAGGATCCGAGATTGCCAAGACTATCCTGTGGCACACCAAAAGCTCCGTCGATCAAGAAAGCAAGGGCAATCATGATACCACCACCGATAACGAATGGCAACATTTGAGATACACCACTCATCAAGTGTTTGTAGAAAGCACCACCGATACTTTGTTTTTCGTTGCTTGCTGTTGCAACTTTTGCCCCATTAGCAGCACGGTAGATTTCAGCATCTCCTGAAAGAGCCAAGTTAATCAACTCTTCTGTCTTACGGATACCATCTGCAACTGGACGATTGATCAATGGTTTGCCATCGAAACGATCCATTTCTACTGCCTTATCTGCTGCGATGATAACAGCTTTAGCCTTGCGAATATCTTCTGCTGTCAATTGGTTACCAACACCGCTAGCACCGTTAGTTTCAACCTTGATACCAACCCCCATTTCAGCAGCCACTTTTTGAAGGGCTTCTTGGGCCATGTAAGTATGGGCGATTCCTGTTGTACAAGCCGTAACGGCAACGATAAAGTCACCAGATTCATTGGCAGGGGCTTGAACAGGTACTTGATCTTTTTCTGAAGCTTGGTCAAAGAGTTCAATAACTTGGTCAGCAGATGTTACTTGACGAAGTTTGTCAGCAAAACCGTCTTTCATCAAGTATTGAGACAGTTCTGCCAAGGCTGCCAAGTGGGTGTCATTTGCACCTTCTGGTGCCGCAATCATGAAGAAGAGGTCGGTAGGTTGCCCATCCAAACTCTCATAGTCAACACCCTTGTTTGACTTAGCAAATAGAACTGTCGCTTCTTTTACAGCAGAGTTCTTGCTGTGAGGCATAGCAATTCCGTCACCCAAACCAGTGGAAGTTAGAGCTTCACGCACCAAAATTCCTTCTTTAAAGGTTTCAAAATCTGTCACATAACCGTGATCTACCAAGCTTTTAATCATCTCTTCAATGACAGCTGTTTTTTCAGTTGCCTGCAAATCCAGCAACATAACATCTTTTCTCAATAGGTCTTGAATTTTCATCGTTTTTCTACCTCAACTTTTTCATATGTTTCTTTAATAAAATCCGCTGTTGCCAAGTCATCTGAGAAGGTAGTTGCTGTGCCACAAGCAACGCCCCATTTGAAGGCTTCTATTGCGTCTTTTGATTTGACAAATTCACCTGTAAATCCAGCCACCATAGAGTCACCAGCTCCAACTGAATTTTTCACTGTTCCCTTGATGGGTTTAGCGAAGTAAGCTCCCTCAGATGTGACAAGAAGGGCACCGTCACCAGCCATAGAGATGATCACGTTTTGAGCACCTTTAGCCAGTAACTCTCGCGCGTATTTCTCAATTTCATCTAAACTATCTAGTTTAACTCCAAAGATAGCTCCCAGTTCGTGATTATTTGGCTTAACCAAAAGTGGCTGATAGTCCAAACTATCAATCAAGGTCTGTCCTTCAAAGTCACAAACCACTTGCGCCCCTGTCTGACGGGTCAAGGCAATCAAATCCTTGTAGATGACATTACCTAGATTTTTAGCACTTGAACCTGCAAAGACAACTGTGTCTTCGGCTGTCAAACTTGCTAAAATCGATTTTAACTCCTCCAACTGAGCAGGTTCAACATTGGGACCTGTTCCGTTGATTTCCGTTTCTTGGTCTGCTTTAATCTTAACATTGATGCGAGTATCTTCTGCTACTTGAACAAAGCGAGTCTCGATTTCTTCTTTTGCAAGGGTATCTGTGATAAATTTACCAGTAAATCCTCCGATAAAACCAGTCGCTGTATTTGGAATACCCAAGCGTTTCAAAATACGACTGACATTGATTCCTTTCCCACCAGCAAACTTATCATCACTGTCCATTCGATTGACACTACCTACTTCTACTTTGTCTAAGCGGACGATATAGTCAATGGAAGGATTGAGTGTGACTGTATAAATCATGCTTCTATTACCTCCGTTTTTTCTTTAATAGCCTGCAAGAACTCATGCCCTTGACTTGTGATAACGATAGCGCGTTTGAGTGGTGCTACCTTGGCAAAGCAAGTTTGTCCAATTTTTGACGAATCTACCAAGACGTAGGTCTGTTTGGCATTCTCCAAAATAGCACGCTTAACGGCTCCCTCTTCCATGTCTGGCGTTGTGTAGTAGTTTTCATCTACACCGTTCATTCCGATAAAGGCACGATCAAAATGCAACTGGTTAATCTGGTTAAGGGCAACGCCACCGATACATGCATCTGTCGCCATCTTGACACTACCTCCAACCATGACAGTTGGAATCTGTTTTTCAACCAGCTGAACCGCATGATGAATGGAGTTGGTCACAACGGTGATATTCTTATTGACCAATTCCTTAATCAAAAAGGCTGTTGTTGTGCCAGCATCAATAAAGATAACATCTTTTTCCTTGATAAGAGAGGCTGCTTTCTGAGCAAGCAATTTCTTCTCTTGAAGGTTTTTGACAGATTTTTCTTGGATGGTTTCTTCTTCCTGCAAGGAGTGTGGCAATTCTGCTCCACCATGCACACGGCGAAGCTTGTTTTCCACCTCCAACTCATCCAAATCTCTTCGAACCGTTGATTCTGACGTTTCTAGCAAACTAACTAATTTTTCTAGAGAAACTACATGATGTTGATTCAACTCCTCTAAAATCAGTTGCTTCCGCTCAGTTTTTAACACCAAATCACCTCCTGTTATCGTTTACACTATTCATTCTAACACATTTTCTAGCAAAGTCAAGCATTTTTTGTCATTTTCTTTCAAATTCTATCATTTTTCTCAATTCCAACATTTTTATTGCAAGATAAGTGGCTTTATGGTAGACTATTTGAGTAAGTATTGGAAGATTACTCAAGAGGCTTAAGAGGCCGTGTTGGAAACGCGGTAGGCGTGTAACAGCGTGCGTGGGTTCGAATCCCATGTCTTCCGTTTATTTTAAAAAAGATACCCAAGAAATCTTGGGTATCTTTTTTCTTATATGCTTGTTTTATAACTCGGGTGAATTTCTTAGAAAATATCAAATAACAATTTCACATTGAGAATTGTTAAGATAATGGAAACGATATAGCCAAGGATGGTATTCCATTTGGCATTGGTAAATTCTCCCATCAGTGATTTCTTAGAAGTTAGATAAATCAGTGGGAAGATTGAAAATGGAAGAGCAATCGAAAGAAAGACTTGTGAATAAACCAATAACTGATCCAATGTTTTTTCCTGATGACCAAACAGAACCGCTACAATCATGACAGGCAACAAGGCAAAGAGACGAGTTGCCAAACGAATGAACCATTGAGGTAATCTCATATGCAAGAAACCTTCCATAACGATTTGTCCAGTCAAGGTACCCGTAATCGTCGAATTTTGACCACTGGCTAATAAAGCCAAGGCAAACAAGGTTGATAAGGTCGAGCTAGCTATAGCTCCTGCAATAGTAGAATCCTGCAAGGCATTATACATTTGAGAGAAGGCAGAAATCTCAGATGCATGGCCGAAAAAGAGAGCCGCCCCGAGAATTAATAGAAGGGAGTTAACCACAAAGGCCAAGGATAATTGGAGATTTGAATCCCAGGTCATAAAGCGCACGGCTTTTCGAACATCATTCTTGTCCTTGTGATTGATTTTCCGAGTTTGAGACAAGGAAGAATGCAAATAGAGGTTATGGGGCATAACCGTTGCTCCCACGATCCCTAGTGCCAAGGTTAATTGACTTTCATGCCCTGGCAAGGGACTTTCAAATAAGGTTGCATTCGGTAGATAACCCTCAACGATTCCTTGGAAGCTTGGATGTGACAAAGCTACCAGATAGGTAAAAATTGCTAGAATGGTTAAAATCAGTGTTGTCACAATAGCTTCAATCTTCTTAAAGCCAAATTTCATCAGAAGCAATAAGAGAAAAACATCCAACACGGTCAAGAGAATTGCTATCATAATCGGAATCTTAAAGAGAAGATTGAGAGCAATCGCTGAACCTAGAACTTCTGCCAGATCTGTCGCCATCAAGGCTAATTCTAAAATCACCCATAAGCTATAACGAAGCCATTTGGGTGAATGATGACCCGTTGCTTGAGCCAAGTCCATTTGAGTTACAATTCCAAGCTTTCCTGCCATCTGCTGAAGCTGCATAGCAATGAGTGATGAAATCAAGATGACAAATAAGAGACTGTACTTATAGGATGCACCTCCAACCACACTGGTTATCCAGTTTCCTGGATCCATATAACCAACTGCGACAAGGGCACCTGGACCCAAGAAGGCCTTTAAATTTTGCCAGAAATGATTGTTATTTGGAGTATCGATAGATTGATTAATCTCAGAGAGTGACACTTTTTTATGAGAAGACATAGATACTTACCTCTTTCTAAACCTACTTTTTCATTATTTTCTATTAGAGAAAAATAAGATTGACTTTAAACTATTAAAACAATGAAAACTATATGAAAAACATTTAGTTTTTTCATTATTTTTCTTAAGGCACCTTAATATTTTTCTTAAGGCACCTTAATATTTTTCTTAAGGCACCTTAATTATAACACAAAAAATGAAAACTATATGAAAAACATTTAGTTTTTTCATTATTTTTCTTAAGGCACCTTAATTATAACAGAAAATATGATAAAAACTTAAGAAAATTCAGGACTTGATTTAATATTTAGGATACAACAAAATGTTGTATTCTTTTTTTGCAAAAGAATACCAAAGAATAAAATAAAAAACGTTGTAAAAACAACGTTTTAGAAAGATTTACAAAACAATGTAAATTATCAATGGAGCCGGTGGGAGTCGAACCCACGTCCAAACACCTGCCAACATATTTGTCTACAACCATAGGTTATGTATTGTTTTAACAGTCCCTCGACACATAACTCAAGCCTAGAAACTGCGAGTCTATTAATCTCTTATCAAGTCGCTAGACAAGACTTAATCGTATCTCGCTAATCATAAGACCTGTCATTGAACACGAGCAATCCAAATCAGGTCACGCCTGCTGGTTTTTAGGCAGCTAAAGCGTAAGAAGTGTTATTTTTTGCAGTTATATTTAACTGAGCGTTTACGTCGCCACACGGGTTGCAAAATATGCCTCATAATGCCTGTCGAATCCGTAACGACCCCAAAAGACAATAAAACCATTATACCTTATCTATGGTAAAAATGCAAAATTAAGTCGATTCTTTAGAAAAGATATGTTTTCAAGGCTTCTGATAAGGCTTGATAACCGGCTACACTTAGATGGAGGCCATCCGTTGTATAGGCTGATTGAAGTTGCCCTTCTGAATCTGTCAAACTATCATAAATTGGTAGAAAATCTACTTGCATATAGGCGGAGGCTAGAGCCTCATAGGCTTGATTCCATTCTCCAATCTTTTCATTAGTTCGGATATAAACAGTCTGCTTGTATTTCTCTCCCTCATTGACTGGCAGAATGGAAAGCAATTTTATCTCTGTCAGTGGATAATCTCGGGCAATTGATTGAATCACACGCTCAAGATTATCCAAGAATTCATTCATAGGAACATCTTTTCCGATATCATTTGTTCCAATTAAGAGAACTATTTGATCCACAGCATCACCATAAAGATGGGCATCTAGATTCTCTAATAACAGTTTCGTCTGGTAGCCTCGGATGCCACGATTGACAATCGTCTTTGCAGTCCCAAACAACTCTTGCAATGGGTAGTATTCTACAATCGAATCGCCGATAAAAATTACATCTGGCTCTAGAACAGAAACTTGATTCAATTCGCGATACTTGGTTTGAATCTTTGCCTGCTCTTTTAAAAGCCAATTTTCTAATAACTGTACTGCCACCTTATCCCTCTTTCTCTAACCAATTTTCTAGAACCTGATAAACACCCGCCTGGCTATTAGCTGGTGCTAGAGCAGTCGCAACTGCCTTGGCCTCATCATCTGCATTTTCCATAGCATAGGCAATTCCAGCCAGTTCTAGCATTTCGACATCGTTTTCGCTATCACCAAAAGCCATGATTTGTTCTGATGTCAAATCCCAGCGCTTGAGTAATTCTTCCAATCCCCAAGCCTTGTGAACCCCAGCCTGCAGGATATCGATACAGCCATAACCGCTAGAAACAGCCCTTACACGACCATCAAAGAGGTCATTGATTTCCTGCAAAACTGAACTAGAACGTTCTTCACCAACAACCATGCTCATCTTTAACACTCCACCGAAGAGGTCTGAGTTTAGCTCATCCACAAAATTTGTCCTTTGGTAAAGTTTTTCAATCATCTCTGGAGTCATAAATTTTTCCAGGTCTGTAAAAACCGTTCCTTCCTTGACAAAACTCCCATTCATACTGGTAACGACGAACTGATCTCGACACTCCCTCCCTTTAAAATGAAGGAGAGCCTTGTCAACCATAGCATCATCCCAAGTCTGGGCCTGAAGTAGCGTATCATACTCAAATATACGAGCGCCGTTAGCAACAACCAAGATCACTCGACTCGCCAAGTGTTCTAATAATTGCCTCATTCGATGGACCTCATTTCCTGTCGCAATGACAAAACGGATACCTCGTTCATCTAATTGGTCTAAAATCTTTTCTAAACGTGGCAAGTCCAGTTGCCCTCTTGGATCCAGCAAAGTTCCATCCATATCCGTTGCAATCAATTTAATCGTCATCTCGTCTCCTTTAGGGCGAGTACCTACCACTTCAACCCTACATGTTCATTCATTTCTTTATAGGCCGTGTCAATTCGTTCCTTAGTCGCCTCGTCCAACTTGTCACGGTGACTGCCCCCCTCGATGAAGTCCTCTAGGATATAGGTCTGATAGAGGAAGAGCGGATAGCCTTCTGGAGAGTAAGTTCCTTTGGGTGTTCGATTGACCCAAGTCGGATGCGCTTTGGCAGTTTCAATCCTTGTCTTTCCATCTTTTTTCTTAATGGTCACATCCATGAGAACACCGCGCTCCGTCCACTTGGCATTTTCCTCGTCTTGCATGGTTTCAATGCGTTGATTTGAGAGGAAATTCCCCATGGAGTAGATGATCAGTTTTTTATCACCATCTTTTTCAACTGTTTCAGCAGGTTCAACGACGTGAGGATGCCCTCCAAAGATAATATCGGCTCCCCAGTCAATCATCTTGTGGTACAGTGTTTTCTGTTCTTCCGTTGGTTCTAGTTGGTACTCAATTCCCATCTGAGGCATAATAACAGTAATATCCGCTTCCTTCTCAGCTCGTTCAATTTCTGCCTTCATCTTATCTTCATTCAGATCAGAAAGATAGCGATTATAATCCTCTTGAGAGATATACTGCTCAATGCCATTAAAACCGTAAGAATAGGCTAGGAGAGCTACCTTGATACCATTGACTTCCTTGATAACTAGCGGAGCTTGGTCACGGGATTCATGTGTGTAGACTCCTATGGGTGTCATTCCTGCCTTTTCAATAGCTTCTGCTGTCGAAACCACTCCCTCAATTTGAGAATCCAAAATATGATTATGAGCCAAGTCTAGAACTTGGTAGCCTGCATCCTTGATCGCATCCATGACTTCCCCTGGTGCATTAAAGAGAGGATAGCCTGCCAAGTAGTGGTCTTTGTTCACCGTTCCTTCAAAGTCACCAAGCACTAAATCTGCTTGCTTGAGCCATGGTTTTACATATTCAAAATTTTCGTGGAAATCGTAGCTACCATCTTCTTTCAGAGCTGTTCGGTAGATAGGAATATGGTAGAGAAGGTCACCATTTGCCATGATTCGCGCTGTCTTTTCGTCAGAATCATTTTCTTTGAATTGACCAGAGGAACTTGCAGAATCAACTGTTTTACTAGGACTCGTTCCCTTGTTGCCTTGTACTGCTCGAACTAATAAGTTCCCCCCCATGGACAAGGCAACTGCAAGCAATAACACAATAATAAACTGGGCATTGGTCCAGGATTTATAATTCCGAAAGAAACCAATACTTCTCTCCAACAATCCATCAATAGGCCCATGAGACCGTCTATTTTGCCGCTTGTCCATCTGCATTCTCCCTTTCTCTCTTTTGCAAGTCTTTTCTTTTATTATACCACAGACAAAAGGGTATTACAGTTTATTATATGATTTTTATCAACTTCTGTGACTTTCTTTCTGACCTATTTTGTGTTATCATGTAGAGGTAATGAAAGGAGAGAAAATGTCTGCTATAGAACGTATTACAAAAGCTGCTCATTTGATTGATATGAATGATATTATCCGTGAGGGAAACCCTACTCTACGTGCGGTTGCTGAGGAAGTGACTTTTCCATTGAGTGATCAAAATATCATCCTTGGTGAAAAAATGATGCAATTCCTCAAACATTCTCAGGATCCTGTTATGGCTGAGAAAATGAGCTTGCGTGGTGGTGTTGGACTTGCTGCTCCCCAGCTGGATATCTCAAAACGTATTATTGCCGTCTTGGTCCCAAATATTGTAGAAGAAGGTGAAACTCCACAGGAAGCCTACGATTTACAAGCCATTATGTACAATCCAAAAATCGTCTCCCACTCTGTTCAGGACGCTGCTCTTGGCGAAGGAGAAGGTTGCCTGTCTGTTGACCGAAACGTGCCAGGCTATGTTGTCCGCCATGCTCGCGTTACTGTTGACTACTTTGACAAAGATGGCGAAAAACACCGTATCAAGCTCAAAGGATACAACTCTATCGTTGTCCAACATGAAATTGATCATCTAAACGGAATTATGTTTTACGATCGTATCAATGAGAAAGATCCATTTGCTGTCAAAGATGGTCTCCTCATCCTTGAATAAAGAAAATCCCGTTGCAAGACGGGGTTTTGTGTTATAATAGAGGCATGAAAACAAATGATATTGTCTATGGCGTCCACGCCGTTACAGAAGCCCTCCTTGCAAACACTGGAAATAAACTCTACCTCCAAGAAGATCTTCGAGGTAAGAATGTTGAGAAGGTCAAGGAACTGGCTACAGAAAAGAAGGTCTCCATCTCTTGGACTTCAAAAAAATCCCTGTCTGAAATGACCGAAGGCGCTGTCCACCAAGGTTTTGTTTTACGAGTGTCAGAATTTGCCTATAGCGAACTTGATCACATCCTTGCCAAAACACGCCAAGAAGAAAATCCTTTGCTATTGATTCTGGATGGTCTAACTGACCCTCACAACTTAGGCTCTATCTTAAGGACTGCTGATGCGACCAATGTTTCAGGTGTCATCATTCCCAAGCACCGTGCTGTCGGAGTGACTCCTGTCGTTGCCAAAACGGCCACAGGTGCTATTGAGCATGTACCGATTGTGCGAGTTACCAACCTCAGTCAAACCCTAGACAAACTCAAGGCTGAAGGCTTCTGGACCTTTGGAACGGATATGAACGGTACTCCTTGCCACAAGTGGAATACAAAAGGGAAAATCGCCCTCATCATCGGAAATGAAGGAAAAGGCATCTCCAGCAACATCAAAAAACAGGTTGATGAGATGATTACCATTCCGATGAATGGGCATGTTCAAAGCCTCAATGCCAGTGTTGCTGCAGCCATTCTCATGTACGAAGTTTTCCGAAACCGACTATAAAAAAGTTTCCAATCACTTGATTGGAAACTTTTTTAACTATGTTCAGTAATAAATTTGTAGGCTTCTTGACCAGCGATAGCCCCATCTCCAACTGCTGTTGTCACTTGGCGAAGGTCTTTCTGGCGAACATCTCCAACTGCAAAGATCCCGTCAACGGCAGTTTTCATGTGATTGTCTGTTACGATCCAGCCAGCCTGGTCTTGAATATTCAATTCTTTAACAAAATCGCTAACGGGATCCAAACCAACATAGATAAAGACACCACCGAAGGCTTGTTCTGTCACTTGACCTGTTTTTACATTTTCAAAAATTACAGATTCTACTCGGTTTTCACCTTTGATTTCCTTGACAACAGAATCCCAGATAAAGTTGACTTTCTCATTTGCAAAAGCACGGTCTTGCAAAACCTTTTGGGCACGAAGTTGGTCACGACGATGAACAATGGTAACAGTCTTGGCAAAGCGAGTCAAGAAGAGAGCTTCTTCTACCGCTGAATCTCCACCACCGACTACGAGCAAGTCTTGATCACGAAAGAAAGCTCCATCACAGACTGCACAGTAAGAAACACCACGACTGTTCAGCTCTTCTTCTCCAGGAACCCCCAAAAGACGGTGTTTTGACCCAGTTGCCACGATGACAGTACGGGTTTCGTAAACTTGATTATCAGTGATTACCTTCTTATAGTCACCCTGGTCTTCAATATTTTCAACATAGCCATAAAGATGCTCCACTCCAAGGTTTTCAAGTGGTTCAAACATCTTTTCAGCCAATTCAGGTCCACTGATGTTGGCATAACCTGGATAGTTTTCAATATCAGATGTGTTATTCATTTGCCCGCCTGGCAGACCACCTTCAATCAAAGCCACTTTCAGATTGCTGCGAGCAGCATATAAGGCAGCGGTCATTCCCGCAGGTCCAGCACCGATAATAATCGTATCGTACATTTCGATTCCTTCTTTCTTGTTGTAACTATCTTTATTCTAACTTATTCTTGCTAGTCACGCAAGGATTATGCCTTGAAAACCAAGAGCAAACTCATGACGGCAAAGGATAACACCGGAACGACCAAAACTCCAATCATAATCATATCATAGAGATGAGCTTGACGAGCCTTGGCTGTCTTGTCCACACCAGACATGGCTCTCAATCCAATCCAAATCCCCAGAAAAATCACGACAAGGATGGTCGTTAAGATCAAACTCTCGAAATACAAAGAAAATAGATGCAGTAGCATGATTTCTCTCGTTTCTATCTTTTTTAAAGAGTAAACTCAGCTAGTCCACCTAACTGAGTTTTCCTTTTACCATTATATCAAATATAAGTCCGTTTGTAACTAGCGAAGAATTCTTTTGTTCGTTCTTCTTTCGGATGATTGATGATTTCATCCGGTGTACCTGACTCGATGATTTTCCCCTTATCTAGGAACAAAATCTTATCTGCCACTTGGGCTACAAAAGACATATCGTGACTAACCAAGATCATGGTCTGACCTGACTTGGCAGCGTCTGCAATAGACTTTTCTACCTCGCCGACCAACTCTGGGTCAAGGGCTGAAGTGGGCTCGTCTAATAGCAAGACATCTGGTTTCATAGCAAGCGCACGCGCAAGGGCAACCCGTTGCTTCTGTCCACCTGATAAGTGGCGAGGGTAATGGTTTTCACGGTCAGAAAGACCAACCTTGGCCAACTCTTCCTTAGCGATTTTTGTTGCTTCCTCGTCCGATAATTTTTTAACAACAACCAAACCTTCCTTGACATTGTCAAGAGCTGTTCGCCGTTCAAACAAATTGAACTGTTGGAAAACCATGGATAACTTGCGACGAAGGGTTAGGATTTCTTCTTGGCTAATCTGAGAAAAATCAACTTTAAAATTGTCAATCTGAATCGTTCCACTATCTGGAGTTTCAAGGTAGTTCAAACTACGAAGAAAGGTTGATTTCCCAGCTCCAGATGAACCAATCAAGGCTACGACTTCCCCTTTTTCGATATCCAAGTCCAGATGATCCAAGACAGTCTGGCCTGAAAATGATTTACTTAAATCCGAAATCTTAATCATTAACGAAGGTCTCCTTTCACATCTGTAGACACTGTATCCGGCGCTGAGATAGCCATTTTTCTCTCGATGAAACGGCCGAGGCTTTCAATGCCGATATTGACTACCCAATAAACAAGGGCTACGGAGATGAAACGCTCAAAGTAACGATAATCTGCTCCACCCAAAATCTGAGCTTGAGCAAAAACTTCGACAACCCCCGCACTAAAGGCTAGAGAAGTTCCCTTGGTCAAACCGATAAGAGAATTAATCAAAGTTGGCGTCGCTACCACCGCTGCATTTGGAATAATCACGCGACGATAAACTTGAGCACGAGTCATACCCAGACTATGCGCCGCCTCAATTTCACCTGGGTTAACAGAAAGGATGGCTGCACGAATCGTTTCACTTGCATAAGCCGCCTCATTAAAAGCAAAGGCCACAATCGCAAAAAGCGCTGCTGGAATCGCATTGATATTGAAACCAGTTCCCCATTGTTGGTTGATAGCTTTCAGTGCCAAAGGAATTCCGTAGTAGGTCAACATAAGTTGGACTAGGATTGGGGTACCTTTTAAGAAGCTGACGAAAAAGGCCTGCAAAGGATATAAAATCTTAACACGATTGATCTTAACAATGGCAAAAATCAAGGCAAGTAGCAAACCAAAGAGGGCACCTCCAAGAGTCAACATCAAGGTTGTAGGCAGTTGTTGGACAATTCTTGGAATTCCATCAAAGACCGAACGCAAACTAAAGAGCTTACCATCCGGAATGAGTTGCATCAAACTTTGGTACCAATCTGATGCTAAAAATGTTGTAACAGTCATAAAAACATCCTCTCCTGATAATGATTCATTCTATCATACTTCTGCTCGCAAGCAAATTATTTGCTACGGGCTGCTCAGACTTTGTCTATCTTCTAGTTTATCACACTTTAAAACAGGGAGGCTATATATTTTACCTATCAAGGAGATAAATAAAAACTATCTCAAACCTAAGTCCTCATAGGTTTTTCTATAGCCAATTTGTTTAACAGCACCATTCTCCACCAAAATTGGACGTTTCAATAACATACCATCACTCGCTAGAAGCTTGGCTGCTTCTTGTTTTGACAAACTTCCCACCTTATCTTTTAGGCCCAGTTCGCGGTATTTGATCCCGCTAGTATTGAAAAATTGTTTCACTTCAAAACCGGAAGTTTCTAACCAGTTCAAAATCACGTCTTCACTTGGGGTTTCTTCTACGATGTGGACATCTTGGTATTCTAGTCCAAGTTGATCCAATTCATTTTTTGCTTTCTTACAAGTTGAACATTTTGGGTATTCGATAAATTCTAACATCTTCTTTTCTTTCTATTTTTTATTTTCTTGAAATGCTGCACCTTCATGTTGCAAGAGCCAGGCTTTCTTTTCGACTCCCGATGCATAGCCTGTCAGACGATTGCCTGATCCCAGCACACGGTGACAGGGTACGAGGATGGACCAAGGATTACGCCCCACTGCTCCACCAATCGCTTGGGCAGAAGCCACTTGCAAGTCTTGAGCTATTTGTCCGTAAGTTACTGTTTGACCATAAGGAATGGCCTGTAAGTAATCCCAAACCCGCTTTTCAAAATCTGTTCCAATGGGAGCCAAAGGTAAGTCAGATGGATCCTGAACACTGCCTTCGAAATAAGTATCTAAATAGGAAATAACCTGGTCTAGGACAGGATGTTTCTTAACTACTTCTATACTATCTCCAGAGATTCCCCTCTCAAAATGAGTTTGGTCCTGTACCCAAATTCCATACAGATATTGCTCGTCAGCAACCAAGGATAAGGTTCCAATTGGCGACGGGTAGAGCATTTTTGCGTACTTTTTCTGCTTCATTTTTTTAATTTCTGATAGGCCAAACGTTCCCCATCAACTGGAACCTTACCGACCTGTTGGAAGCCTAGCTTTTCAAAGATATGCTGCATGGCCTTGTTTTGTGCATGCGTATCTGAACGAAAATCTAGATAATCAAAACCTTCAATCAAGCCTTCTAGGAAAGTCTGAGCAACACCTTGTCCTTGGACATCTGCTGCCACAGCGATACGGTGAAAGACCAGATATTCTGATTCTCCCCCCTGCCAACTTCCTTCATAAATGGCTTCATAGGATTTCTCTGGGCTCTTGGTCACAGCAGCATAGGCTAGTAGTTCTCCTTCTTCCAAGGCCACATAAGCTTGACCAGAGATGATATCATCAACAATGATATCTGCATTTGGATAGCCATTTTGCCACTGGTCGCTACCAGACTCAGCTAAGCACTTTTTAGCATCCTCCATCACCTGCATAATCGCATCTACTTCGTTTGGAAAAGCTAAACGAATCTCCATCTTTTCCCCTCATTTCTAACTAGTTTCTCTCATCATAGCATAATTTAAAGCTTTCTACAAGCAGTTGAAACTTGACTTTTGTTTTTTATTATTTTATAATCTAGTTATTAAAACTAGATAAAAAGGAGTTGGAAATGAATTCAAACTTTTCCTACCCAAAATGGGAAGACATTCCAAACATTGACCTCTATCTGGACCAAGTTTTACTTTATGTCAATCAAGTCTGTGCCCCTATCTCTCCAGATAAGGACAAGGGACTAACAGCATCGATGGTCAATAACTATGTCAAACATGGTTACCTGACAAAGCCAGACAAGAAAAAATACCAACGCAAACAGATTGCCCGTTTAATTGCCATCACCACTCTCAAGTCTGTCTTTTCAATCCAAGAAATCGCTCAGACCCTCAATACTCTGCAAACTCAAGCAAGCTCAGACCAGCTCTACGACGCTTTTGTGGACTACATGAACCATGGGATTGATCCAGAAAATCCTATTATCCAAACTAGCTGTCAAACGGTTAAACTCTATCATCAAACTCTAGACTTAATCCTTATCAAAGAAGAGGAGGAAATCCAATGAATACCAGTCTAAAACTCAGTAAAAAGCTCAGTTTTGGAGAGGAGATTGCCAATAGCGTGACCCATGCTGTGGGTGCGGTTATCATGCTCATCCTACTCCCCATTTCATCCACCTATAGTTATGAAGCACATGGATTTTTATCTTCTTTTGGCGTTTCTATCTTTGTTATCAGTCTCTTTCTCATGTTCCTCTCGTCAACCATTTACCACTCTATGGCCTATGGTTCGACCCACAAATACGTCTTGCGAATCATCGACCATTCTATGATTTACGTGGCTATCGCAGGCTCTTATACGCCGGTCGTATTGACTTTGATGAATAACTGGTTTGGCTATCTGATCATTGCTATTCAGTGGGGAACGACCATCTTTGGCATCCTCTATAAAATCTTTGCTAAAAAGGTCAATGAGAAATTCAGCCTTGCCCTTTATTTGATTATGGGCTGGTTGGTTCTGGCTATCATTCCTGCCATTATCAGTCAAACAACACCAATTTTCTGGAGTCTCATGGTAACTGGCGGACTCTGTTATACAGTTGGAGCTGGATTTTACGCTAAGAAAAAACCTTATTTCCACATGATTTGGCATCTCTTTATCCTAGCGGCATCTGCACTCCAATACATCGCCATTGTTTATTACATGTAAAAAAGTTGAGAATCTTTTCTCAACTTTTTTCTTTACACATATTGATAAAATACTGGTGCAAGCGAGCATCATCTGTCAATTCTGGATGAAAAGAAGTTACCAGCATATTCTCTTCTTGAGCTGCAACGATTTGATCATCAACTGTTGCTAGAATTTCTACACCCTCTCCAACACTGCGGATAATCGGTCCACGGATAAAGGTCATGGGAATCTGACCAACTCCCTTACATTCTGCCTCTGTATAGAAGCTTCCTAGTTGGCGCCCATAAGCATTGCGCTCAACCACTATATCCATGGTTCCAAGATGACTTTCTTCCTGAGAAGTGATTTCCTTAGCTAGTAAGATTAATCCCGCACAAGTTCCAAAGACTGGTAGTCCAGAAAGAATGGCTTCTCGGATGGGAAGCAGCATCTGCTGGTCACGCAAGAGCTTGCCCATGGTTGTAGACTCACCGCCAGGCAAAATCAAACCGGACAAGTCACTCTGATATTTCTGAAAATCATCTAAATTTCTGATTTCGACACCAGTGACTCCTAATTTATCTAACACCTTTGCATGCTCTGCAAAGGCGCCTTGCAAGGCTAGTATTCCGATTTTCATCTATTTTCCTCGCTCAGCCATGAGAATTTGAATTTCATTCTCATTGATACCAACCATGGCTTCCCCTAGGTCTTCAGAGATTTGTGCTAGAATTTGAGGATTTTGGTAGTTGGTTACCGCTTTTACAATGGCACTTGCTCGTTTAACAGGATCTCCTGACTTGAAAATACCTGAACCGACAAAGACACCCTCTGCCCCCAGTTGCATCATCAGCGCAGCATCTGCTGGTGTTGCCACACCTCCAGCTGCGAAGTTTACAACTGGCAATTTTCCATGTTCATGAACGTATTGGACCAATTCTACAGGGACTTGCAAGTCCTTGGCAGCCACATAGAGTTCATCTTCACGTAGATTTTGAATACGGCGAATTTCTTGATTCATCATACGCATATGGCGAACAGCTTGAACAATGTCACCTGTCCCCGGTTCTCCTTTTGTGCGAATCATGGAAGCTCCTTCAGCGATACGGCGCAAGGCTTCACCCAAGTCCTTAGCTCCGCAGACAAAAGGAACTTGGAATTCCTTCTTATCCACATGGAAACGGTCGTCAGCTGGAGACAGCACTTCACTCTCATCGATATAGTCAATCTCAATAGCCTCTAAAATCTGAGCTTCAACAAAATGCCCGATTCTGACCTTGGCCATCACTGGAATACTGACCGCTTCTTGAATTTCCTTAATCATCTTTGGATCACTCATGCGGGAAACTCCACCAGCTGCACGAATATCAGCTGGAATCCGCTCCAAGGCCATCACAGCTGCCGCACCAGCAGCCTCTGCGATACGAGCCTGTTCAGGATTCTGAACGTCCATGATAACTCCACCTTTGAGCATCTGCGCCAAATTTTTATTTAGTTCATAACGATTTTCAGTCATTTCTTTATCCTCATCATTTGTATTGGTAGCTACCATTTCATTTTAAGTCGGATTAGAAGGAATCACAAGATAAAAAAAGTATAATTGTATGGGTACAGATTGACACTCAATGAAAATCAAAGAGCAAACTAGGAAGCTAGCCGCAGGCTGTACTTGAGTACGGTAAGGCGAAGCTGACGTGGTTTGAAGAGATTTTCGAAGAGTATAACTAAAAAACTATCTGACCTTAACTTAAGGCCAGATAGCTCGTCAATTTTTATTTTTCAGCTGTAAGTGCAGCCATTGTAATGTAGTTGTATGGTTTGTTGAAATGTGGCAAGAAGAATAGGTCTGTCAAAGCCAATTTGTCAATGGTTACATGCTCTTGGATAGCAAGTGAGAACATGTGGATTCCCATACTAATAGCAGCATCATGTGACACCATTTGTGCACCAAGGATTTCGCGGCTGTCTTTGTCAAAGACAATCTTGATGGCAACTTCGTGGTTGTCATGTTTGATAAATTCTGGTTTTTGAAGATCGTTAAATCCAGTTTCAGTTGCATTATAGCCTGCAGCTTTGGCTTTTTCAAGAGTCAAACCAGTCGAAACCATGTGAAGACCGTAGATAGAGATACCGTTTGATCCTTGAACTCCGATTCCTTCCAATTCATGACCACAAGCATTATAAGCACCAACGATACCAGTACGTACAGCGTTAGATGCAAGAGCGATGTAGCTTGTATCTTTACGTGCATTGTCATAAACAGTTGCACAGTCACCAACAGCGTATACACCTGGGATTGAAGTTTCTTGTTTCTTGTCTACAAGGAAGGCACCGTTGCGGAAGAGTTCAATCTTACCGTCAGCAAGAGCTGTGTTTGGACGGAAACCAACAGCAAGAACCACCATATCTACATCAAATGTTTCTTTGTCTGTTACCAAGCGTTCAACTTTTCCATCACCTTGGATGGCTTTAACTGTTTGACCAAGAGCCAAGCGGATGTTGTGGTCTTCCAAGTTCTTCGCCATCATTTGAGTGAAGTCTTTGTCATAGTAGCCGTTCAAGACAGTATCTACGATATCGACAAGCACCACTTCTTTTCCAAGACGCTCAAAGGCTTCAGCAAGTTCTACACCGATGTAACCACCACCAACAACGGCAATGCGCTCAAGGTGTTTGCTCTTGTCTTCAAGTTTTTCAATAACTTCTTCAGCGTTTTGGTACAATTTAACAAATTGTACATTTTCAAGAGTTGCTTTGAATTCGCGGTTGCCCTTAACGATTTCAACACCTTCGATTGGAGGCAAGATTGGAGTTGAACCAGTTGCAAAGATCAATTTATCATAAGACTCTTTGTGCTCTTTTCCTTCAACTTCTGCAGTCACAACTTTGTTATCGTAGTCAATTGAAAGAACTGGTGAGTTCATGTAAACTTTAGCACCTTTTGCTTCCAATTTTTCTTTATCAGAGTAGAAGAGACCTTCTGGGCCATCAATTTGTTCCCCGATCCAAAGCGCCATTCCACAACCAAGGAATGAAATATTTGAGTTTTGGTCAAATACTACGATTTCATTCTCATGACCAAAGTTATCCAACATCGTATTAATACAAGCTGTACCAGCGTGGTTAGCACCAACTACAACGATTTTACTCATAGAAAAATTCCTACCTTTAATTTTTGATTTACCTTCCTAGTATATCATTTACTGTTAGCGTTTACAAGACATTTGCTCAGAATTCTCTTTTTTTCAGAAAAAAATACACTTAACATTGATAAATCCAATTTTTCTATCGCTTTCATATTAGTTTTGAGCATATTTCTTGACTTTTTGTCAAAATTCATTTGTGAAAACGCTGACTTTATGATATGCTAGATACATGGAAAGAAAATGTAAGGGGTTTAATTTTTCTTTAACGACCTTATACTGAATGATTTCCTATAAAGAGAAAGGAGCTGGTAGCTTGCCTCTTCATTCACGTTCTGAACGGCTAATGGGAACAACTATCACGATTTCATTAGTAGATGAACAGGCTGATTGCCTACTTCAAAGAGCCTTTGATTTGCTCAAGGAGCTCGAATACCGCTTTAACGCCAACAGTCAAGAATCCGAACTGATGGAAATCAACTACCAGGCTGGAATTTCACCTGTTAAGGTTCATCCTGACCTGTTTGAATTGATTGCTCTTGGACTTGAGCATAGCCTAGCTCCATCTAGCCATCTAAACATCAGCATTGGTCCCTTGATTCAAACTTGGCGAATCGGATTTGCAGATGCACGGCTTCCAGAGTTAGACGAAATCGAAGCTGTCTTGCCTCTAGTTAACCCGCATTTTATCAAGTTAGATCCGACTAACACTACTGTTTTTTTAGAGAAGAAAGGAATGAAGCTTGATTTAGGTTGTTTAGCCAAGGGCTATAGTGCAGATAAGGTTGCTCAGTATTTGAAAAAACACGGTGTCACCTCTGCCTTGATCAATCTGGGAGGAAATATCCTCACTATCGGGAATAACCAAACCAAAGAAGGGAAAGCATGGCAAATCGGTATTCAAGATCCGCGAAATCCTCGTGGCAATCATCTCCTAACCATTCCTGCTTCTAACAAATCCGTTGTCACTTCAGGTATCTATGAACGCCACCTGACAGTAGATGGAAAAGACTATCATCATATCTTTGATAGTGAGACAGGATTCCCTGTCGAAACCGATCTTGCTAGCCTAACGATTGTCTCTGATAAATCCGTTGATGGTGAGATTTGGACAACACGCCTTTTCGGAGAACGAAGCGCTTCTATCCTCTGGCAAGTCGAAAGTTTAGATGGTATCGAAGCCATTCTCATCGACAAAGAGGGACGCCTTGCATGTTCTTCAGGCCTTCAAAATTGTATTATGTAAAAAGAGAAAGGAAATCTCATGCTAAAACTTATTGCCATTGTTGGAACGAACTCTAAACGTTCTACAAACCGCCAATTGCTCCAATACATGCAAAAACACTTTGCTGATAAAGCTGAAATTGAACTCGTTGAAATCAAGGATATCCCTGTTTTCAACAAACCAGCAGATAAACTTCTTCCCGCTGAAATTCTTGAAATTGCAGCTAAAATTGAAGCATCTGACGGTGTGATTATCGGTACTCCTGAGTACGACCACTCTATCCCAGCAGTTTTGATGAGCGCTCTTGCTTGGCTATCTTACGGTATCTACCCACTTTTGAACAAACCAATCATGATCACTGGTGCTTCCTACGGCACACTTGGTTCATCTCGTGCCCAATTGCAACTTCGTCAAATCTTGAATGCTCCTGAAATCAAGGCAAATGTTCTACCAGATGAATTCTTGCTTTCTCACTCTCTTCAAGCATTTAACCCAAGTGGTGACTTGGTTGACCTTGACGTCATCAAGAAATTGGATGCCATCTTTGATGACTTCCGTATCTTTGTGAAGATTACTGAAAAATTGCGCAATGCACAAGAATTGCTTCGCAAAGATGCAGAAGAATTTGACTGGGAAAATTTGTAAGATAGGAGACCGAAAGAATGAAATTTGTTGGACTTGTTGGATCAAACTACGATCAATCATATAACCGCAAACTCTTGGAATTTATCCGTCGCAATTTCAAATTCAAATTTGAATTAGAAGTTCTTGAAATCGACGAAGTTCCAATGTTTAACCAAGACGAAAAATGGGACGAAAGTTTCCAATTGCGCTTCTTGTATAACAAGATTACACGTGCTGATGGTGTCATTATCGCAACTCCTGAGCACAACCACACTATCTCAGCTTCTCTCAAATCTGTACTTGAATGGCTTTCATACGAAGTTCATCCATTTGAAAACAAGCCTGTTATGATTGTGGGTGCATCATACTACGACCAAGGAACATCACGTGCCCAAGTTCACCTTCGTAAAATCCTTGACGCTCCAGGTGTTAATGCCTACACGCTTCCAGGTAACGAATTCCTTCTTGGTAAAGCTAAGGAAGCTTTTGATAACAACGGAAATATCACCAACGAAGGAACTGTTAAATTCCTTGAAACTTGCTTAGATAACTTTGTAAAATACGTAGGAGTCGTTGCGAAATTGAAAAAACCAAAACCAATCGAACCAGAAGACTTGGATTGTGGAAAACCAATTGCTACAACCATTACAGAAGTTGATCCTGACGATCCAGAATGGGTAGAAAAAGTTGCAGCAATCACTGGAGCTGTTTCTGGTGATACCTATGTCAAATTGGACCACGGTATCCTGACAGTTAACCAAATTGATATGTTCTTGAAAGCTATGCCATTTGAATTGACATACGCTGATGATAACAACCAATTCCTCTACTACAACAACGCTCACCAAGATCCAGACACCATGTTTGCCAAACGTGTGCCACCTCAATCAGGTAGCCGTATGTCGACTGTTCATAATTCTCTTCCACCAGCACGTATGAAGAACGTGGAGTGGGTTATCGGAACACTTCGTAACGGAAACCAAGAATACGTCCGTACGATCGTTCCAGGTTCTCCCGCAGGTGTCATCAACACCCACAACTACCAAGCGATGTACTATCCTGATGGATCATACGCTGGTATCAATGAAATTGTCTTTAACTTCCAACCATGGCTTGACTGGTACCTAAAAGAAACGGGTCAACGTTTGGTTGGTGGTAGCGGACCATTTGCTCCTGCTGCCGGAGGTCATGGAGACGCCGATGCTACTTCTGGTGCTTCTGATTCAGGGGATGCTGGAGGCCACGGTGGTGACGCTGACGCTACATCTGGCGCAAGCAACTAAGAAACCAAAAAAGGAGCCACTTGGCTCCTTCTTTTTTATTGCAAACGAAAAGGGGGTTGTAAATCATCTACAACCCTCTTTCATTTTATGAGTTAGGATCATCTAAACTACGGCCGTGCAAACCTTTTTCACGTTGTACCTGACGTAGTTTTTCTGGTGTGATGTCATTTCCTTCCTCATCCACAATTTTAATTCCTTCAATGTGGTGACGAACAGAACGACGATAGCCTTCGATGTACTCCTCACGAAGTTTAGCTTGTTCCACTTTTTCAGCAGAAGTCAAGCCTTCTGTTTTTTTCTTTTTGGCAAGCTCGTTGATACGAGCGATTTTTTTCGGATCCATTTCTTCTCCTTTGTGATAAGATACAGTCCGTTTGACTGAGTTTATTTCGTATTAATTTGGTTGAAACGTGCGAGTTTAGCTGCTTTCTTGGTTAATTGCGACAGGATTGCCAAACGATTTTGTCGGACAGCCTGGTCTTCAGCCATTACCATGGTATTTTCAAAGAAAGCATCAATAACTGGGCTAAGCGCAAAGAGTTGTTCTAATTGCTGACTTGCAGCCCCTGACAAAACGAGTGATTCTACAGCTTCCGCCAAGGCTTTCTCTTCTTCATTTTCAAAGAGAGCAGGATCAACTGTGTCAGAGCCTTCTGCTTTCTCAGCCAAATTGAAAGCACGTGAGAGGGATTCGACAGACGATTTGAAATCTTCTTTCTTGCTTGCTTCGACAAGAGCACTTGCTGCTTCTAGCATATCTGCAACAACAAAGTTTGAACCTGCGAGAACTGCTTCCTTAATGTCTTTTGGAGTTGAACCCATCATCTTATCAACACGAGCCTTGATAAAGTCCATAACCTCTGCTTTATTTTCATAAGTCAAGCTGTCAAATTTCAAAGCATAAAGGCTATCGATCAGCTCATCCATAGCAATGTGCCAACCAAAGGCATCCAAGATACGAACCACACCTTGAGTCGCACGACGAAGGGCATAAGGGTCATTAGAACCTGAAGGAATCAAACCTACTGAGAAGAAACTCAAAATCGTATCCAATTTGTCTGCGATGGCTAGAATGGCTCCAACCTTGCTCTCTGGAAGAGCTCCGTCAGCTGATGTAGGCATGTAGTGTTCACGAATAGCAGCTGCAACTGCTGGAGTTTCACCAGCAAGAAGGGCATATTTCTCACCCATAATTCCTTGGAGCTCATCAAACTCACCAACCATCCCCGTCAACAAGTCAAACTTGTAAATAGCTGCTGCACGCGCTAGGTCAACTGTTTCATCCACTGACAAACCAGCTTTTTCTGCCAAGAGAATGGCAATCTGCCCCGTACGAATCATGTGTTCACGAAGGGAACCAATCTTTTCGTGGAAGGTCACATGGTTCAATTTTTCAACAAGATCTGAAATGACCAATTTTTGGTCTTCACGCCAGAAGAATTCACCGTCTTCCAAGCGGGCAACTAGGACTTTTTCATTCCCCTTGATGACATTTCCCAAATGCTCTGCGTTTCCGTTACGGACTGAAATGAAGTTTGGCAAGAGCTTGCCATCTTGATCACGAACAACGAAGTAACGTTGATGTTCTTTCATCGAAGTCACCAAAACTTCTTCTGGAACTTCAAGGTATTTGGCATCAAAACTTCCCATAAAGGCAGTTGGGTATTCAACCAAGTTCAAGACTTCGTTCAGCAAGTCGGCATCAATTTCGATACGTACGCCATGTTCAGCTTCGATGGCTTTGATTTGGTCAACAATCATTTGCTTACGTTCACGAGGATCCGCGATTACAAACTGCTTACGAAGATCTTCTTCATAGCTCAATGCTGACTGAATCTTAGTTTCTTGTCCCAAGAAACGATGACCACGGCTCACACGACCACCCTTGATATCAAGGAAATCCAAATCAAACTCTTCTTCATCTAAAAGAACTGTCAAAGTGTGTACAGGGCGGATATATTGAAAAGTGTTGTTAGCCCAGTGCATGCTGACAGGGAAAGTTAGTGACTTCAAAACGTCTACTACACCTGGAACAATGGCTTCAACCGCTTGACCAATTTCTTCCTTGGTAACATAGACATATTCTTCACCCTTGATTTCACGGAATTCAATATCTTCAACTGTCAAGCCTTTCCCACGGACAAATCCTTGAGCTGCTTTGGTGAAGTTTCCATCACTATCCAAGGCAATTTTCTTTGCTGGTCCCTTGAAATCTTCTGTCAAATCAGACTGTTTGTCTGCAAGTCCAGTCACACGAACAGCCAAACGACGTGGTGTTGAGAAGGTTTGAATGGCTTCAAAAGACAGGCGATTTTCCTTGAGGAAGGCTGCCATTTTTTCACCTAGTTGTTTTTCGCTTGGAGTTACTACGTAGGCTGGTAACTCTTCAAGACCGAGTTCTACTAATAAGTTTTTTGTCATGTTTTTTCCTTTACATTTTCTTCAATCTTTTTTGATATGCACCTTAGGTACTGGGGACGTCGCTAACTAACTTTTGTGAGTCTGTAAGGAAATCTTATACCAAATAAACTAAGATTTCTAACAGTCTCATCAAAGTGGATTTAGCTGACTGATTTTTGAACCCAAGGTTTCAAAAATCCCCACATAACAGTACGGCGGTGCATATCCCTCTAGCAAGTCTTCGACTTGCCTTTAACGATTTTAGAGCACAGTATTACTTACTATTCTGCGTCTTCTGCTGAGAGTTTAGCTCGTGTTGCTTCATCTAAAAGTGGGTAGCCTAGGCGTTTGCGTTCCGCGACAAAGGTTTTAGCTACGACACGGGCCAAGTTACGGATACGAGCGATATAGCCTGCACGCTCGGTTACAGATACAGCACCACGCGCGTCAAGCAGGTTAAAGGTGTGTGAACATTTGAGAACATAGTCATAGGCAGGGTGAACCAAGCCTTCTTCTAATGCACGACCAGCTTCTTTTTCAAACTTATCAAAGTTTTCAAGCAACATTTCTTGGTCTGAAATTTCAAATGAATATTTTGAATGCTCGTACTCAGGTTGGATGAAGATTTCTCCGTATTTTACACCATCAGCCCACTCGATATCATAGACAGAGTCAACTTCTTGGATGTAAGAAGCCAAACGTTCCAAACCATAGGTAACTTCTGCAGTTACAGGGCCAGTTGCCAATCCACCAACTTGTTGGAAATAAGTGAACTGAGTAATTTCCATCCCATCAAGCCAAACTTCCCATCCAAGACCAGCTGAACCAGTAGAAGGATTTTCCCAGTTATCTTCAACGAAGCGAATATCGTGTTCCAATGGATTGATACCCAATTTTTCCAAAGATTCAAGGTAAAGTTCCTGGATATTTGATGGAGAAGGCTTCATGACCACTTGGAATTGGTGGTGTTGGTAGAGACGGTTAGGGTTTTCCCCATAACGACCGTCAGCAGGACGACGTGATGGCTCCACATAAGCCGCATTCCATGGCTCAGGCCCGATAGCACGAAGGAAAGTGTAAGGACTCATTGTCCCCGCACCTTTTTCATTATCATAAGCCTGCATGAGCATACAACCTTGGTCATTCCAAAATTGTTGCAAAGTCAAAATAATTTCTTGAAATGTTAATTTCTTAGACATTGAATACTCCTTAATAAAAAATAATTTCTTGCGACACGAGTCTGCCTCGTCGATTATACGAGGCAAGACGAGTTAGTACTGCGTCTAGCTCAGCACCCTAGTGCTGAGCGTGGGGCAGTCCGACTGTAAGGAGGTCTCTGCCACTGACGCAGTGGAAAGTTAATTTTTTAGACATTGTTTACTCCTTTAGTTTTTATATCTCTTTTTCAATTAATTTCTGCTGAACAAACCAATTTAACAAGGGAAGAGTTTTATCTGTATTTGCCCATAGATGATAAGAATCAAAGACCGCTTGTACACTACCCAGATTTTCTACCAACTTATCTACTGTCAAAAAGCTACGCCAGTATTCGTAAAAAATACTTGCATAGTTCTTATCATAAGTTGAGGAACCAAAATCATTCAATGAATGCCAACCATACTTCTTCTGATAAAGTTCTACGAGAGATTGATTACAAATTTTTTCCGCTTGAAATTCCTTTTCTGTCAAGAAATACTTGCGACTAATATATTCAACCATCCCTTCTTCAAACCAGATGTAAGAGTCGTAACCATCAAAATCATCTGAAAAATGCTCCGACCAATGAGCTAACTCATGTCCTACAATCTGTAAGAGGAAATTTTCAGATAAAGAATGATAGTGACTTTCTATTGCTTGAGTTTGCTGAGAACGCTCGTAGTCCATCAACTGATACAAATACAGCTCTTTCCAAACAGTTAAATCAGGCGTCATAACCATTCGTCTATTATTTGTATAGGCAGGAACAGGTATTTCCCTAATAATCTGTGTAGCAGCATTAAGACCTGACCAAATGATGGCTTGTGGTAAATCATAGACTGCAAGTTCATTCTTTAAAAAAGATTGATAAGCCTCCAACTTTTCAGTATTTCTTAATACAAAATCACGAAATGCAACTAGTTGGATATCATCTTTTACAAGATAAAGGTTATCCACGGCTCTCCTTTCTTTCACACATATAGACTGAATAAACAAAAGAACCGCATCCGACAATCCTAGGTTGATTTAACCTAGGGGCGTCAGAAACGCGGTTCCACCCTAATTTATTACTTCATTGTTTTTTTAAAATACGACAGAAAGCGCCAGTTTCTTACCTTGTCCTACTTGGCTCCCACCATCCCAAGCTCGCTTGAAGAACGCCATAAGACTTTCTTTCTTGTTGATTATTATATCAGAAAGAGAGAAAATTTACAATTCTTTTTCTTACTTTCTAAAAATCCATCTCATCCACACGAGGTGCACCAGAAGTCACTGAAATCGTCTTTAAGATCTCTCGCTCTTCTTTGCTGAGTTCAATCCCAAAACAGTCAAGATTGCTCTGGATGCGAGAGGCTGTTACTGACTTAGGTAACGGTAAAAACTCTTCTGCCAAGCTCCAAGCCAAGGCGATTTGAGCGACTGATTTTCCATGCTTATCAGCAATTTCTTGGACTTCCTTCTGTTCAAACAACTCTCCTTGCCCAAATGGTCCCCAAGCCTCTAAGATAATTCCTTTCTCTTTACAGTAGTCAACCACTTCCTCTTGATAAACTCCTGGTGCCAAGCGTACCTGATTGACCGCTGGAATGACTCTTGCTGTCTCAAGCAAGGCATCCAAATGATGGGGGAGGAAATTACTAACACCAATAGCACGGATTTTGCCTTCTTTGTAAAGATCCTCCATCGCTCTCCAAACTTCAGCATTGCGAGTTTTCCATTCGTTATTTTCCCTTAGTGGTTTTGGATTTGGCCAATGGATAAGGTACAAGTCTAGATAATCCAAGCCCAGTTTTTCCATTGATTCCTCAAATGCTTGGCGAGCTTCATCATAGCTGTGATTGGTATTCCAGAGTTTGGTCGTTACAAAGATTTCTTGTCGTGGAAGACCGCTATCTCGAATAGCACGACCAACACTTTCCTCATTTTTATAGATAGCTGCAGTATCGATATGACGATAGCCAGCCTTTAAGGCTTCTAAAACGGCTTGGTAGGCTACCTCTCCATTTTCAGCTTTCCATGTTCCAAATCCTAGTACAGGAATTGAAACTCCATTATTAAGGTTGTAAGATTTCATCGTTTTTCCTTTCTATGTGAAGAAAATCTAAAGAAACAAAATCCTGATTATCAGAACACTTGCCCCTTTAGATTTTAAAATCATTGATCACGATCATAATACATTTCGTGAGCTTTTAGACGTGAATTGAGCAATTCCGGAATAGTCACAAATGTATAACCTTGCTCTTTCAGATATTCTATAATCTTTGGAAGAGCATTAACTGTAGCGCCGTGAATATCATGCATAAGAACAATCGATCCATTACGAACCTGATGCTGAATCTCTGTTAAAATAGCAGATTCATTCTTGCTCTTCCAGTCCAAACTATCTACATTCCACATGATAAAGCTCAAGTCAAGACTGTTACGGATATCATCAGTAATAGCGCCATAAGGCGGACGCATGAGTTTAGAACTCGAACCTAAAACCTTGGTCAAGGCATCTTCCGTATCCGTGATTTGTTTTTTAGCATCTTCAAGAGTCAATTTTGAAAGAACGGGATGATCCCAGCTATGATTTCCCACAACATGTCCTTCTGATTTCATTCGTTTCAGAAGATCTTCATTACCCGCGATGTTTTTACCAAGTACAAAGAAAGTCGCCTTTACATTGTACTTAGCTAATGTATCCAAAGCTTGCGTAGTTGTAGATGGATTTGGACCATCATCAAAAGTCAAGGCTACAACTTTTTTATTTTTCTGAGCAAAGTAAGCCTGGTAGAGCTCAGCATCCTTTTCTAATAGATAAGAGGACTCCAATACGTCAAAGAAACTGGATATTGGTAGGGCAATTTCCTCCAGAGTCTCCACTTGGTCAGCTGGATAAAGGATGAGTTGACTATCTTTATAATCAAAGCTCCAAGACGTCAATTCTTGGTCTGTGAAGTTTTTTAGAACCTGATCCATTTTTGTCTGGTCAAGTTTCTTATCTTCTAGGGTTGCTTTGATTTGACTCAGCAAGAGTTCCTTAGCCTTGGTCGCATCTTTGAAAAATTGACTAAGAGTAAAAGTTTTACCGTCTTCTGTCAAGAAAATTTTTCCTAAAGACGTTTTTTCTTTTTCTTCAACCTTTGCTGCAGACAAATCGTAAACTTGCTTACTAATATTACGAGCCACAACTCCCTTTAGGACGGGATCCAACTGCTCCGTATAATAAAAAACCAAATCCTCTTTATCTTCTAGCTTTTCTTTGATATCCTGGTTGATCTTTTCTCTAACAGATGCAATGACTTCCTCTCCTTGAAGAGGGTAGTAGACAATCACTTCAGCTTGACCTTTTCGGAAATGGTCTCTCTGACTGCCTACGTTGAATTGTTGATCTTTTTCACTTTTTAGCGCTTCAATTTTCTGTTCATAGGACTGTTTCTGCAAAATCTTGTAACCAATCACGCTACCTAGGCAGATCATAGCAAGACTTAAAATACCTACTAAAACCAGTAATACATTTCTCTTTTTATCGTGGGAAACACGCTTCTCTCTATTTTTCTTCATACCTCCATCATATCAAATCAGAACTATAATTTCAATGATAAATCGATATTCTTCTATTTTTGAAAGAAATAATAAAAAGCCTAGATGATCTAAGCTTTTCAGGTATTAGAAGCGAATCGCTTCACGTGTTTTTTCATAAGAAGAAACAAAGCGATTTGTGACTCCTGGTTCTGCAACTTCCAAGGCCTGAGAAATCTTCTCAAATGATGCCTTGTAGTCAAATTCTTTTTCAAAAATTTCAAGTGCTTCATTGAAAGCTTGCTGGATACGCTCATCAAATGAACGGTAACGGTTTGAATACTGCAAGAGTTGCTCCGTCAAAGTCGCGTATTGAACAATATTGTAGGTTTCTGTTTCAAGAGCCTCCATGTCATGAGTCGCAATTTCAAGAATTCGTTTAACTGATTCAATATTAACTTGTGCTTGTTCTAACTCTGCCATCAGATCTTCTGTGTTATGGCTTGCAGTAAAGAAAAGTTTCAAGAAACTTTGAGGAATACCCGGTAAGTTTCTCTTTTCCATGTAGCGTTTGATAGTATGCAAGCGATTCACATAGACATTGGCTTTCTGACGAGCATTGATGTCGTCTTTTTCGATTTGAGCTAGGCGTTCACTAACAGAAACTTGTTCGTCTTCAATGTCTTTTAGATTACTTTGAAGTGAATTAAGCTGCTCCTCTAAAACAGAGTAGGCTTGAGTAGGTTCTGTCTGATCTTCAGTTGCCTCTGTGATCGCTGTATCAAGCCCTGACAATTCAGCTTGAAGACGGCGGACATGGTTCCCATCACTTTCTGGGAGAAGATAAGTTTTATTCAAGCGTTCAAGGTCTTGAACCAAAACCTGATTATTTTCTTTCAAGTGATTGAGGTAGGTTGGAAGCGTTGAAAGGAGACTTTCAACGACTTTTTGGGCAGCTATTTCACGCGTGAAGATATCGTAGAGCGCATTAATCTCTTCTTGGATTTGTGTATTTTCATACTCTGCATTATCCAATTCCAACTGGCGGATGTTTTCTTGATTATTTTTCAAGGATTCATGTAAAAGTTGGAAGCGTGACTCGATGTCCGTTTCAGTGAAGTGATAATTAGCATCCAAGAGTTTACGGTAGCCTTCCTCCAAATCTTCCAATTGTTCTGGAAGTTCTGTTGACAAAGTCTTCACGAGAGATGGAACACGATCAACGATATGTGTCAAAGCGAGAATATGATTTTCAGTTGAATCAAGAATCGCTGCAGCTTCAACTGGGTCACCTGAAGAGTTCAAGGTTACAAATTGAGAAAACTCTGACTGAATATTTTCCAATTGTTTCTCAATTTCAGGAAGGGCTTTACCATACTGTTCCGAATTTTCTGCTACGGTATGTTGCAGATTTTCAAATAAGTCCAAAGCATGCAGAACACGTCCGCTATTCTTAGACTCTTGTTTTTCAAGCTCTGAAAGCGCATTGCGAATCGCCGCAATGTCTTCTTCAATTAAATCAATTTGACTTTCGATTTGATCGATTTGGTGAGTCGCTTTGAAAAAGCGAAAAGAATTATTATAGCCTTCAGCCTCAAACAGGTTATTTTCAATATCAGCAAATGAGTTAAGGGATAAATCAACCCATTTTTGATTCCATTCACGGAAGGTTACCTGACTTTGACCAATCAAGTGCATGTTTTTAACCGCTTCAACCTCATCATTTACAGGAAGGTTGTAGAGTTCTTCTTTTCTTTCTTCGAGGGCCGTCAATCTACTTACATTACGCTTACGTAGGAAGATTGCCGCTACATAAGCCAGAATCAAAATGACTGCAATCGCAACCATTAGATAAATTAGTTGTCCATTAGACATATCAAACTCCTTTTATACTAGAAACAATCGTATTGATTATATCATATTTTTTAGGTCATGGGAACTATTTCCCACATTTTTTAGACGTCAAGGGTACTGTAAACGGCATTTTCTTCGATAAATTCACGGCGAGGTTCAACTCGGTCACCCATCAACATATCAAAGATTTTATCTGCTTCGGCAGCATCATCTACCGAAACACGCGCCATCAAGCGATGTTCTGGATCCATGGTTGTTTCCCACAATTGGTGGTCATCCATTTCTCCCAGACCTTTATAACGTTGGATGGTTGGTTTTGAACGCCCTTCACTGTGACGTGCTAAGGCTTCTTGGAGTTTAATTTCTTGATCTGCACCAGGTTGAATGTATTCTTTGATCTCACTTCCAACTTTAACCCCATAGATTGGCGGTTGGGCAATGTAGACATAACCAGCCTCTAAGATTGGTTTCATGTAGCGGTAAATCAAGGTTAGCAGGAGTGTTCGAATGTGGGCACCATCAACATCGGCATCAGTCATCAAAACGAGTTTTTGGTAACGAGCCTTAGTGACATCAAATTCTGCACCAAATCCTGTCCCCATGGCTGTGAAGAGACTCCGAATTTCTTCGTTTGCAAGGATTTTATCCATGCTAGCTTTTTCAACGTTCAAGATCTTACCACGAATTGGAAGGATAGCTTGGAATTCACGGTTACGACCAGATTTAGCTGACCCACCAGCTGAGTCTCCCTCAACGATAAAGAGTTCTGTTTCCGCAGGGTTGTTCGAAGAACAATCCGCTAGTTTTCCTGGCAGATTGGAAATTTCCAAACCAGATTTCTTGCGAGTGACTTCACGCGCACGCTTGGCAGCTACACGAGCCTTGGCAGCCAAAATCCCTTTTTCCACGATGCGCTTAGCAATCTGTGGATTTTCCATGAGAAAATCAGAAAAGGCATCGCTGAAGAGGCGATTGGTGATCTTAACCACTTCGCTATTGCCCAGTTTGGTCTTGGTTTGTCCTTCAAACTGCGGATTTGGATGCTTAACAGAGATTACTGCAGTCAAGCCTTCGCGAACATCTTCCCCTGTCAGGTTATCTTCATTGTCTTTTAGCAGTTTATTCTTGCGGGCATAATCGTTGATAACACGCGTCAGCGCTGTACGGAAACCTTGCTCATGCGTACCACCTTCATGGGTATGAATATTGTTGGCGAAACTCATGACGTTTTCGTGGTAACCAGTTGTGTACTGCATGGCTACTTCAACTGTGATATCATCCATCTCGCCGTCTGTGTAGATTGGTGTATCAAAGATAACATCCTTGTTCTCGTTGATATATTCAACGTAGCTAGCAATCCCGCCCTCATAGTGGTAATGTTTGCTTTGTTCTAGACCTTCGCGCTTATCTGTTATTGAGATTCGAAGTCCTCGGTTCAAAAAGGCTAGCTCTTGAATACGTTTGTTTAATTTGTCAAAGTCAAAAGTTGTTGTTTCTGTAAAAATCTCTGGATCTGGTGTGAAGTGAACTGTTGTTCCAGTTTTATCCGTATCTCCAACCACCTCAAGATCAGCAACAACATGACCACGACGGTATTCTTGGTAATGAATCTTACCGTTTTTGTGGACATGAACGTCTAGTTGAGTAGAAAGGGCGTTTACTACGGATGAACCCACCCCATGGAGACCACCTGAAACCTTGTATCCGCCACCGCCGAATTTTCCTCCAGCGTGAAGGACTGTAAAGACGGTCTCAACAGCAGGACGTCCTGTCTTTTCCTGAATATCAACAGGAATTCCACGACCATCATCCACAACGGTGATGGAATTATCAGGCTCTATAAAGACTTGGATGTGACTGGCAAATCCAGCCAGGGCTTCGTCAATTGAGTTATCAACAATTTCCCATACTAGATGGTGAAGGCCTTCTTTTGAGGTCGATCCAATATACATACCTGGACGCATACGGACGGCTTCCAGCCCCTCCAAAACTTGAATTTGACTGGCATCGTAATCCTGTGCCTGTTGATTTTTGATTTCTTCTGTCATTTTTTCCCTTTTCTTACATGTCTATTGCTTGTCTCAATGTTGCAACGTTTTTAAAAAGATAGGCATCTAAGCCAGCAGCTTTACCTGCTTCTACATCAATATTTCTGTCACCAATGACCAAACCAGATGTAATATGATATTTATCACGTAAATAAATCATAGACTCAGGATCTGGTTTTCGTTTGAAACCAGAACTGGCAGTCACGACTTCTGTGAAGTAGTCAGCTATCTGGGTCTTGGCAAGAAGTTCCAGAACTTGGTCATTTCGATGAGAAACCAAGAAATGGCGGCCACCCTTGTCAGAAATGTCTTTGAGTAGTTCTGGAATTCCCTCAAACAAAACTGGGTGCTCTAGCTCACGCGCTTCATTTTCTTTGTAGTTTTCTAAAAAATCCTCGATGTTTGGGGCAAACTTCTCAATGGCAAAAGCTGTCGAAACCTTCAAGGCTTCGTAAACACAGTCGTGTTCTTGCTCTATTCCGTATTTGGCTAAGGTCTCTACAAAGGCCGCTGTAGAAGTCTCATAATTATCCAATAGGGTACCACCTAAATCCCATATATAGTCACGATATTTCATACCCTTCATTATACCATTTTTTTACGAAAAAAGCGATGATTTCCTAGATTTTTCCAAGCAAAAACGAGAGCCGAACTCTCGTCTTACTGTTAATTTCCAAAGACATCTTGATAGAGCATGCCGACTCGTAAACTTTCTGCATCTCCTCCCAACTGCTCTACCAGCTCATAGGCAAAGGCAAGGGCAGTTGACGGTCCTCGACTAGTTGTTAGATTGCCATCCACAACTACTGTTTCCTTTCGGTAAATTCCGTCACTGATGTTTTCCTGAACACCGTCATAACAGGTAAAGTGCTTGTCTTTCAGGACACCTGCTTGATGGAGGGCGATTGGAGCTGCACAGATAGCTGCAACTTTCTTTCCTGCTTGGTCAAAGGCTTTAATCTGTGAAATGAGGGCTTGATTATCCCGTAGGTGATCTGAGCCTGGCATACCACCAGGAAGAACTACCAAGTCATAGTCGGATAAATCGCCATCAAAGATACGGTCGGCTTTTACCTGAATGCCATGTGATCCTGTCACCTGCTCTTCAAATCCTACCATATCGCATGAAATGTTTGCTCGACGCAAGACATCAACTACTGTCAAGGCTTCAATTTCTTCAAAACCCTGGGCTAAGATAACTGCTACTTTTGCCATAGTGGCCTCCTTATTTGATTTGTTTTAGGACGACTTTCTTTCGTTTGAATGGAACTTTTCCACTTTTCTCCTCCGCTAGGTTGGTCTGGTAACTCATAGACAAGAGGAGACCGACACCGATGAGGTTACTAATAATTGCGGAGCCCCCTTGAGAAATGAAAGGCAGAGGAATCCCTGTCAAAGGAAGTAAGCCTGTCACGGCACCGATATTTTCAAAGATATGGAAGAGCAACATCATGATAAATCCAGTCGAAATGTAGGTGTAGAACTGGTTGTTTGACTTAAGTGTAATCTTCAACATCCGATAAATAAGAAGCAAGTACAGAGCAACCACAAAGACTGAACCAATGAAGCCAAAGTCTTCAGCAATTACGGTGAAAATCATATCACTTTCACGTACTGGAATGAGGAGATTGGACACATTGAAACCTTGTCCAAACAAGCCACCACTTCCAATCGCAATTTGCCCCTGCGCCTGTTGGTAAGTCGTTGTTTGCGCAAAGTCAAAGGGATTGAGCCAAGCCAAGATGCGGTTGATCTGGTAAGTTGGCATCCCAATCTGATGCAAGAAGGCACGTCCATCTTTACTGATAAAAATCGCTAGAAAGCCTGCTACTGCAGTTACTCCTGTAACAAAAACTGGAATGATAATCTTCCACGAAACCCCTGAAAGGAGAACCATACCTGCAAAAATAGCTACAAAGACCAAGGCAGTCCCTAAGTCACTTTGTAGGGCTAAGAGGATCAAGACTGGTATGGTAAAGGCAATCATCCAACCAATCAATAGGAAATCCAAGGGAATAGTCCGTCGCCATTCCTTGTGTTTTTGAGTGAATCTTACAATGGCACGAGCCAACATCAAGATATAGGAAATCTTCATGAACTCCGATGGCTGGAAAAGTGTCGTTCCACCGATTGATACCCAGTTCTTGGCACCTGTTGACGCTACAAGATTTGGGTTGTAGAAAACAAGAGGTAGGACCATCAAAGCTAGCCCTAGACCATAAAGATAGGGAGTCACTTTCCATAAAAACTCGGTATTAAAGAACATGACCACAAATCCAATGACAAGGCCCAAGGAAATCCAAGCGATTTGCTGGCCTAGTATTGGTAACACATTATTTGGATAGTCATGACTAACTGCTATATAAATGGCCACTACTCCAATCACCAGTAAACAAAACACTGGTAGAAGGAGGCTATAATCGACTCGAGAGTCGAAGGAACGTTTCATATTTTTTACCTTTTCTCTTTCTTGGATTTTTCTTTCATTCTATTGCGACGGGATTGGAGAAAATCAGCTACAGCAGGCTCTAGCTGTTCTCTAGAAAGAACCTGAACAGCCCTTTCTTTTGACAAGGTCTGGGCGATTTGTTTGCCGTAACGCTTGCTGACAATACGACTGTCTAAGATTACAGCGACCGAACCTTGGTTGGGCCGTCTAACAGTACGACCAAGGGCTTGTTTTAGCCGAATGATCGCCATCGGTAACTGATAATCATAGAAAGGATTTTTCCCTTCTTGACGCAGTTCTTGGTTTAACTTTTTGGTTAACGGCTCTTGGGGATTTTGGAAAGGCAATCTCGGAATCACTTGAATCACGCAAGGATGGGTTGAAAAATCAACTCCTTCCCAGAAACTGCCTGTTCCAAGCAAGATCTGGCGTTCACCTTTTTCAAAACGTTTTTTCAGTTGGCTTGGTTCTCCATTTTTATACTGAGCTAGATGCGGTTGGTCGAGCAGGTCCGAAACTGCCAGCAACATCTCTTTTGAAGTAAACAAGACCAATAAAGGTTCTTGGAAGGCTTGTAAACCTCGGATAACAGAAGCCACCTCACTAGCATAGTCAAAAGATGAAACTTCTGTCACAAGAGGAAAGTCATCAATTAGAAAGACTTCTTGTTGCTCCTGCTTTGCTACATCAAGCCTAACAAGCGGAGCATCTGGAAATCCCAATAAATCTGCTAGGGAAACCCGATTGCTGATTTCAAGAGTGGCCGATACTCCTAGGAGCCTACAATCTTCTGGCAATAAATCCGCTAGTATAAAGCGTCCTTTTTTGCTTGAACAAATCAAGACATCCTTGCTCGATTTCTCTGCTGTAGCAAGCCAAAATTCACGGTCCGAGGTGAAAAAGTTTGCAATCTCTCTATACTCTGGGAGAGCTAGCTCCGAAAAATGCTGGCGCAACTGTTCAAGAGAATCCAACCACTTTCCATTCTTAAGACCTGACTGATAATGCTCTATCAAGTAACGACATTCAAAGCCAATACTCTCAAGCAAGCGTTTCTGAACCAAATCTCCCTCTGTCTCCAAGGACTTATCAAGCTGGGTTACAAGTTCCTCAAGGCGATAAGCCTGCTGGGCTAGATTTTCGAGAGCTAGCAGCATTTTTTGAGCCTCATCCAAGATCACCAAACGGTTGTCGACAAACTCTGGATTGTCTTCCAAACGAGTGACCAGATAGGCATGATTGGTCAGAAGAACACGACTGGTCTTGGCCTTTTCCTGCCCTCGTTTCCAAAAATCCTCTGTAGCAAATAAACTTTTCTTTGAAAGCTTGCCATCGTGGACTAGTTCTGGCAGAAAATGCTGATAACGATAAAGTTGCCCGATTTCGTCCAAGTCGCCAGTCTCTGTCTCTGTTAGCCAGATGAGCAGTTGCATTTTAAAGCGTGTGAAAAGGCGATTGGACTCAGATCGATGGAGAACTCTGTGAAAGACATCCAGTTTTAAATAATTTTGAGGCCCCTTGAGACTATGAATCTCCATATGGAAGACCTCTTTTAAGCGCTGACCTTCTTCTTGCATGATTTGATTTTGAAGAATTTTGGTCGGAACGCTCACTAGGATACCTGCTTGACTCTCCAAGTTTAAAGCTGGGAGGAGATAGCCGTAAGTCTTGCCCAGTCCCGTTTGAGCTTGGATGAAGGAAGTCTGGTGTTCTTCCAATAATTGCTCAACCTTCTCCGCAAATTCCAACTGTTGCGGACGCTCCTCCAGCCCCAATAAAGAAATGTTTTTAGCAAAGTCTTTGGATAACTTTCGTGGGACTAAAGCTTTGCTTTCCTTTCTGAGGAAAAGCCCATGAAGTTCCATCAAGTCTGGCGAAGACAAGAGAGATTGTTGCTGGTAAACCTCCTCAATCACCAGATAACTTTCGTAGAGAAGGTTGTCCGCAAGGTTTAACAAGCTTTCTAAAAGCCCTTTAGGTAGCTCAAAAAGTTTTTGACGCATGTAAAGCAAGAGTTCAGCTGTTGCCTGAGCATCTGACAGGGCAGTATGGGCCTGTTCCAGCTCAATGCCCAACTCTTGACAAAGGATACCTAAGTTATACTTTTCAAACTGAGGATACAGAACTTGGGCAAGCTCAACTGTATCCACTCGCGGTGTGCGCAATTCATATCCTTCAAAAAAGAGAAATTCTGCAAGAAGGTTAGCATCAAACTGTACATTGTGCGCAACAAAAATACCGTCCTTAACCAATTCAAAAATTTTTCCGGCTACCTGAGAAAACTCTGGTGCCGCAGCCAAACGCTGATCGGTCAGACCTGTTAATTCTTTGATATGAGAATCCAAGGGTTCGTGGGGATTAACATCGGTCGCATACTGATCGATGATTTCACCATTCTCAATCACCACAATGCCTACTTGAATAATTTTTGCCTTGCTTCCGGTGCTGGTCGCCTCTAAATCAACGACCACATACCGATCATTTCTCACATTCATCATTAAAAATTATATCAAAAAAAGCATGATTTGACACCCCTCAACTTTGATAACAATCTCGCTTTAATTGCGAGTTTGACTAAAAATCAAGACCTTAAAAGTGAGAATTTCAAGCAAGTTCAGCAGTTGGTCGCTGGTTCTGAGGTATTTGAAAACCTTATCAACAAAGCTACATCAACATAAAAAGACAACTAAGGTATTAGCTGCCTTTTTGAGATATTTTTTTCATTATTTTGGGAAGATGACTGCTGATTTCCGTCGGTAAGACCACATAATGTTCTTGAGCTAATTCTTGGGCTATAGCTGAATGAAGATGAGTCGCTGCTACCACTCGATCGTAGAGACTAACTTGTTTAAACTGGCCTGCAAATCCTGCAATCATTCCAGCCAGAGTATCTCCCATTCCCCCAGTCGCCTGATAGGGACCACCAACCTGTAACTGGTAACAATCAGATTGGCCAGCTTGCCAAATACGAGTAGCCGGACCCTTCTCTACCAAAATTGTTCCTTGAGGGAAAGAAGTCAAAGCACTAGCTGTTGTACCTTCGTTTTGTTTTTCAATCGTAATTCCAGACAGTTTTTCCCACTCCTTTTGGTGGGGAGTTAGGATAAGCTGGCTAGAAGGAAATGACAGACTTATCCTAGCGAGAATAGTCAAGGCACCTCCGTCTACAATCAAAATCTGATTCTGTCTTGAGCTAGCAAAGACCTGTTTGACTAGTTCTTCTCCAAAAGTATCGTCTCGTAAACCAGGTCCCAATAAGACAACTTCTGCCCTCTCCAATTGCTCTTTTAACAATTGCTGATCTTGAAGAGAGAAGGCCATAGCCTCAGGTAAATGACTGTGTAGAGCAAGGATATTTTCCCTATCTGTTCCAACTGTCACCAATCCTGCACCACTTTTTACAGCTGCCAAGGCAGCCATGATGATGGCTCCACCATAAGGATAGGTCCCACCAAGCAAGAGCAGACGGCCATAGTCTCCTTTATGACTGGTACGAGAACGTTCAATAATGACTTTTTCTAGTAAGGCTTGATCAATCACTTTCATCGTTCTTTCCTCTCTATTCATTATACTATAAAGTTTATTGACCTTGCATCTTAAACATAAATCTCTTCCTTCATATAGAAAAAGAGGGGACAAAGCCCCTCTACGAAATATCTCTTTTTCAAAGTCAATTAATTTCTTTTTTACTTTTTGCGACAAAGATAGCAGATAGAGCTAGTCCAACACTTGCCAAGAAAATAGCTGTTTCTGACTGTTTCTCACCAGTTTCTGGCAATCTCTTGTCTTCTTTGGCAATTTGAACTGGTGCTCCTGAAGTCTGAGTTTTTTCTAACGAACTTAGCTTGAACTCTGGTTTTTCAACTGTCGGTGCTGGTTGGTCTCCTGCTGTACCAAGTGGACCTGTGTACTCTGGTACTCCATGTACTGCTGCTTCTACCGCGTTCACACCACCTGTAAAGTCCAGTTTCTCGACCGTCGGTGCTGGTTGATCTCCTGCTGTACCAAGTGGACCTGTGTACTCTGGCAATTCATGCACTAGAGCCATCACTGCATTGACACCGCCCTTGAACTCAGGTTTCTCTACTGTTGGAGCAGCTTGGTCTCCTACTGTCGCTACTGGGCCTGTGTACTCTGGAAGTTCATGTACTAGGGCTTCAACTGCATTGACACCACCTGTGAATTCAGGAACCTCAAGAACGGGTGCTGGTTCTTCACCCTTGCTTGATTGAACAGCTTCCTCTGTTAATTCTTGATAGAAGCTCGCCAATTCATAAAACTCAGCCTTGCCACCTTCCCAGACTAATTTGACGTCTAGAAGAGAGCCACCATTTCGGATAGCGAAGGTTTGGAGACTAGATGTAATGGCACCGAGGTCTGTCCAACTGTCTTGACCATCCTTGAGTGTTCTAGCAAGAACACGTGCCTTAGCTCCTTCAGGAAGACTGGAAACGAGACGAAGGTGGTTGGCATTGGTTGGTTCAGACAAGTGATACACCAACTCGCCCTTGTCTTTTTCAGACTTGTAGCTGGTCAAGACTTTGCCGTCTACAAGATTATTATAAAGATTACCTTGGCTTTCTCCACTACTTCCTTCTACTGTTGGGTCATTGATTGGTTTGACAAATTCACCATCATTGATGACCAATTCTGTAAAGCCTACAAACCGGGCATCATAGTCTGCAGTATAGAGGACACGGAGATAGTTCGCTTTGACTGGTGTCGTCAATTCTCCTTCGATGTAGCGATTTCCTGGCATCTTAGAATCATGTGTCCAACCATCTGTCAGTGAATCATCGTGTTGGCTATTGGCCACACCATCTCCTACTGTCACGACATCTGTCCAAGTTTTACCGTCTTGGCTGACTTGGATCTTACCATCACGAAGGTAGTTTTGAGTTCCGTCTTGGATGTAGGCTCTAATCTTCTTGATAGTGCGTTCGCTACCAAGTTTCAAGGTCACATGACCATCTTTATGGGCATAGTCTGAAAACTCAACGAAGTTGTTGTAAACACCGTCAAATAGTTGATCTAGGTTGTTTAGTTTACGAACATCATTGCTTCCGTATGTTGGATGAATGCCCATAGTTGTAGATTCTAGTTTGGTTGGTTGTACTTCTTCGGTTGTCACAAGGAGAGAAGTGGCTGTCACAGCTTGTTCCTGATCCGTTTTGTTGACCAGACGAACATAACGTACCAAGTGGGTTGCGACAGTTCTGTCTTTCAACTGGCTAGCTGACGTCCACTCTTGCGCATTTGCAGAATACTCTAGGCTAAGAGCAGGGTTGGTTTGGCCTTGGAGCTGGATGCTCTTGACCTGATGGATACGGTCAAGCTTCATACCTAGATAGCTATGAGCAGGGAGTTTCGTTCCAGCTGGAATTTGAAGATCGTAACTGCCCAAGCTATCCACTACTGGCGTTTCCTTCAAGGCATCAACGTTGGTGTCTGTTAAGTCAAGATTTGTACTATCGACATCTACTGTAAATTCCGCAATTCTCCACCACTTATTTAAGGTTTGTGTATTGCGAATGCGAACAAAACGAGTTGTAAATTCTTGCACAATATCAGAAGTTCGTTGCCCTAATAAATTTTGAAGCATTGTCCAATTTGTACCATCTGCAGAATATTCGATGACACCAGATGCTAGTTTGTCTCGTTCCCCTTGCATCAGATGAACTCGTTTTACTTTGTGCAGTCCACCTAAGTCCATTTGTACCCAGGCTTGCGCTGGTGTGACATTGGTCTGATCAACATGTGCCATCATGGATTCTGTGTTTTCTCGACCATCTTGCATCTGAACAACACTTGTTCCATATTTGTAAACAAGGTTTGGACTTAAACTAATAGTGCCCCTAACCTTCTTACTACCCAATTCTAGGGGTCTGTTAACAGCAATTTCACGCATGGCAAGCCAAGCATTATCCTTCTTAGCTGTTGCTATCATACGAACAGCTTGAGCTGTGATATCGAGGTCATTAAATTCCAGAATACGTTCTCTACCAGTATAAGCGGGACTCGTTATGGCTACCCATTCTCCATGTTCATTTTGATATTCAACAAGAGCATTACTAAAGGTATAATTATCGGCCGTATTAGTACCCGTAGCGAAACCTAATTTGTGTATTTTAATTGCCTTATTAAAGCGCAAGCCTACATAATCGCCTCTCTCAATCACAATGGTTGTTTTGGCAATCACATGTGTATCAAAGTCACCATCTGTGACTTCTTTCAATCCGCCTTCTATTCCAGCACGATTCGTAATAAATGTTGTCACAAATTTATCTGGATTCAACATTGCTTGGATATGTAAGGCTAAGTATTCTTTGAGATTATTGATAAATGGTCGAATATGTTGGACACCAAATTCTGCGTATTCATAATGGTCAACGTAAAAGAAGGCATACTTAACTGACTGGTCATAATGTTTGACTCCGGCCTGATAATACTCCCACACCTTGGCATCATTCTTTTCAGTAAGACCTTCTGTAGCTGTTAGGAAAGCTTCAAGCGCGTTCATTTGATCTACTGTATTCTCTAACCAATAGTGAATTTGTTCGATTAATTTCTGATCACCTTTTTCTTTAAGTAATAGAGCATTGGCTTTCAAACCAGCAAAAATTTCCCTCAACTCTTTTCTTTCAGTATCCAGATTTTGACCAGATTTGAGTTTGTTATAGAATTCTGTCAATTTTGGAGCCAATTCTACAGACTCTTCTAATTTAGTGACATGGGGAGGTCTATTTTGATTGCGCATGTGTTTTCCGAGTTCTCGAAAAGCCTTCGAAACACTGCTTTCTTCAAAATGATCATTAACTACATAGTTAAAGGCCATATCGTTGATTTGTTCTGCTTCTTCTACACTTCTCCATTGTTTCCATCCATACTGAGCCATATCAAAAAGTGCCACTTTAGATGCTTCAGATTGTTGCATTGGATTTAGCATAATTCCTTGTGCAAGTGATAAATCAACATTTGGATGTAAGAATTTTTCACCACCTCCAAGAATTAGGTGGGGTTTTGTATTATCATTACATGGCCAGTTAATCCAGAACTGAATTGGACGGTAAGTCTTACCACCTTCTGTTAAATTTTTCTTTAAGTTCGTTAAGAATGTTTGGTCAACAGCCCCCCAGACCTTTCCACCAGTAAGAGTTAAATGGACATTTTCAGGAAGATGTTCATTCAAGGTTCGAAGTTCAGCTTCAGTTCCTTGCCCCATGTACCAGGCAGGAACAAAAATCATATCTTTACGGAGACCACTGTATGTTGTTTGTTTTTCAGTCAACCAATTTGTGATATCCTTCATCAAGCGAACATAACTATGATAACCACCAACTGGGCTTGGTGCATCATCTGCAAGCACACCAAATTCACGCACTCCCACATCCAACAACTGAGTAAACTTAGCCTTTATGGTTGCAAGATCAGCCTGGTAATGCGCTTCATTGCCAAAGCGGATACGATTGTTCATAAATGGATGGATGGTCCAAACATAACGTGTTTTCGTTTGATTACCGACACGTGCAAGTTCTCGGATTTCAGCCAGTTTTTCTTCTGGGTAAAGTTCACGCCATTTCTTATTGTGGTATGGATCATCTTTTGGTGCGAAATAGTATTGAGTTAACTTCAATTCACTTCCATAACGCATCAATTCTTTACGATTTTCATTAGACCATGGATTTCCATAGTAACCTTCGATAAACCCACGGTTCTTGATTTCAGCGTAATCTTCCACTGTCACATTGCGAAGGACTGGCACTTGACTTTCCTTGAGCATATGTTTCAAGGTTGTCAAACCATAGAAGACCGCATCTGTGTCTTTTCCGACGATGGAGATAGAGTTGTCCTTGATGGTCAGAGCATAAGCATCAATTTTGTCAAAGAGACCTGCGGAAACCTTGGACAAGTTTTGTTCTGCTTGTGAACCTTGTCCATGCACTCCAAGATAGATATTAGTTGCGCCAGAAACGGCCGTTTTACTAGTTTTGTAAGATACTTGATTGTCCTGCAAAACGCTCTTCAAGCGATTGCGAGTATAGATATCGAGTTGATCGCCCATTACCAGATTGACTTGCTTACGAAGGGCTGTGACACCTTCTCCATAAGTCACTTTTTGTGGAGTTGGAAAGACCTTGTACTCTTTTTTGAGATAGTCTGAGCTCTTGCTGGCAGCTTCAATACTGGCTTCGCTAGCTGGTTTGCTTGCCGTAAATTGATTGGCCAATTCAACTGTTCCATCACCTGTTTGCTCTACTTTTGGAGTTTCAGGTGTAATTGGTTGACTAGGTTTAGCGATTTCTTTATCATTTTGTCCTCCACTCATGGCTTCAGACGGCTTTGTTTCATTCTCTGGAATTCCAGGTGCTTCAGCTGGTTTAAGATTATTTGTCGAATCAGTAGAACCAATCGTTCCTGTAGTTTCTCCATTTCCAACTGTCGAGCTAGCTTCCTTCCCAGCATTTTCTTCTGCTTTCTTCAAAACTGCTGCAAGTTCATCAGGTAACTTTTCCAATGGCTGAGCTTGAGTTATAGTTCCCTCTTTATCTCCTACACTACCTGTTTCTGCTGCCTCTACTAAATTAACACCAAAGATACTGGCACCAATCATAATAGAAGCTACTCCAATAGCGAATTTACGAATACTGTAATGACAACGTTTATTGAAAAAATTTTTATCCATCTTTATCTTATCTCCTTTCATCCAAACACGAAAGTAAACGATTCCATTTTTACTAGTAAAGACGGAGAGGCCTAATCGGTCCTCTCCATCTCTTCAACTCATTTATCGATGTGATTTTTTATCATCGACCAAGCTATACCAATAGGATAGCATTAGACGCACAAACTAATCCTCTTTTCGTTTTGCAGTTAACAGGGCTGCTGACAAGGCCAAGCTAACACCTGCCAAGAAAATGGCTGTTTCAGATTCTCCCTCACCTGTTTCTGGTAATCTATTTTGCTCTTCTTTTACTACTGAAACATTTGGTTTTATAGTCTGGTCATGAGCTAATAGCTCTACTGGATAATCTGGTTTTTCAAGAACAGGCGCTTCCTCATTTCCTACCGTGGCTAGAACACCATGATACTCTGGAAGTTTATGTTCTAGAGCCATTACAGCATTAACGCCACCCTTAAATTCAGGTTTCTCAACGCTTGGTGCCGCTTGATCTCCTACAGTAGCAAGAGTTCCTGTGTATTCTGGAACTTCGTTTACTGCTGCTTCTACAAAGTTAGCACCTCCTTTGAATTCTGGAACTTCATTGACTGCTGCTTCTACAAAGTTAGCACCTCCTTTGAATTCTGGAACTTCATTGACTGGAGCTGGCTCCTCGCCTTTACTACTTGAAATAGATGCTTTCACTCCTACTTCAACAATGCGATCCTGAGCCTTTCTTTCTTCAGAATGAACAAGATTTCTAGTAGTACCCAAAACTTGAATATAATCAACTTTTTCTCCATCTTGTCCTTCAGAAACGATACGACGTTGACCTTGAGCAAGTTCAGGGTTTTCACGAATAACTTCTTTAAACGGAAGCGGAGTCTTTTCAATTTCCAAACTTGGAGTTTCTGCTACTAAGTTCTTAACGCCTTCTGTTGGTGTTGTTTGGAAGGTAGACTTAAAGTGTAAACGATATTCTTTCACCAGATTTCCATCTTTGGAAACAAGACGAACTAGTGTTGGAAGATTGGCATTTCCAGAATCCACAACTGTAACAACTCCATGTCCACTAGTTGTTGCAGTGACTTTTGGTTTTGAACCCATTGTTGTTAGAGTATAATCTGTCACATTTGGATCAAAGTTTTCCAATGCTTTTCCGTCGATCGAAATAGTCGCTGATGGTGTTTCCACTTCTGATCCCTTGCCTGCAGAGTAGGCTGTAAATTCTACAAGTGCAAGACCATTGGTGGTAGCCTTACGAGTCATGCGCGCACGAATAGCTGTCGTTTGAACCGGTTCAAAGTTAAACTCGATTGGTTTACCAGCTACTAATTCTCCAGAAGCTTTGTAAGAAATTGGTGCCCAATTTTCTGCCTTGTTAAATGGATGATCGGCATTTTCTTCGTAACGAGAAATCGTACTTGGTTCTGTAAAAGCAGGACCAATATATCTTTCTAGAACCATTTTCTCTGGAGCATCTGTGCCACTATCTTTAAAGAACTGAATGGCTACTTTCCCAATAGATTGAGAAGCAATTTTTCCATCCTTCTTAAAGAGTAATCCAACAGAAGTTTCTTGATTTTTCGGAGTACGAGACCAGTTTGTCCAACGTCCATCTTCATTGTATTTTCCATCATTGATATAGAAAATTCGATCATGTGAAGCTGCTTGAGTATCGTTCGTTGTCGAAGCAAAGGCTTTAGAATCAGTTTCATTGTTGCTTGGATTTTCTGAAATGACTTGATTGCCTTTAGAAACAACTGTCACCTGCATTTTAGTCGTTAGATTTGTACCAATGACATGACCGGTAACTTCAAATGTTCCCTCATGCTCTGTCGCATGTTCAGGAATAGCATCCCACTTCACTGCAAGTTTATCTGTAGTCCAATTAGTTGAAGTTGGATAATAAACACTTACTTCTGAAGGAAGTTGAAGATTGTCTCCAACATTCAAGATTTTAGCACTGTTTTCTGCAGCAAGAGGTTGACTAGTTTCTCTCTCATCATTGCGGAAAATTCGATATTCTTTCAACACCGTACCATCTTCTGCTTTCAAGATGAGACGTGTTGCACCTTTTGGACTTGTTGCAGGAACAACTGTTACCAAACCATTATTGCTAGCTGTTGCTGTGATTTCTTTGCTAGATTGAGGAATATAGTAATCTGTCTTAGATGGATTAAAATGTTCAAGATCCTTGCCATCTACCTTGATAGAAATCTCTGAACTTGTTTCACTTAAGACCTTGTTTCCAAGCACAGTTAGCTCTGTCAGACCAACACCTGATGTTCCATCTGCTTTCTTCATACGAATACGAACAGCGTAGGTTTCGACCTTGTCAAATGTGAAGTGATTGGTTTGAGTTGCAGACAGCTGACTTGGAGCATGTAAGTTTTCAACTGCTTTCCAATTGTCTGGATTATTAAATGGATGATTGCTATCTCGTTGCGCATGACTGACATCACTTGGTAAATCTGGAATTTCTTTACCTACATAATATTCAACTACATATTCTTTTGGAAGACCAATTGCTCCATCAGTATAGAAATCAACCGACAAATTGTTGACAAAACGCTTCGTCAAGTCTCCTGAATTACCAAATAAGATAGAAGCCCAGTCATTATCAGTATTTGTTCTCCAAGTAGTCCATCTATTTTTAGCATCTGATGGCGTTCTTGATACAGTCAAATCGTTCAAGGTGTTGGCTGTGTCATCTCCTCCTGTATTGGATACAATGGCAGCTGGTAATTGTGAACCTGTCCATTGTTTAGAGATATTATTTCCAGCAACCACTTGACTAGACACTCGAACATGAGCTTTAGTTGTCAGATTGCTACCTACTAAACGACCATTGATTTCATAGACCCCTTCAGTTTGACTAAAGTTGGCTGGAACCTGATCCCAAACAACATCTTTGTAGATAGTTGTTCCGTTAGAATGGTAAGCCCGGACATTAGCTGGCAATTGAACCGTCTCACCCTTAGGTACTGTGAGACTGATTTCCTCTGCAACTTGCAATCCTTCAACCGTCACAGTCGCTTGAGCTTCAATATCTGTGCCTTCCACATGTCCTTTAAGCGTAAAGCTATGATAGTGCCCCAACTCTTTTTCATCTACCTTATCCCAAGCTACAGATACTTTGCGTGGCAAGCCCTTATCAAATTCTGCTCCAACTTCTTTAGGTAGATTCGGTTGCTGATTGATATCTGTAGAAACAGACACAGGATGAAGTTTCACAATCTTCTTGCTGACTTTATTTTCTTTAATCACCACTTCAGTGGTTACAGATTCTGTTTTCTCTGTTTGATTATCGATTCGAGGTGTCAAAGTCACTCTTCCCTTAGTATAGAGCAATAGATTCTGACCATTCACCTCAAGATGTCCCCCATCAGATGATTTAGCTTCTAAGTGAATATCTGAAGCCGAAAACTCTGTTTGTGAACCATCCTCATAATGACCAATGACGTGATAAGTTAATACTTGATCTTCAGTGGCAGTTTCTTTTCCTTCTACAACCACTTCCAAACGTTTCAAAGCAGGAGCTTCCTTCACAAACTGAATTAAGTAAGTTTGAACCAAGTCACCCTTTTGGTCACTCAAGAAGACAGAAGCTTGATAACCATTATCAGCAGAAGCTTGCTGAACAGTTACTTGATATCCGGTAGTCTGAGCTCCAACACTTGGAATAGTTGTAGTGTAAGGAAGGGATACACGGTAATAGGTCTTGCCAGACTCAAAATTCTCAAGAGCTTTATCCCCAACAGTAAGTCCTGTAATGCTACTTGTTGTTTCCTTACTACTTGCGATAAAGGTTGCAGTCACTTCACGGTCGTCATCTACCAATTTACCAGTAGCCTCCGTACGTCCACCTTCCTTGTTCAAAGCAGCAGGGTCTTTCAAGGTCCAAGAAACAACATCAGTATCAATCAAGCTACCATCTGTCAGAACAGCTGTGACCGTTTTATCCAAATTAGCCGCATTCGTTCCAACTGGGACTGTAGCAACTTTTGGTAACCATCTATCTAAAGCAATCACTTTAACAAGTGCCTCAGCTGGGGTTTCCAAACCTTCCACTCGTCCAGAGACTTTCTTTTCACCTGCACTTGTAAGCAAGTCTGATGGCACGTCCCATGTTACAGTCTTTTCCTCAACACTACCATCGCTATAAATAGCTGTTACTGTTTGAGGCAATTCAGGATTTGTTGTCACGTCAGTTGTTGCTTTTACAGGAGCAAAGGCTACAAAGTGACGGTTTTCTTTCTTACCAGACACAGTTGCGACTGTTGCGCTATCAGAAGTTAAACCAGCAGAATCTGCATAAAGAGTAAATTTACCTTCTTTTTCTGTTGATTTTACAATGACAACCCCTTTACCATTGAAAGCACGTCTTTGCCATGTTCCATCTGCTTGAGCTTTGTAGCGTTCACGACTAGCTTGTTCTCCATTATCCACACCAACGATTTGTCCCTGACCATGAAGATTGAAATGAACAAGATTGTTAGCTGTTGGAACCACATTCCCATCACCATCAACAATTTCGTAATGGATGTAGGATAGGTCTTTTCCATCTGCAGTGATAACATGCTCTTCTTTAGTCAGACGAACTCTTGCTGGCTCCCCAGCAGTTGTCACACTATCACGCGCAATTTCATTCCCATTTTCATCTCGAGCAATCGCAGTCAGTGTACCTGGTTGGTATTTCACAAGCCACTCAAGATACAATTCACTTGGTTTAGCCCCCTCATGATATGGACGTCCATCTTCTGTCGTTTTCTTAGTAAATTCCTTTTTACCAAGTGACTCTCCATTTAAGAACAATTCGACGCTTGCAGCATTTGAGAAGGTACGAACCGGAACCTTTCCATTAACCAGCATCTTGCGTTCCTTAAGGGTCTCTTCAGTCCAGTTCCAATGTGGTAAAATGCGAACAGTTGGCTTTTCTTTAGCACTATACCATTCACTACGGTAAAGGTAGAAATCATTCTTTGGTAAACCAGCCGTATCGATGATACCAAAGTAAGAACTTTTTACAGGTGTATTATCTTGGTTATGCCATGGAGTTGGTTCACCGATATAGTCAATTCCTGTCCAGATAAATTGTCCAGCATAGCCAGCACGATCACGGTCAAAAGTCCATGATTCAGTAGCTGTTCTTCCCCATCCAACACGGTCATTACCATAGTCAGATTGTTCATAGTGACGATTTGGACGATTGTCATGTCCAAGGATTTGAGCAGGGTTATAATAAGAATCACGCGTCCTAGTAGCTGAAGAAGTTTCAGAACCATAAATGAGCCAGTCTGGATGCGCTCTACGAACAGCATCATAATTACGTTCACCATAGTTCATACCGACAGCATCCATAATTTCTGCGAGTTTCAAGAAATCACCTGTCGCCGCACGACTAAATTTGTTTTCCCCCATGGTTACATAACGCTCAGTATCAATCGCTTTGATAACTGCCTTCAAGCGTTTAGCAGTTTCGATAGAACGAGGACTACCATTTGCCTCCTCTACCTCATTTCCAAGAGACCACATGACGATAGAGGGATTGTTCTTATCACGTTCTACCATTGTTCTGAGATCAAAATCAGACCACTTCTCACCCTTCTTAGCCTCCGGATGAGTTGCATCTTGATCAAAGAACCGTCCATAGTCGTAAGTCTTCTTGCCACCATACCAAGTATCAAAAGCTTCCTCTTGAACCAAAAGACCTAAACTAGCTGCAGCATCAAGCAACTGAGGACTCGCTGGATTGTGGGTTGTTCGAATAGAGTTAACCCCCATATCTTTCAAGAGTTTTAATTTACGATAGGTAGCCTTATAATTCTCTTCTGCCCCCAAGGCTCCATTGTCATGGTGAATACTTACTCCGTGGAATTTCATGCGTTCACCATTCAGAGAGAAACCTTCCTTAGCAGTCCAATTGAAATAACGGTAACCAAATGTATCTTCTGTTACATCAACTAGTTGACCTTCTTTATAAACCTTTGTTTTCAACACATACAGTTGAGGATGATAACTTTTTGTCGTCCAAAGAGTTGGTTTATTAACTAGGATTGTTTGTCTGAAATCTGCAGTTTCATTTTCTGCTAAATTCTTCGTTTCAGAGCGGACTAATTCTGAAACAACCTTACCTTCCTTAGTAAAAATTTGTTGTTCCACAAAGACTTTAGCAGCCTTCTTATCCGTATTTTTAATCTTACTTTGAACCTGTGTTTCAACATTCCCTTCTTTTTGCTCAGCAAGTTTTGGAGTAGTGATATGATTACCATTTTCGGCAACATGGACTTTATCACGATAACTAAGGGTTACATCACGATAAATCCCACTTCCTGAATACCAACGACTACTTGGTTGCTTATTGGTCACTTGAACAGTAATTGAATTTTCACTACCATCCTTGTTTAAAAATTCTGTGATATCATATGAAAAATGATTATAGCCACTTGGATAATGTCCGACAAATTTACCATTTACATAGACCTTTGAATCCATGTAAACCCCATCAAAATTGATACGAACATCCTTATTCTTGTCTGCTTCGTCTAATGTGAAAGTCTTACGATACCAAGCTGTTCCACCATTTAACTGCCCACCTTCATTACGAGCGGGAGACTTGTGATCAAAGTCAAAATAAATACTCCAATCATGAGGAAGATTCAATTTAGACCAATCATGAACATCCACATCTTTTTTTGAAAAATCTCCTTGGGCATTTAGTTTAAAATACCAATCTTTATTAAAATCTTGTTTTCGTTCCGATAATAGCTGTTTTTCCTTTTCAACTTCGGCTTTGTTTGACTCTCTAGACAGCACTTGCGATTTTTCAGAAGAAGGTTTAATCTCTGTGTCTGCTTTCACTTGGTCCTTTTCAGAAGTTTTTTTAGAATCCTCTTTCACTTCTGTTCCAGCTGTTACTGCAGATTCAACAGGCTTTGGATTTGCCTCTTCAGATTTCTGTTTGTTATCAGCCTTGTTTCCTTCTTCTACTTTATTTGGAGTTTCCCCTTTAGGACTAACCAATTCACGACTACTCTCGTTAGTAGGTGTAGTAGGTTCTGTATCCTTAGTCACTTTGTCTTCTGCCGATTCAGCTTTTGGTTTTACAAACTCACGCCCACCATTCTCATCAGCCTTTGCAATAGCAGCTGCCACATCATCGGGAAGCTTATCTAAAGGTTGAGCTTGATGAACAGTTGTTTCTTCTGTTTTAGCATTGGATGAAGCCACCTCCTCAGCTTGTACAGCAGAAATACCAAATATACTAGCCCCAATCATTACAGATGCCGCACCTATTGCAAATTTACGAATGCTATAATGACAACGTTTATCAAAAAGTCTTTTGTTCATTAAAATCCTCATTTCTTTTTCTTGATACAAAGTAAGCGTTTACTTTATTTTAAAAAATAACCTCCTTCTGAATACACAAACAAGTACCAAGTTTTATAATATATTTTATATATTAAATATATCAAAACGCACCTTAAATTGCAATTATTTTCCATTAATTTAACCCAATAAAATGATATATAAGAAGGGGTCATTTAAAAGGAATAGTTGCAATGAAAATAGCTTTCGATTCTAGATTCTTTCTACTACAAATTGAATTCCATTAATATCTTTTTCAAACTTCAAATTTATAGTTTATAGACTGCATTACTCTACATAAAAAGAAGGCGAACCTTGTTCTACCTCCTTCTACACTATTTTCCCTTAAATTCCGCAAAAGTCTGTAAGATTTTGGCTGCTACTGCTGGAGAAGGAGCTCCTTTTAGCTCTAACGTTTCATCTGCATATGGAGTAAGGCCAGCAAAGTCTCCTATCTGAACTGAATAAAGAGATGTCTTAAACAGTTCAATATCGTTTTGATCATTTCCAAAGGCGATGAAGTTTTCCCCACATAACGTTTCAACTGTTGTAGCCTTGTGAGTATCTAAGGGGTTGACATAAAGACACTTTTCATGCGCATGATAAGACAGATGAGCCTGCCCCAGTCTTTCTAACTGACCAAGCAGATCATCAAGCAAATCCTCGTGGTCGCCCATATAAACGACTATCTTAATCGGAGTCCCTAAGTCCTCGAGTTTCTGATGACGAGCTACCTTTAGGGGGTCCACACTGGAGAAAAATGGAATCTTCTCCACAATCTGACCACTATAGTCAAAGCAATCATCTACAAAGAAAGGGAGATTATAAGTCTGGCAATAATCCACTAGCGCCTGATAAACTTTAGCATCGAGATTCCTTTCGAAGATAGCCTTCCCCAGATGATAGGCTACGCCTCCATTCAACCCTATGACCAAGCGCTGACTGAGTTCGGAACCTAATAAACCCAAACAATCCCGATAAGAGCGAGCTGATGCAAACACAAGCTCATGACCATAATCTTCAGCCTTTAAAAGAACCTGCTGAATCTCCTCGTCTATGGTCATGTAGTCAAAAGATAGCGTTCCATCCAGGTCAAATACGAATTTCATTTTCCTAGTCCTTGTTTAGTGTTCGAAGCGCTGACTGATAGGTTTGCTCCATTAGCATGGTAATCGTCATAGGACCAACTCCACCAGGTACAGGTGTGATGTGACTAGCCAGTGGTGCAACAGCATCATAATCAACATCTCCACAAAGCTTGCCATTTTCATCTCGGTTCATCCCAACGTCAATGACAACCGCTCCTGGTTTGACAAAGTCAGCAGTCACAAACTTAGCGCGACCGATTGCAACGACAAGAATATCTGCTTGCGATGCTACTTGAGCTAGATCTTCTGTACGGGAATGAGTTAGAGTAACAGTAGCATTCTTGGCTAAAAGAAGCTGAGCCATCGGTTTTCCAACGATATTTGAACGACCGATGACAACCGCATTTTTACCTTCTAGATCAATCCCATATTCATGAAACATTTCCATAATTCCTGCAGGTGTCGAAGGAATCATAACTGGATGACCAGACCAGAGGCGACCCATGTTTAGGGGATGGAAACCATCCACATCTTTTTCGGGGTCAATGGCTAATAAAACTGCCTCTTCATCGATATGTTTGGGTAAAGGTAACTGAACCAAAATCCCATGCCAAGCTGAATCTTGATTGTATTTAGCAATCAAGTCCAACAATTCCGCTTGGGTAATGGTCTCAGGAACTCGCACTACTTCACTACGGAAACCAGCAGCAAGAGCTGACCGTTCCTTGTTGCGAACGTAGACTTGGCTGGCAGGATTGTCCCCCACCAAAATCACCACCAAGCCTGGAACTAGACCTGTTTCTTCTTTTAGTTTGGCAGTCTTTTCAGCCAACTGTCCTTGTAACTTAGCCGCAAGAGCCTTCCCATCAATAATCTGTGCCATATTTCTTCTCTTTTCTATCAAATATCCTCTATTATATCAAAAAATACCTTGGCATTCTAACACTTCTTGACTAATAGACCTTATAGTTTGAAACTATAAGAAAAAGCTCTTATCGAGCTTTTAGTGCCTATTTATCTTAGGCAAGTCTATCATGCTTTCTTTTTGACCTTGGGAGCAGGCAAAACTTCGTACATATCCTTGATTAGTCTCGCTAGAAATAACTTGTCTTCAAGGTCTTCTAGTAAAATCATCTCTTTGGCTCCTTCATAAGGACGTTCAAGCCTAGTCTGTCCCAGTTGATCCAAAACCACCTTCACAGGCTTCAATAACAAACGATTATCATAGATTCCCCCAATAATCTTCCCACGATAATAAAGGATATACTCTCCCATCATTGAACGATAACTCATCTCCTCTAACTCCGATAGCTGATCGAGAATAAAGGCTAAATATTCCTTACTTGAAGCCATGATTTCTACTCCACTTCTTCTAAAAATGAGGTCTTACAAAACCTTACTCAAAAAATCCTTGGTCCGTTGTTCTTTTGTTTGATCGAAAATCTCTTCTGGCCTTCCATCTTCGACAACAACCCCATCCGCCACAAAGATAACACGGTCTGCTACCTCACGCGCAAAGCCCATTTCATGAGTCACAATCACCATGGTCATCCCCGACTTAGCAAGGTCTTGCATAACAGCTAGAACTTCCCCAACCATCTCAGGGTCTAGGGCTGAAGTCGGTTCATCAAAGAGCAAAACGTCTGGCTCCATTGCCAGTCCACGTGCGATAGCAATCCGTTGTTGCTGGCCACCTGACAAACTCTGTGGATAGGCCGTCGCCTTATCTGGTAGGCCGACTTTTTCTAGCAGTTCTTGTGCTCTTTTCTCCGCAACTTCCTTGCTTTCACCTTTGGTTTTGATTGGAGACAGGGTGATGTTTTCCATCACCGTCATATTTGGAAAGAGGTTGAATTGTTGGAATACCATGCCCATCTTTTCACGCATAGCAAAAAGATCATTCTTCTTATCCGTAATATCGACTCCTTCAAAGATAACCTTTCCCTTACTTGCTTCTTCGAGCAGATTCATCGAACGAAGAAGGGTTGATTTCCCGCTCCCTGACGGACCGATAATTACCACAACTTCTCCTCGTTTAATCTCAAGATTGATGCCTTTTAAAACTTCATTCTTCCCAAAAGACTTATGCAAGCCTTCAATTTTAATCAAGGTTTCTATCATTATTTTTTGTCTCCTTGTCCAATGTAATTTTCAAATGCCTTCAAAGCCACTGTCAAAACAGAGGTCATAATCAAATAGTAACAGGCTGCAAATAAAAGAGGCGTTAAAGGTAGATAGGTCGTCGTTGCTACCGTTGTAGCTCCATTCCAAAGTTCCATGACTCCGATTGTTGACAAAAGCGAACTATCCTTGATAATGGTGATAAATTCATTTCCCAATGCTGGAAGAATATTTTTGATTGCCTGTGGCAAAATGACATAGCGCATGGCATTTTTAGGACGAATCCCAAGAGAGTATGCGGCCTCTAACTGACCTTTAGAAACCGCATTGATCCCCGCACGAACAGTTTCTGAAACGTAAGCTCCACTGTTCATCGAGATAATCAGAATACCAGGAATCAAACGAGAAAGATCAACTCCTAAAATTCCCACTTGAATAGTCGGAGCATTGATATGCATAAGAGCAAAGGCAATCATAATCTGAACCATCATCGGTGTTCCTCGGAAAATCCATACATAGATATTCGCAAACCAGACAAGAGGTTTAAAACGTGAGCGTTGAGCAAAGGCCAATAAGACACCTAGAATGGTACCGAAAAAGACTACCAGAATTGAAATCACTACAGTGATAAGAGCTCCGTAATTAAAATAAGGTAAATACTTTGGTAAAAAGGAAAAATTCATATAAACTCAGCTTTCTAAACATTAGTTTGTATGATTATAACATATCTTGAATTAAAATTCAATATTTTTTCACTGATTTTCACCAATAATTTTATGCAAAAGAGAAATAGCGAGAAATCTTAGTTTTTTCTAGTCAAGTCCCCGTGGTTTATGGTAAAATAGTAACGATAAGAAATGGAGGAGAATCATAATGGAATCACATTTGGTTAGAATCATCAACCGCCTAGAAGCTATGACAAAAGATGGCGGAAATCTAAAACGTAATTTTGAACGTGAAGGAGTTGTTGTTGCAGAAGTTGCATACAGCTATGACGAAGAAAACGGATCACTCTTCACCCTTCGCGATGTTGAAGCACGTGAAACTTATACCTTTGATAGCATTGATTTGATTGCAATGGAGATCTACGAACTCCTTTACTAGTATAAAAACAACGGGCAGTAAGGCCCGATGAATGAGAATCCTTTTTGTCACCACAAATGGGATTTTTTTTACCTTCAATGTCGCTGGATTCTCCATAAATCCTTCTTTTAAAAACGACCACTTCCCAATCTTTTTACTTGCTTTACACCTTAATCATGCTATAATGAGAGTATAAAACTTTGACTATTCTTGACCTTTTTCTTAGGCCAAGAATAAGAATGAAATGAGGTAGATGTATGCTCTGTCAAAACTGTAAAATAAACGACTCAACAATTCATCTGTATACCAATATCAATGGACAGCAAAAACAAATTGATCTCTGTCAAAATTGCTATAAAATTATCAAAACAGACCCAAACAATACCCTCTTTAAGGGAATGACTGACTTAAATAATCATGACTTTGATCCTTTCGGAGACTTTTTCAATGATTTGAACAATTTCAAACCTTCTTCTAATAACGTCCCTCCCACTCAATCAGGTGATGGTCACGGTGGAAATGGGGGTTATGGGCCTCAAAACCGCGGTCCACTTCAAACACCTCCTAGCCAAGAAAGAGGGCTCCTAGAGGAATATGGTATCAACATTACTGAGATTGCTCGTCGGGGAGATATTGACCCTGTTATCGGTCGTGACGAAGAGATTATCCGTGTCATCGAGATTCTCAACCGTCGAACCAAGAACAATCCTGTCCTCATCGGAGAACCAGGTGTTGGTAAAACAGCCGTTGTCGAAGGCCTGGCTCAAAAAATTGTCGATGGCGATGTTCCCCATAAACTCCAAGGCAAGCAAGTTATCCGTTTGGATGTGGTCAGTCTAGTTCAAGGAACGGGTATTCGAGGCCAATTTGAAGAGCGTATGCAAAAGCTCATGGAAGAAATTCGCAAACGCGAGGATATCATCCTCTTTATCGATGAAATCCATGAAATTGTTGGTGCAGGATCTGCTGGCGATGGCAATATGGATGCAGGAAATATCCTCAAACCTGCCCTTGCCCGTGGTGAATTGCAACTGGTCGGTGCCACTACTCTCAATGAATACCGTATCATTGAAAAAGATGCTGCTCTAGAGCGCCGTATGCAGCCTGTCAAGGTAGATGAACCAACTGTCGAAGAAACCATTACCATCCTCAAAGGGATTCAAAAGAAATACGAAGACTACCATCACGTCAAGTACACAGACGCTGCTATTGAAGCTGCTGCAAATCTTTCCAACCGCTACATCCAAGACCGCTTCTTACCTGACAAGGCTATTGATCTGTTGGATGAAGCCGGTTCTAAGATGAATCTGACACTGAACTTTGTTGATCCTAAAGTGATTGATCAGCGCTTAATTGAGGCTGAAAATCTCAAGGCTCAAGCTACACGAGAGGAAGACTTTGAAAAGGCTGCCTATTTCCGCGATCAGATTGCCAAGTACAAGGAAATGCAAAAGAACAAGGTGACCGATCAGGATACTCCAATCATCAGCGAGAAAACCATTGAACATATCATTGAGCAGAAAACTAATATCCCTGTCGGAGAACTCAAAGAAAAAGAACAGTCTCAGCTTATCCATCTAGCAGACGACCTCAAAGCTCATATCATTGGTCAAGATGAAGCTGTTGATAAGATTGCCAAGGCCATCCGTCGTAATCGAGTTGGGCTTGGAACTCCTAACCGGCCAATCGGAAGCTTCCTCTTTGTCGGACCAACTGGTGTCGGTAAGACAGAACTTTCCAAACAACTAGCCATTGAGCTCTTTGGCTCTGCTGACAGCATGATTCGCTTTGACATGAGCGAATACATGGAAAAACACAGTGTGGCTAAATTAGTCGGTTCCCCTCCAGGCTATGTAGGCTATGATGAAGCTGGTCAACTGACTGAAAAGGTTCGTCGCAATCCTTACTCACTCATCCTTCTCGATGAAGTTGAAAAAGCCCACCCAGATGTGATGCACATGTTCCTTCAAGTCTTGGACGATGGTCGTTTGACTGATGGGCAAGGACGCACAGTTAGCTTTAAGGATGCTATCATTATCATGACCTCCAATGCTGGTACGGGTAAGACCGAAGCCAGTGTTGGTTTTGGGGCAGCTCGTGAAGGCCGAACCAACTCTGTTCTCGGTGAACTCGGCAACTTCTTTAGTCCTGAGTTTATGAACCGTTTTGACGGCATCATCGAATTTAAACCTCTCAGCAAGGACAACCTTCTCCAAATCGTCGAACTCATGCTAGCAGATGTCAACAAACGCCTCTCTAGCAACAATATCCACCTCGATGTGACAGACAAGGTCAAGGAAAAGTTGGTTGACTTGGGATATGATCCAAAAATGGGTGCACGCCCACTCCGCCGTACTATTCAAGACTATATCGAGGATGCTATCACAGACTACTACCTTGAAAATTCGAGTGAAAAAGACCTCAAGGCAGTCATGACAAGCAATGGCAAGATTCAAATCAAATCTGCCAAGAAAAGTGAGAAAGCAGAAGAGAATACTTCTGAAAAAGAAGAATAAAACGATCTAACAGGTGCAGGAAGTCTATCATTTTCTGCACTTTTTTTACTAAAATAACTGTTTATTCTTGACAGCTAGCTCCTTGTCCATTATGATAATAATAAAGATACTAGAGAATGAGGAAAATGTAATGGCAAACCCAACTTTTGGTGAAAAAAAAGAGAATGTGACCTACCAGCCCCGCTATGGTGTGTACGCAGTTATTCCGGATACGGAGAAAAAACAAATTGTCTTAGTCCAAGCTCCCAATGGTGCTTGGTTCTTGCCAGGTGGAGAGATTGAAGCGGGCGAAGATCATCAAGGAGCACTGAAGAGAGAACTAATCGAAGAACTTGGCTTTACAGCTGAAATCGGAACCTATTATGGACAAGCTGATGAGTATTTCTACTCTCGCCACCGTGATACCTACTACTACAACCCAGCTTATCTCTATGAAGCTATTTCTTTCCAAGAAGTACAAAAACCATTGGAAGATTTTAATCATATTGCTTGGTTTCCTATTGATGAAGCAATTGAAAAACTCAAACGTGGTAGCCATAAATGGGGAATAGAAGCTTGGAAAATTCAGCATAGAATTGACTAAAATACACGATTTTATCCAAAAAGTGCTATAATAGAGTTAGAAAATCGGAGGAACTGTTATGAAGCTTATCAATACGACAAATTCACACTCGCAACTTGTTAAAAGCCAATTAGAAAGCACAGACGCAACTCTTGTCGAGGTCTATTCTGCTGGAAATACAGATGTAGTTTTCACACAAGCCCCGCTTCACTATGAAATCCTCATTTCCAACAAACACCGAGCTATTCGTGAACCTGAAATCGAAACCATCCAAGACTTCTTCTTGAAACGTAAAATCGATAAAGGAAGCATTGATGAAGCCAATATCAAAACCCTCTATTCGGATAAATTGATTGAGATTTCAATCCCTATAAAATAAGAAGACCAACTTAAAAGCTGGTCTTCACTTACAAAAAAGATTGGTAGTTGTGTACTACCAATCTTTTAATTTTATTTCACCGCTTCTTTCAAAGCCTCTACCTTGTCTAAACGTTCCCATGGAAGGTCAATATCTGTACGTCCCATGTGACCATATGCCGCTGTTTGACGGTAAATTGGACGTTTAAGATCCAGCATTTGGATAATTCCTGCAGGGCGAAGATCAAAGATTTGACGCGCTGCTTTTTCAAGCTTGCTTTCAGCTACTGTTCCTGTACCGAAAGTATCGATACGAACAGAAACAGGCTGTGCCACACCGATGGCATAGGCCAATTGCACTTCTACTTTCTTAGCAAGACCTGCTGCCACGATATTCTTGGCAATGTAGCGAGCTGCATAAGAGGCTGAACGGTCCACCTTCGTCGCATCCTTACCAGAGAAGGCACCACCACCATGGCGAGAGTAGCCACCATAAGTGTCCACAATAATCTTACGGCCAGTCAAACCTGAGTCTCCTTGAGGTCCACCGATTACGAAACGACCAGTCGGATTGATAAAGAATTTTGTTTGCTCATCCAAGTAAGAAGCCGGAATAACTTCTTTGATGACCTTGTCAATCACATCTTGATGGATTTGTTCATTAGTAGCTTCTGGATCGTGCTGAGTTGAAATAACGACTGTGTCCACACGTACTGGACGGTCATTTTCATCGTACTCAACTGTAACTTGTGATTTGGCATCTGGGCGAAGATAACTGATTTCACCAGACTTACGAAGTTCTGCCAAACGACGAACTAACTTGTGGCTGAGTGAGATTGGTAATGGCATGAGTTCTTCTGTTTCATCCACTGCAAATCCAAACATGAGACCTTGATCTCCAGCTCCGATCAAATCAAGCGGATCTTGATCTGCATTCCCACGGACTTCTAAGGCTTCGTTAACACCTTGGGCAATATCTGGTGACTGCTCAACAAGCGACGGATGAACTCCAACTGTTTCCGCAGAAAAACCATATTCTGCATTCGTATAGCCAATCTCTGCAATGGTATCACGAACCACACGGTTGATATCCACATAGGCATTTGTAGAAATTTCACCAAAAACATGGACGGAACCAGTATAGACAGCTGTCTCAGCAGCAACGTGCGCCTCTGGATCCTTAGCTAAAATAGCATCCAAAATTGCATCTGAAATTTGGTCTGCAATCTTATCTGGATGCCCCTCAGATACAGATTCAGACGTGAATAATTTACGTTCTGACATAAAAATGTCCCCCCTTAAAAAATATTGTTATAGAGTTACAAAGTACTGATAGAAATTCCTACCATCTTATCGGGACTATATAACCTTATCATTATATCACTTTTTACTCATTTTTGCATTCTTTTCGATGATTTATAAAATGAAGTTACAAAAAGGAGCCATTCAGCTCCAATTTTGTTCTTAGAAAGTTTGGCGTTTGGCTTTACGCTCTGCACGGCCACGAGCACGATTTTCAGCACGCTTGGTTTTGCGGCGTTTTTCATCCACCGCCCATTGAATCTTCTTCTTATAGCCTGGTTTGACTTTTTTCTTTTTCTTTTTAACCAAGCCAATCATTTCAATATCAAGCTTATCCTGCTTCTTTTCACGATTAGCACGACGATCACGGTCATAGGTATCTTGAAACTCTCCATCTTTTACCATCTTAGGAGTAAACTTAATCCCTAATTTTTCCAACTCACGGATATCCGAGTCATCACTTGGCTGGTAAAGGGTAATAGCTGTACCGGGTAGGCCATTGCGTCCAGTTCGTCCAACACGGTGTACAAAGAAGGACAAGTCTTGCGGAATGGCATCATTGATAACATGGCTGACACCTTCAATGTCAATTCCACGCGCTGCCAAGTCTGTTGCGACAATGTACTCAAAATCAAGATTCTTCACCTGATTCATAATCCGCTTGCGCTCTCGAGGTGCAATATCTCCATGAATCTTAGCCACCTTCAATCCTTGAGCAGTCAAGTATGCATGCAATTCATCTGCCCGCGTCTTGGTATTCACAAAAATCATTGCTAGATAAGGCTGCATAACTTGAGTCAATTCATAAATCTGAGCATTCTTGTCACGGCCCTTGGTCGAAATCAACCAGTTATCAATGGTATCTGAGATAACTGTCTTAGTCTTGATTCTTTCCATGACAGGATTTGACAAGTATTTTTTCAAGAACGGTTGTAATTTTTGTGGAATAGTTGCTGAAAAGACCATGAATTGCAAGTCTTTTGGAAGGCTCCCTGCAATCTTATCGACTGTCTCTAAGAATCCCATATCCAAGGTCATATCGGCTTCATCGACGACAAAGGTCTTAGCCTTGTGAATAGCCAAATCACCAGATTTGACCAAGTCATAGATGCGACCTGGCGTTCCGATAACGATATGTGGTTGGTTACTGGCAAGTTTTTCAATCTGACGCGCCTTATCCGTACCACCCACATAATTAACCACACGAACTTCGACATCTGAGTGAGCTGCAATCTGACGAGCTGCTTGGTAAATCTGAGTAGCTAACTCACGACTTGGAGCCGTAATCACTGCTTGCACACTATCGCTCTTTTCATCCAATTGCTGGAAAATTGGTAACAAGAAAGTATGGGTCTTTCCTGAACCTGTTTTTGATTCCCCAACCAAGTCGCGACCTGCCAAGACAATAGGAATTAACTTATCTTGAACCTCTGTTGGAGTTGTAAATTTCAACTCCTCCAAAGCCTTTTCTATATAGTTTTTAAACTGAAATTTCGTAAATGACATACTATCCTCGATTCTATTCATCTAACCATTATACCATATTTTGAACATTTTCAGTAGTCCGACTCATCTGACCTATCACAAGGCTCTCAATTTCTCCAAATACCTCTCTTATACTAAAAATCACACATTTGCTTTCTATCCAAAATGCAAAAAGAGAAGACCAAATTGGTCTTCTCTCAGCCTTAAAGCTTGCAACTCAGATTGATTTGTCAAACAGTCAAACAGTTGCTTAAGAATCTTGTAAAAGTCGAAAGCTTCTAGATAAAATTAGTGCTTAATCATCTTTCCGCTTGCGACCAAGAAGCAACGCTGCTAGACCTGCAAGAAGAGAGCTAGTCATTAGTCCAGTGAGTGAAAGTGGTGCAGTGCTACCCGTATTTGGCAATGTAGCTTGTTTTGCTTTTTCTCCTGCTGGACTTTGAGCTGGTGGATTCTCTTCAGGTTTTCTTGGTTGTTCTGGTTGATGTCTATTTGCCTGATTATTATCAGCCCCCTGCTCTCCTCCTGGATTAACTGGTGGAACTGGATTTGGTTGAGGTGCTGGTTGTGGCGTTGGTGCCGGCTGTGGTTGTGGACTAGGATCTTGCTTAGCTTCAAAGACCCACTTACCGACGAAGGTTAGATTTGCCCCCTCTTCCACTTCTTGGTAACCTAAGAATGTCCATGTACCATTTGCAACAGCAACTTCTACAGGCATCGGTGCTTCTGGAACGAAAGCAATCGCTGCAGAAGAACTTGTAGTATATGTTCCACTTTGTGGAAGTAAGCTCAATACTTCTGCTGGCAAGTTGTTGTCTGCGGTTGCACTTTCGAAGCGATAAGTCACTTGATAGGTTTCAGTTACCGGTGCAGGTAAAACATTAACTGGTACAGGAACTTCAGTAGAAGAACCATCTGGATAATCAACTCGTACCTTACCTGTGTAAGTTCCTGGTTTTGTTATGTCAATTTGACCCACAGGTGTGATATCTACTACCTTAGTGCCAGCTGGAAGGCTTGTCAAGTTCTTCACATTATCGGTCAAGTCAGGTGTTTCTCCAACCTTGATAGTTTCTTCCGTTACTTGAGGCGTATAAGTTTCAGCATTTGTCGGATTCGCCTTGAATTCCCACTTACCTACAAACTCTACATCAGACTTGTTGACAACGGCGCTAGCTGCGTCATAGCCCTTGAAGGTCCATGTGCCGTCGTTCACTGCGTCGGTGTAAGTGGTTTGGGATGGTTGTTGAGCGGAAACAGGGTTACCATTCACATATGTTGCACTGTCGCTTGGAAGCAGCGTTGCGATACCTGCTGGAAGAGCTTTTCCTGATGTGGCGCTCTCGAAGCGGTAGCTTGCTTGGTACTTGTTGGCTTCAAAGGTCCAATTACCTACAAACTCAACATTGGACTTGTTGACAACGGCGCTAGTTGCGTCGTAACCCTTGAAGGTCCAAGTGCCGTCGTTCACAGTATCTGTGTAGGTCGCTTGCGCTGGTTGTTTAGCGGAAACAGAGTTACCGTTCTCATAAGTTGCACTGTCGCTTGGTGTTAATGCTGCGATAGCTGCTGGAAGTTGCTTACCTGCTGTTGCGCTCTCGAAGCGATAAGTCGCTTGGTACTTGTTAGCTTCAAAGGTCCATTTACCGACGAAGGATACATTAGCCTTGTTGACAACGGCGCTAGCTGCGTCGTAACCCTTGAAGGTCCATGTGCCATCGTTCACAGTATCTGTGTAGGTCGCTTGCACTGGTTGTTGAGCGGAAACAGAGGCACCATTCACATATGTTGCACTGTCGCTTGGGGTCAAGGCTGCGATGGCTGCTGGAAGAGCTTTACTTGTTCCTTCGCTCTCGAAGCGGTAAGTCGCTTGGTACTTGTTGGCTTCAAAGGTCCATTTACCTACAAACTCTACATCAGCCTTGTTCACGACTGCATTTTCTGCATCGTAGCCCTTGAAGGTCCAGGTGCCGTCATTCACAGTATCTGTGTAGGTCGTTTGAGATGGTTGTTGAGCGGAAACAGAGGCACCATTCACATATCTTGCACTGTCGCTTGGAGTCAATGCTGCGATAGCTACTGGAAGAGCTTTTCCTGATGTGGCGCTCTCGAAGCGGTAACTTGCTTGATACTTGTTAGCTTCAAAGGCCCAGTTACCTACAAACTCTACATTAGCCTTGTTGACAACGGCGCTAGCTGCGTCATAGCCCTTGAAGGTCCATGTGCCGTCGTTCACAGTATCTGTGTAAGTGGTTTGGGATGGTTGTTGAGCGGAAACAGTGTCACCATTCACATATCTTGCACTGTCGCTTGGAAGTAGTGTTGCAATGCCTGCCGGAAGAGCTTTTCCTGATGTGGCGCTCTCGAAGCGGTAGCTTGCTTGGTACTTGTTGGCTTCAAAGGTCCAGTTACCTACAAACCCAACATTGGACTTGTTGACAACGGCGCTAGCTGCGTCATAGCCCTTGAAGGTCCATGTGCCGTCGTTCACTGCGTCGGTGTAAGTGGTTTGGGATGGTTGTTTAGCGGAAACAGAGGCATCATTCACATATGTTGCACTGTCGCTTGGAAGTAGTGTTGCAATGCCTGCTGGAAGTTGCTTGCCTGCTGTTGCACTTGCGAAACTGTAAGTAGCTTGATACTTATTAGCTTCAAAGGCCCAGTTACCTACAAACTCTACATTGGACTTGTTGACAACGGTGCTAGCTGCGTCATAGCCCTTGAAGGTCCAGATGCCGTCGTTCACACTATCTGTGTATGTGGTTTGAGATGGTTGTTGAGCGGAAACAGAGTCCCCATTCACATAAGTTGCACTGTCACTTGGAAGCAGCGTTGCGATACCTGCTGGAAGTTGCTTACCTGCTGTTGCACTTGCGAAACTGTAAGTAGCTTGGTACTTGTTAGCTTCAAAGGCCCATTTACCTACAAACTCCACATCGGACTTGTTGATAACGACGCTAGCTGCGTCGTAACCCTTGAAGGTCCATGTGCCGTCGTTCACTGCGTCGGTGTAAGTGGTTTGGGATGGTTGTTTAGCAGAAACAGAGTCTCCATTCACATATCTTGCACTGTCGCTTGGAATCAAAGCGGTGATTTCCGCTGGAAGAGCTTTACCTGCTGTCGCACTTGCGAAACTGTAAGTAGCTTGGTACTTGTTAGCTTCAAACTTCCACTTACCTGTGAAAGTCAAATCAGCTTTTTTCACAATCTTACTTTTGGCATCGTAACCAACGAAAGTCCAGGTACCATCGTTCATATCATCTTTGTAAGTCGTTTTAGTCAACTCTTCTGGTACAACTTTTTGCATGTTGTAATAGCTTGAGCTGTCTTTTGGTGCTTTCTTCTGGATAAATTCAGGCAAATCAACACCAGATGTAACACTTACAAAAGTATAGCTTACATGATGCGGTCTAGGCGTTACTTCCCAGATACCTGTAAATGTCACACGCTTGCCATTATACGTCGCATTCTTCTGATCGTAACCTTTGAAGGTCCAGACATAGTCTTTTTCTTCTTCAACTACTGATTCTTTAGCAGGTTGTTTGGCTACAATGGTGTCACCAACCTTATAAGAAGCTTCATCATTTGGAAGCATTCCCAAAATACTTTGTGGTAATGGAACACCCGCTTTAGATGATTTGAATACATATTCTGGGTTTGGAGTAGGTACCCAGCTTCCAAGGAAAGTCTGTCTGCCTTCTGCTACAACGATTTTTTCTTTATCGTATCCTGCAAATGTCCAAGTCACTTTATTTGCTGTATCAACATAAGTCGTTTGACTTGGTTGTTCAGCCAGAATTTCCTTAGGATATAACTTGTAATCATAAGGATTTTTCGGAGTCAACTTGGTGATATGATCTGGTAGTGCAAAAGCAGGATTGGTTGATTGGAACTGATAGTCTACACCATTTGGCGTAAAGCTCCAAGATCCTGTGATGGTCTTCACTTTCGTACCTGCAATAGCTTTTCCGTATTTATCCGCATCAAAACCATGGAAAGTCCAAGTACCAGTTGGAACAGTTACTGTGGTTGTGTCAAGTTTGCTTGCATCTTTGTAATCGTCAGCTCGTGCAACGAAATCAGTGCCAGCTGGAAGCATGTCACGAATCTTGTTTGGAAGAGGATAAGCAGGAGTCAAGTTAGTAAATTTATACTCCACTCTGTAGATTGTATCAGACTGATCAGTAGGAACCAAAATCCATCTTCCTCTAAAGATAACGTCTCCTGTCCCTACTGTTTTCACACGTGGAGAAATAGTCGTATTATCATCTTCATAGTAGTCATCAAATACCCAAGTTCCTCTGCCATCTGGATCCTCAATTCTTGTTTTAGACGGCATTTTAACGCGAGCTTTTTCACCCTTGACAAATTCTCTTTCATAAGTGATTAGATCAAACAAAGTTGATGGTGGATAGAGCTCTTGACCAGAATCATCTTTTGAATCTGTATAGAAGTCATAGTAAACACTATGCTTGGTCGGTTCAAATTTCCAATGAACAGTGTAGGTAGAATCCTCATCGTCAGCTGGTTTCTCAACGTCCTCCTTTCGCTGAGGAATCTGCTGAGGAACCCATATACCATCATTTTCTGTATCATTGTATTGATACAAATAGCCAATAGCATTATAGACATTGTCAGAATACTCTTTCGGAGAAGTCGTGATAGAAGCTGGAATTTGCGCCTTCAAATCATCTGGAATAGCCTTCCCTGGGGTATCACTGACAAAGTCAAAGGAAACAATCTTATCTCTGTGTGGTGCGAAAGACCATTTACCTGTAAAGAGAACTTTATCTTGATTAACTACCTTGCTATTAGCGTCATAGCCATCAAATTTCCAAGTACCCTCGTTATCAAAGTCCATGTAGGTCGTCTCACGTGGATATTCCGCAAATACAGTTTCGCCATTTTTGTAAGTATTTGTATTACTTGGCGTCAAGGCCTTAACTGCAGCTGGTAGAGATCGACTAGGATCTGAGCTAACAAATTCATAGTTTTCTGAGTACTTATCCGCTACAAAAGTCCAAGTACCTGTAAACTTAAGGTTCCATCCTTTATGATCCCACTCACTTACTGGTTTTTTAGTAAAATCGTAGCCTGTAAAGGTCCAGGTACCCTTGTTAACTGCATCATAGTAGGACTCTTGAGTCGGTCTAACAGACTCAACCATCTCACCTTTCGGGTATTGCTTTCTCTTTGCATACTCCCATTCAGGCATATCTACCGGCTTCAGATTATTGATCTCAGCAGGTAGTGCTTTGCCAGCAGTCCCACTGAGAAACTCGTAAGTCGGTTTCCGAGGAACCCCTTTAAATACAAACTCCAATGGTATTGTAACTTTTGGTATTTCCCCATATGTAGCCGCCCGCTCTAGTTCACGACTGAAGGTTAAATCTACTACATCTTCCTCAAAGGTCCAATTTCCTTCATTTTCCGCATCATAAAAGGGTTTGTAGAGATTTTGGGCTTCATCGTAGCGAAGCAAAGCTGCTAGCGTATCCAGTATATTTTTAGGTAAATGCTCATCACGTTTATCAAACTGATTGAGAGAAAGCTTGTAATCGTATAGCTTACTTTCTAGATCTTTTATCTCCTTAGGAAGAGGTAATTTATATTCGTCACGTGAGGTCTTAGGACTACTTGGTAAATTATAAAAATTCTCAAAATCGTACTGGTTCATAGGCTTGTAGGATACAGTGACATCCTCAAAGTATTTCCAAGTTCCTACGAACTCCACATCACCATTATTTACCACTTTACTTGGAGCATCAAAGCCAGTCAAAGCCCAGTAACCTTTTCGGTTAGGAAATTCTTCTGAAGTATAAAAAACCCAGTGAAATTCTTGTGCTTTTACTACTTCACCCTCAGCAAATCTTCTTTTATCTTCTGGACTCCAGTTTGCAACATAAGGTGGCGGAGTTTTTCCAGGTGAACCATTAACCGCTCTATAGGTAGCCTTGTATGGTGTTGGTGTATACTCCCACTTCCCTGTGAAGAAAACATCATCTTTATCAATCACCTGGCTATCATAGTCATAGCCCTTAAAGGTCCATCTACCACTTCCATCATTCTCTATATAAGTTGTTTCAGTTGGCTGGATGGCCTTTACTTTATCGCCTTTTTTGTAGATTTTTGTGTCTTCTGGCTTCAAGTAGTTCAGAGCAAGCGGAGTTGTTTTTCCTGGTGTAGCACTTTCAAACTCATAAAGTGCCGAACGAGGAGTCTTATCCTTGTCTGGGATGACTTTCGGATTTTTATCACGAAGACCTGAGTTGACAAAAGTCACTAGATTGCGATAAACCTTATCAATTTCTTCTTGCTTTGTTGCAGTTTGAAGCACACCATCGGCAGCTGTCATTACACCATTCAAGATTTCTAGACTATCGTCTGTCTTACTTGAAAAGTCCTTGCTACGCAACTCTTTGAGGTAGTTCTCCAAAGTGCTCTTGTTTAGACTTGCATTTGCTGAAGCTGGTTGAGCAGTGGCTGCAGCTGGCTGGCTTGTGCCTGTAGCTGGCTGAGCATTTTTAAAAACAGTCGAATCTGTCGCTTGACTTGTCTCTGTCGCAGCAGGTGCAGCAGACTTCAAAGCAACTTGGCTTTCTTTCTGGGATTCTGCTTGCTCTGTTGCAGAAGAGACCACCGAGACCTGATTCTCTGCTTTATTCTCCACTTGTTCAGTAGCCGTAAGCTCATCAGCTTGAGCTACTTGAGCGACTCCAAGCGCCGCAGGCGCAAACAAAAATCCAATCGCAAGGGACACAGTAGCAACTGACAATTTGCGGATTGAATATTTTATCTTTCTATCCTGAAAAAACATTCCAGTCCTCCTTTTATTTCATTATTTTCATTCTATCATAAATAGTTAATATTAGCGATTTTTTTTGACCGTAAATTTTTAAAAACTTATTTGTGGATATTTCCTCATAATATACAAATATACAAAAAAACTCCTTCTCCAAAATAGTAATTATAGGGATTTTTGTAAAAAAATGAAAGGAATCGCTTCCTTTCATTTTTTGCTTTTATTTCCAATTTAATACCGCGTTCAAACCATAATGATCGCTGACTTGCGGACTATTCTGACCATCAAAAACTACATGCAAGCTTTCTACTTCTAACTCTTTCGTTGTAAAGACATAGTCAATTCGAAGCGGTTCAGAGTTGCCTTTCCAACCATCAATTTCTGGTGGAACTGTATAGCTACCGCTTCTCTCTTTAGCAACTTCAAAAGCATCTTGTAACTCTAGAGGACTAGCTAGAATGGCTTGGTAGCCTTCCTGACCAGCTGGGTTATTGAAATCACCAGCTAAAATCAGAGGTTTGTTCAAACCTTTCAGCACAGCCTCAAATCGTGCCCATTCCTCCTGGAAACCTTTATCCCACCAAGAAAGATGGACACTTGCAAGAGCAAGCTCCTTCCCTTCAACTTCTGTCTCTGCCAAGGCGACACGGCGAGTATGGTAGTCAGTTGGATCATCCACATCTGAAACTAAAATCTCACGTGCTTGAATAGGTGTTTTAGATAAGATTGCCACACCTTCATGGTAGCGGTCATAGCCGATATGATTGTAAGCCCAAGTCCAGTAGTAGGTCCTCTCCTTCTCAGCCAACTTTTCAACCAAAAGTCTCACATAGTGGTCTTGATGAATGGGTTCTGCCGCTGGTAAAGCTTGATAAAGATGATCAACCTCCGCTTCTGGAGAAGTAATTTCTTGATTGATTTCTTGGAAACAAATCAAATCATAGTCTTTTTCAAGAATATCCTGGAGCAAGAGCTGGAATTTTTCCTCTGCTTCCTTCTCCATCCAACTGTGGGTATTGAGTGTTAAAAATTTCATGCTTTTCTCCTAAAACAAGAGGTTGGAAAACAGCTTCCAACCTCAAGTATATTACAATTCTACTTTAGCAACTGCTGTTTTAGCTGCAAGAGAACCAGTTTGTTCTAATTTAACAGATTTGAGAACATCTCCATTTGTAAAGACAACCACTGTTGAAGTTTCACGACCTGCTGCACGGATAGCATCCAAGTCAGCTGTAACAAGAAGATCACCAGCAGCAACCTTTTGTCCTTCAGAAACGTGAACTGTGAATGGTTTTCCTTCAAGGCTTACAGTATCCAAACCGATGTGAACAAGTACTTCAAGACCTGCTTCAGTCACAAGACCAAGAGCATGTTTTGTAGGGAAGATACTTGATACAGTACCTGTAACTGGAGATACGATATTTCCATTTGCTGGTTCTACCGCAAATCCGTCACCCATCATTTTTTGAGCAAAAACTGGGTCTTTCACTTGTTCCAAGGCAATGACTTGACCATCAGCTACTGAGTAAACTTCCTCAGTTACACCCTTGAAATGTACAGTATTTTGTTGAGCTTCCGTCATTTGGCTTGGAAGAGTTTCAGGAATTACTTCACCTGAGTCAAGGATATCTTGGATATCAGATTTCAATACGTCAGCTTTTGGTCCGTAGATAGCTTGGACACCTTGTCCTTTCATGACAAGTCCCATAGCGCCTTCTGCTTTCCATTGTTCCTCAGTACCAACACGATCTGCATCTTTAACAGTTACACGAAGACGAGTCATACATGCATCCACATCAACGATGTTTGCACGTCCACCAAGAAGGTTAATGATATTTACAGCTTGAGAAGCAGCTGCAACTTTTGTTTCACCTGAAGCAGCTCCTTCTGAAGCTCCTTCAGCAGTTTCATAGTTTCCGTTACGTCCTGGGGTTGCATAGTTGAATTTTTGAATCATGAAGTTTGCGATAAAGTACATGATTACAGCAAAGAGAACAGTTACCCAGATAAAGTTAACGATATCCATACCAATACCAGCATTAATTGCTAGTGGTGTACGAGTCAAGAATTCAATTGAACCGAATGAGTGGACACGAAGGTGAACAATATCTGCCATAGCAAAGGCAGCACCTTGAACTACTGCATAAACAAGGTAAAGCGGTGTTGCGATGAACATGAACATATACTCGATTGGTTCAGTAACCCCTGTCAAGAATGTTGCAAGAGCTGTCGCAATCATCATACCTTTATATTGATGTTTCTTATCAGCATCGACATTACGGTAGATAGCCACGATCACACCCATCAAAATACCGAATGAACCGATCATTTGTCCAACTTTGAAACGAGCTGGGTGAACAGTATCTAACAATTGTTGGTAGTGACTTGCATCTGTACCTTTAAGGTTAACAAGGTCTGTTACCCATGCAAGCCATAGTGGGTCTTGACCAAATACTTGAGTACCTTTAGCTGCACCAGTTAAAATGTCATAAGTACCACCAAGAGCTGTGTAGTTCATTGGGATAGTCAACATATGGTGAAGACCAAATGGCAAGAGCAAACGTTCCAAAGTACCATACAAGAATGGTGCGAGAACTGGCGCAGTTTCTTGAGAGTTGGCAATCCAAATACCAAAGTTATTGATACCTGTTTGAACTACTGGCCAGAAAGCTGCAAGTACAATTGCTGCAATAGCTGAACGAAGAATAACAACAAACGGTACAAAACGTTTCCCGTTGAAGAATGAAAGTGCGTCTGGAAGTTTACGGTAGTTGTAGTATTTGTTATAGGCAGTTGCCCCTACAAAACCTGAGATAATCCCTACGAATACACCCATGTTAAGGGCTGGTGCTTCAAGAACACTGATAAAGTAATCAGCAACTTTGATTGAACCACCAAAGAAAGTAGTTACCATAGCATCTGGATTTTTCAACATATCGCCTGATACACCAAAGATTGTACCAGTGATACGGTTAATCAAGATGAAGGCAAGACCAGCGGCGAAAGCACCACCAGCGCGCTCTTTAGCCCAGCTTCCTCCAATAGCGAGGGCAAACAAAATATGAAGGTTACCGATAACCCCCCAACCAATTTGCTCTAGTACGCCACCAGTAATAACTAGGGGAGCAAGGTTTGGGTCAATCATTGCAAGTGACTTACCGATTGAAATCATCAATCCAGCGGCTGGCATAACCGCGATAACCACCATCAAAGCCTTACCGAATTTCTGCCAAAACTCGAAAGACAAGACATTTTTGAATGTAGCTTTCATCATTCAAATCTCCTTTATTTTATTTAGGCAAACGTTTTACGAAAACGTTTGCACTTGTTTATAACTTAATTATACCACTTTATTTTTTTTTGTAAAGGCTTTTATAAAAAAAATTTCCGTTTTTCTTAAATTTTTATACAAGGCTAAATTTCAAGTTCAAGTTAGCCAGCAAGCAGTCTTCTCTGGGCGACTTGTAGTCCAAGCATTTTTTAGGATAGTTATTGATCCAGTTTTCGATGGAGGCGACTTCTTTGGAAGTCGTTTTCTTGGTTCCTTTAGGTAACTATCTACGAATGAGCCTGTTGTGATTCTCATTGGTTCCCCTTTCCCAAGAGGCATAGGGGTGTGCATAGTAGATATGTTCCTTAGAAAACACATCAGATAAGCGGTTGAATTCGGCTCCATTATCTGCCGTGATGGAAAGAATCTTGTGTTGTCTTAAGATAAGTTTTAGAGCCTGATTGACAGACTCAGCGATTTTATTTGGAATTGATCGAATGATTTGGTGTCTGCTCCTTTGATCCGTCAAGGCCAGTAGACAGTAGTTTTTCGCTTTGAAACATCCCTTTCCAATACATTGTAGGACTGTACCACGCTTGATTTCATTGTGGATGGTCTGAGGAGCTTTTCCAAGTAGAGAGGCGATTTCTCTATTTGATTTTCCTTCTAATTTCCATCGTTCGATTAAGCGACGACTATGGATTGTCAAGTGTTTAGCTTTTGTAGTATAATTGATTTGCATCTCTGTGCCTTTCTTGTGTTTGTGGTGAACAACAAGTATAACACAGAGGTGTTTTCTTATGCCTATAACTAGATTTCATTTAACAACATAGACTAGTTGAACCAGCTCATTTTTAGGAAAGTTGGCTGACTAACTTCATTATAGAACTTTCAATTTTTATACAAGCGCTAAAAGAAGAAGCTCTATAATATTTGTAATGGGTAAATCCACTATAGATATTATGGAGCCTATTTTGTTGTAGAAAAAAAGTCCCATATGACCTATAATGAAAAGCGACTAAACAACTCATTAGAAAGATTCATATGGAACCATTACATTTTATCATAAAACTACTCGATATTAAAGACCCTAATATCCAGATTCTAGATATCATCAATATGGATACTCACAAGGAAATCACTGAAGAAATATGATTTTCAAAAACCGTCTAAGATTCCTTCCCCTGAAACGACTGGCATGCCTACTAGAATTCTCCTTAAAAACGCCGTTTAAAGTGCTATCATTGCTCAAAAACTAGTTGAAAAAACTTCTATGACCGATATCGCTCACCAGCTTTCCATTTCAACTTCAACCGTCATTCGCAAGCTCAATGACTCTCACTTTAAACATGACTTTAGCCGACTTCCAGAGATTATGTCTTGGGATGTTGAAACAGTCAGGGGAGTGACTGTTTCAATCGGGAGATGAAGATGAGCTTTATTGCGCAAGATTTTGACAAGCTTAATATCATCACCGTTCTTGAAGGCAGGACACAAGCTGTCATCCGAAATCACTTTCTTCGATACGATCGAGCTGTTCGTTGTCAAGTGAAAATCATTACAATGGATTTGTTTAGCCCTTACTATGGCTTAGCTAAACGACTTCGCTTTCGAATTTCTAAGCTCAGGCTGAAACAGTCTACCAGACTGTTTCACTCCCAAATGCAAAAATTGTACTTGATCGCTTTCACATTGTGCAACGCTTAAGCCGTGCTATGAGCCGTGTGCGGGTCTAAATCATGAACCAATTCGATAGAAAATCCCATGAATACAAGGCTATCAAGCGCTACTGGAAGCTCATTCAACAGGATAGTCGTAAATTGAGTGATAAGCGTTTTTATCGCCCTACTTTTCGCATGCACTTGACGAATAAAGAAATTCTAGACAAGCTTTTGAGCTATTCAGAAGATTTGAAACACCACTATAAGCTCTACCAGCTCTTGCTTTTTCACTTCCAGAATAAGGAACCTGACAAATTTTTCGGACTCATTGAGGACAATCTAAAGCTGGTTCATCCTCTTTTTCAGACTGTCTTAAAAACCTTCCTCAAGGACAAAGAGAAAATCGTCAACGCCCTCCAATTACCCTATTCCAACGCAAAATTGGAAGCGACTAATAATCTCATTAAACTTATCAAACGAAATGCCTTTGGTTTTCGGAATTTTGAAAACTTCAATAAAAGAATTTTCATCGCTCTCAACATCAAAAGAGAAAGGACGAAATTCGTCCTTTCTCGATCTTAGCTGACTTCAACCCACTACAGTTGACAAAGAGTCGTTTATTTCCGCTTTCTTGCGATGAGATGAATCGGTGTTCCTTCAAAGACAAAGGCCTTGCGAATTTGATTTTCCAAGAAACGCAGGTAAGAGAAGTGCATGAGTTCTTCTTCATTGACAAAGATGACAAAGGTTGGTGGCTTGGTTGCCACTTGCGTTGCGTAGAAGATTTTGAGGCGTTTTCCTTTGTCTGTCGGTGTTGGATTGATAGCAATGGCATCCATAATCACATCGTTCAAGACAGCTGAAGGGATACGGGTGTTTTGACTCTCGCTGATTTGCTTGATCATCTCAGGCAGTTTGTGGAGACGCTGCTTGGTAAGAGCTGAAACAAAGACAATCGGCGCATAAGGCAGATATTGGAACTGCTCACGGATATCTTCTTCCCATTTCTTCATGGTGTGGTTGTCTTTCTCAAGAGTATCCCACTTATTGACCACGATGATCATTCCTTTACCCGCTTCGTGGGCGAAACCTGCGATACGCTTGTCATACTCGCGAATACCTTCTTCTGCATTGAGCACCATTAAGACTACATCTGAACGGTCAATGGCACGCATAGCACGCATGACAGAGTATTTCTCCGTATTTTCGTAGACTTTACCAGACTTACGCATACCAGCTGTATCAATCATGGTAAACTCTTGGCCATCCGCATCTGTAAAATGGGTATCAATAGCATCACGAGTTGTACCAGCAACGGGACTGGCAATCACACGATCTTCTCCCAAGATAGCATTGATCAAACTTGATTTTCCAACGTTTGGACGGCCAATCAAGCTAAATTTGATCACATCTGGATTTTCTTCTTCGACTTCGTGTGGCAGATTTTCCACGATGGCATCCAGCACATCCCCTGTCCCGATACCGTGGACAGACGAAATTGGTAACGGTTCGCCCAAGCCTAGTGCATAGAAATCAAAGATATCATTTCGCATTTCAGGATTGTCAACCTTGTTAACCGCAAGAATAACAGGTTTATGGGTTTTATAAAGTTTACGGGCTACGTACTCGTCCGCATCTGTGATCCCTTCTTTCCCAGACACCACAAAGACGATGACATCGGCTTCTTCCATGGCAATTTCTGCCTGGTGCTTGATTTGCTCCATAAAGGGAGCATCGACATCGTCAATCCCTCCAGTATCAATCATACTAAAGGAACGATTGAGCCACTCACCCGTTGCATAGATACGGTCACGTGTCACACCCTCGACATCTTCTACGATTGAGATCCGCTCACCAGCGATTCGATTAAATAGGGTTGATTTCCCAACATTGGGACGTCCCACAATGGCAATAGTTGGTAAGGCCATGTTTTCTCACTTTCTACAATAACTTTTTCTGTTCTAGATTTTTCCGAGTTGAACTAGGTTCGGCTTGACCAAACTGCTCTGCCAAACGCTGACTCCAAGAGGTCGTCGCACGCGCACCAGCATAGTCCGCCTGAACTTTGTCATAGTCCAAAATCGCTTCAACTGGCTGTTCTTGGTATTCTTCCTCAAATACCACTTGGCTCAAAGGCAGTCTTGGTTTGACATCATGTTGTTGATCTGGCACACCAAGGGCAATCCCAAAAACTGGGTAGGTATAGTCAGGCAGGTTAAAAAGCGCTGCTACTTCTTCCGACTTGTAACGGACTAAGCCGATGATAACACCACCATATCCCAGACTCTCTGCTGCAAGCAAGGTATTTTGCCCCACAAGTGCAGCATCCACAGACGTGATAAGGAGACCTTCCACCCCTTGAGGTTGGAAAGTGTCCGTATGAAGGCTTGCTCCCTTTTCAGCTCGGTTCAAGTCACCAACAAAAAGCAAAAAGGCTGCTGACTGGCGAATGGCTTCCTGAGGAACCAATTCATATAAGGCATCTTTCTTATCTTGACTACGTACAAGAATCACAGAGTAGGATTGGAAATTTTTCCAAGATGACGCCATTTGTCCAGCAGTTAAAATCTCGTCCAAGTCTGCTTGAGGAATTTCTTGCTCCTTAAAGCGACGAACTGAAGTATGAGCTTTCATCAGTTTAATGGTTTCTGTCATCGGCGATTTTCTCCTTCTAGTCTCGTTTCCTCTGCTAAATAACGGATTCGCTCCATGACCCGTCTAGCTTCCCAAGTCTCGTCATTTCCATTCTTTCCTTTAGCAAAATGCTTCTCCAAATCTTGGAAATTAAAGTTGGAAGTAAAGAAGGTCGGCAAATCTTCCTGCATGCGATACTGGAGAATGACTTGAAGAATCTCATCACGCACCCAAGGAGTCGACTGCTCTGCACCAATATCATCCAAGATCAAGACCTCTGCTAACTTGATGTCATCCACCAAGGTCTTCACAGATCCTTCACCGATGGCATTTTTCACATCAATGACAAAACTTGGATAGTGGAGAATCGTCGTTGATGCCCCACGTTTTTCAGATAGGTCGTGAGCTAAGGCCGCCATCATAAAACTCTTACCAACACCAAAATCTCCGTAAAGATAGAGGCCTTTTCGGATGTTTGGGTAAAGGTCAACAAAGGAATAGAGTCTCTCAAAAATCGGCAACCGTCCTAGATCATCCAGGTCAATCTGAGCCAACTTCGCTTTCTTGAGACTTGCTGGTAGATTGATCAACTTGAGACGATTCTTAATCGCAGCCTCTTTTTCTGCCGCGATTAGTTCTGGTGTTTCTTCATAAGACACATCCGCATAACCGTGATTCATGACCAAGATAGGCTTATAGCCACGCGCTATATAGTCCGCATCCCCACGAAGAAACTTGTCCCGTTCTGTGATATATTGGTTGAACTTGGAGATGCTACGATTCAACTCCTCTGGGCTGAGGGATTCTTTCTGGATAAAAGTCGCTACATCTGGGTCTTTCATAATCTGCTGGACTAGGTCCTGATACTGAAAACGACTTGTCTGACGCTTGATAACGTCGCCAACACTTTCCATCTAGTCTCCTCCTTCTTCTAATCGGGCTAACATTTCTTGTTTTTTGCGTTCGAGTTCCAGACGAGTTTCCTCACTGGTTTGATTTTTATATTCTGGATTGCTCCACTTGGGAACATTGGTCTTAGTCGAGCTCGTTTTTGATTTTTGGTCTTCCTGGCCTTTTTGCTGACGCTCTCGAATCCGAAGCACAGCTTCTTCTGCTGTTCGAATTTTTTGGTAAGCATAGTCATTGGCGACCTTCATGGCATATTTCTCATTGACATTTGCCGAATCAACCTTGTTAAAGGTTAGAAGCAAGACGATATTGATGACTTCATCCAACAAGCCTAAAGACGCCATCTGATGAAGGAGTTCTCTTTCACTTTGGGTGATGTTCCCCTTACGCGTTTGCTTGATTTCCGCTAAAAATTGTAGGGGAGTTTTATTTTTGGCTTCCCTGATAATGGTCATTTCTTTGGGGCTAAAGTCAGAAGGAACCTGCTTTTGCGCAATCTTTTCACGCATGCGTTTGACAGAAATAACCTGAGCCACTGTAGTCGCCTTGGCTAATTGATAGGTTTCAAACCAGGTCCATTTTTTTTCATCTGCGATGGCAAACAATTCCAAAACATCTGCCTGCTCGTTTTCAAAACGCAAACCATCTCGAGCCATCAGGCGCTGGAAATGTTCCAAGTCAAAATCGTTTTTTGACTTGCTTTTAGACTCGCTTGGTGTCACTTCTTCAGTCAGGGTTGGAAAGACTTGACTCAAAGAAACAGAGAATGCTTCTCCCTCACTCGGTGCCTGCTTCATAGCAGAAACAGCTGTATCCCCAATCTTTTTCTCTAATAATCTGCTATAGACTGAATGACTTAGAAAATTCTGACTGGAAAGGGGAGAATGAAGCTGTAATTCATAGGCCTCTCCCTTTTGATAAAGGGTTAACAAGTCCACAGCAGATAAGATTTTAAAAGACTGGAGGAGCGTATTCATCCCGAAGTTCAAATGATTAAGAATATTAGCAAAGAGGTGCTCCTTTTGCCCACCATCCCAAAAAGTAATAGCATATAGATAGAGGCTCAGTGCCTCCTGACCGATAATCGGGAGGTAGCACTGCACCAGAGAAGAGGTATCTTGCGACACCCGATTATTCTTTAGAAAAGAAAAACGGTCATTTGGCTTCATTTACTTTTCCTTTTTCTTCTTAGAGGACTGAGTGATCTGCTGGAGCAGACTCTCCAACTCACTCACATCCTTAAAGCTACGGTAAACACTGGCAAAACGAACATAGGTAATCTCATCCAGCTCCGCCAATTCTTCCATGACTAAAGAACCAATATATTCACTTTGGATCTCATTCTCACTGCGACTGCGGAGTTTTTGCTCGATACGATTGACCACCATGTTGATTTCATCACTTGACACAGGGCGTTTCTGGGCTGAGCGGATAATCCCATTAAAGATTTTATCTCTCGAAAACTGCTCTCGCGTACCGTCTTTTTTGACGACAACCAGCGTTCGCTCTTCTACTCGTTCATAGGTTGTAAAACGATGCTGACACTCGTCGCACTCACGTCTTCGGCGGATGGTATTTCCTTCTTCGGCTTGTCGACTATCAACAACACTAGACTTGGTAGCCCCACATTTTGGACAACGCATGCATTTCCCTCCTTGTCGTTTTCTTTTCATTATACCATTTTTTAAGCAATTCCCAAAACAATTCTTATTTTACTTGACAAGTTTTTTGTTTTATTGTATTATTTAATTAAAACAATAAAGAAAAAGAAAGGAGACTATGATGTCCTGGTCATTTGATAATACAAAACCCATTTATTTGCAGATTATGGAAAAAATCAAATTACAGATTGTTTCCCATGAACTGGAACCCAACCAACAGCTCCCAACCGTAAGGGAACTAGCGAGCGAGGCTGGGGTCAATCCCAACACAATTCAGCGCGCCTTGTCTGACCTTGAACGCGAAGGATTTGTCTATAGCAAGCGGACTACTGGTCGTTTTGTCACTGAGGATTTGGACCTCATCGTTCAGTCCCGCAAACAGCTTTCTGAGGAGCAACTGAAAAACTTTGTAACGGGCATGCTTCAATTCGGCTATCAAAAAGAAGAACTGCCAAGTGTGCTTAGCGAATACATTAAAGGAGTGTAAAATTATGACATTACTAGCATTTGAAAATGTATCCAAATCCTATGGGGCTACAGCAGCCCTTAACAATGTTTCCCTTGAGATTCCCGCTGGAAAAATCGTCGGGCTTCTCGGTCCAAACGGATCTGGAAAAACAACCTTGATCAAGCTGATCAACGGACTTCTCCAACCAGACCAAGGTCGTGTCCTCATTAACAACATGGACCCAAGTCCTGCTACCAAAGCCATTGTCTCTTATCTACCAGACACGACTTATCTGAATGAACAGATGAAAATCAAAGAAGCACTGACCTACTTTAAAACTTTCTACCAAGATTTCAATCTTGAGCGGGCTCAGCACCTTTTAGCAGATCTTGGCATTGATGAAAACAATCGTCTCAAGAAATTGTCAAAAGGAAACAAGGAAAAAGTTCAGCTCATCCTGGTTATGAGCCGTGAAGCTCGTCTCTACGTGCTCGACGAACCGATTGGTGGTGTAGATCCGGCTGCCCGTGACTATATCTTGAACACCATCATCAACAACTACTCACCAACTTCAACTGTCTTGATTTCTACCCACTTGATTTCAGATATTGAGCCGATCTTGGACGAAATCATCTTCCTAAATAACGGAAAAGTCGTCCGTCAAGGAAATGTAGATGATATTCGTTACGAGTCAGGTGAGTCGATTGACCAGCTCTTCCGCCAAGAGTTCAAGGCTTAGACAAAGGAGATTATTATGTTTTGGAATTTAGTTCGTTATGAATTTAAAAATGTTAACAAATGGTATCTAGCTCTCTACGGTGCTGTGCTTGCAATTTCGGTTTTGATTGGTGCATCCATTTCTGGTATTAGTCAGACCTACACTAGCTATGGTAATGATCCCTACTATCTGTTAGGCTTTCTGATCTTAGTTTTTGGTGGGCTCAGCGTTACTCTCTGGATTGCGACGATTTTTCTAATCGTTCGACGCTTCAAGGGAAGTGTCTACGATCGTCAGGGCTATCTTACATTGACTCTGCCCGTCTCTGAACACCAGATCATCACCGCCAAATTACTAGGTGCTCTCATTTGGTCAATCATAAGCTATATTGTATTTATCTTGAGTATCATTATTATCTTCTCACTCACCCCTGTAGTGAAAGATTTGCCACTCCTCTATCGATTTATCTCTCCTTATCTCGGTTACGGTTGGCTCTACGCCCTCTCTCTTCTGGTGGGTTCAATTACTTGGATTTTATCTATTTACCTTTGTATCTCAATTGGTCAACTATTTAACGAGTATCGTACCGCTATGGGAATTTTAGCCTATATCGTGCTTAACATCGTTATTGGCTATATTTCTATCTTCTTCCGAATGGATTATGATTTTAACCTCCTAATTAGCGTTGATATCCTCAAAGATTTCATTCTAGCAATTATCTACTACCTCGGAACCTACTATATCTTAAAAAATAAGGTTAACTTGCAATAAAAAATGCCCAGCTAGAAAGCTGGGTTTTGCTTTAACTCAATATCAAACTGGCTATAATGGGACTAACAAAGACATAGAGAATACCGGTGACACCGATAGCCAAGCCACCCATGGCGCCTGCTACAGAGCCGTATCGAAAGGCGGTTCCCGTTCCGACTGCGTGGCCTGTTCCTCCAAGGGAAAGCCCGACTGCTACCGGATCATCAATTTTCAACCACTTCAAAAGGGTTGGTCCAATAACACTAGTTAAAATCCCAGTTGCCACTACGACAACCAAGGTCACAGTCGTCAAACCCTGCAATTTTTCTGTGATTCCCACTGCCATGGCGGTTGTCACTGACTTGGGAAAGAGAGAAATGGCTAGGAAAAAGTCCATGCCAAAGATTTTCGCCACTATGGCAGTGAAGCTAGTATTGACAACTACTGCTAGCAGACTACCAAAGAGAATACTCCGAGCATGGTGCTTCATCAAGTGAAAACTCTTATAAAGCGGAATCCCTAGAGCCACTGTCGATGGGACTATCAAGTTATTCAGATAAACCCCGCCTTGGTAGTAATCTTGGTAAGAAATACCCGTCGCCTTAAGAAGGATGATAATAAAAATTGCTGACAAAAGCAAAGGTGTTGTCAAAGGATGGGGAAAACGTCTGTAAATCAGCATTCCCACTAGATAAGCTAGGATAGATAATGCAATCCCAAACAGAGGATTGGATACAAATTCACTCATTTGGCATCTCCTTTCTCATAATCTCCCTCAAAACGTCTCTTGATGAACTGAACCACTAGGGCGATGAGGATAATGTTGATGACAGCCGCAAAAAAGACAATCAAGACAATGGGCAAGAGATAGGGGGCAATCACATCAAACTTTTCCATGATTCCCACTGCTGGTGGCAAAAAGAGAATGGTCATATTAGCCAGCAGAAAATTCCCCACCATATTGACATGCCTGGTCCTTAGCCACTTGAACTGTAAAGCTAGAAATAGAATAATCAAACCGATAATACTGCCTGGGATAGGCAGATGAAAGAAACTGGAGATTCCCTCACCGATTAGAGAAATCACAAAAAGAATCATTAATTGAACATATAACTTCATCTCAAACTCCTTGAAATAGAATTCTTGCATACCAGTTTACTCTTTTTTCAGAAAATTTCAAGGAAATATCGAAATTTTTCTTTCTTGCAAGGATTAGCTAAAAGTAGTATAATCATTGCATGCGCAATCATCTTGTGTTACAAAGACAATCAGTAATGACTTTGTGATTTTTACTTTGAAAAGAAAGGAGAAAGCAATGACCTATTTGGAAAAATGGTTTGACTACAACCGCCGTCAAAAGGAAATAGAAGCCTTGTTGGAAGAAACTATTGCCCAGCAGAGTGAACAAAGGCTGAACTTGAAAGAGTTTTATCTGCTATACTATCTGAATCTAGCCCAAGAAAAATCTCTACGACAAATTGACCTGCCAGATAAANTCCATCTCAGCCCAAGCGCTGTTTCTCGAATGGTAGCTCGACTAGAAGAGAAAAACTGTGGTTTGCTTAGTCGCCGATGTTGCGATCAGGATAGACGGGCTAGTTTTATCTGCCTGACTGATGAGGGACAAACAGCTCTATCTTACCTGCAAAAAACCGTCGAGGAAAGACTGGAAACCAGTCTTGACTTCATTTCTTAATCAGATTTTTTAAAAAAGTTGCGTGCGCAATCATTTTTCTTGACATTCCTCTTTTCAAGGAGTACAATAAAGTCAAGATCGAATAAAGGAGGTTTATATGATCGAAATTACCTATCTAGATACCAGCAAGCAAGAGAGAACCATGACTTTCGAGTCTTATGAAGACTTTGAACGCTCTCAACAAGCCTGCCTCATCGGCGTTGCAGACTATTACCCAGTTCAAAAATTAACCTATAATGGGCATGATTTGGACTACCATGGGACTTATGGGGATGTCTTCTTCTATCTCATGAAACAAGATTTAAGCCAATATAACTAAAAAAGGAGAAATACAATGGCAAAAGCAATTACAGATGCAACATTTGAACAAGAAACAAAAGACGGTTTGGTCTTGGTAGATTTCTGGGCAACTTGGTGTGGTCCATGTCGTATGCAAGGACCGATTTTGGATAAATTGTCTGAAGAACTTTCAGAAGATGTCTTGAAAATCGTTAAAATGGACGTAGATGAAAACCCAAACACAGCTCGTGCTTTTGGAATCATGTCTATCCCAACCCTTCTCTTCAAAAAAGACGGCCAAGTTGTGAAACAGGTTGCTGGAGTGCACACAGCAGAACAAATCAAGGCCATCGTTGCTGAATTGAGCTAATCACACGAGAGACCAAGTACTTTATTTGGTCTCTTTTTTTCTTGCCCTTTGCCATTTTTCAAAAAATATGCTAGACTGTAGGTAGAATATTACGATGTTTGGGACATGCCATCGCTAAAAAAAACCTCTACTTGGTATTTTTTAGCTCCCCTCAAGGGAGCTTTTTGCGTGCTCTGAACATTTCCCACTTTGGAAGGAGTACTATGAAACGTCAATCAGCCTTGGTCGTCTTTAGCGGCGGTCAAGATTCCACAACCTGCCTCTTTTGGGCTAAAGAACACTATGAAACAGTCGAAGCCGTCACCTTTGCCTACGGCCAACGCCATCATCTCGAAATTCAAGTTGCTAGAGAAATCGCTAAGGAACAAGGTATTCGTCATCACATCTTAGATATGTCTCTACTGGGGCAAATCACTGAAAATGCCTTGACCTCTGATATGGAAATCGGGCAAAAAGAGGGAGAGGTTCCCAATACCTTCGTTGACGGTCGCAACCACCTCTTTCTGTCCTTTGCAGCAGTTCTTGCCAAGCAACGAGGTATTAATGATATCGTGACAGGTGTCTGCGAGACAGATTTTTCAGGCTACCCTGACTGTCGAGATGTCTTTGTCAAATCCCTTAATGTCACCCTCAACCTTGCCATGGATTATGACTTTGTTATCCAAACACCTCTCATGTGGCTAGACAAGGCTGAAACTTGGGAATTAGCCGACCAACTCGGTGCCTTTGACTACGTTCGTGAAAAAACCTTGACCTGCTACAATGGGATTATCGGAAGTGGCTGCGGTGATTGTCCAGCCTGCCACCTACGTCAACATGGCCTAGATGTTTATCTCTCACAGAAAGGAGTTGGCTGATGTTTTTTGCACCTAAAGAAATCAAACAGGAAACTGGAGAGTCTCTTGTCTACAATCCTCACAGAACCTTAGTTTCAAAAGAGTTTGCTTTTGACGCTGCCCACCACCTCTTTCACTATGAGGGAAAATGCAAATCCCTGCACGGCCACACTTATCATCTGCAGATTGCTGTTAGTGGATTTTTAGATGAACGGGGCATGACCTATGACTTTGGAGACATCAAAGGTATCTACAAGGACTACTTGGAGCCCCACTTGGATCATCGCTATCTCAACGAAACTCTACCCTATATGAACACGACTGCTGAAAACATGGTTTACTGGATTTTCCAAACCATGAGTCAAGAGTTGCCAGACGAACGCGGTCTCCGTTTGGAATACGTTTGTCTCTATGAGACTCCAACTGCCTTTGCAGAGTTTAGACGGGAGTGGTTAGATGACTAGGGAACGTGTCCTCAAACTACCTGTTCTGGAAATTTTCGGCCCAACCTTTCAAGGTGAAGGTCGTGCTATTGGGCAGAAAACCATGTTTGTCCGCACTGCTGGTTGCGACTACCATTGCGACTGGTGCGACTCTGCCTTTACTTGGGATGGTTCTGAGAAGCCTACTCGCATGACAGCTGACGAGGTCATTGCTGAGTTGGATAAACTGGGAAGCTACGACTACGTCACCCTATCTGGCGGAAATCCTGCTATCCTAGCAACCAACATGGCTCAACTCGTCACCAAGCTCAAGGAACGTGGTGTCACTCTAGCTGTTGAGACCCAAGGCTCCCGCTGGCAAAATTGGTTAAAAGATATCGACCAAGTCACTCTGAGTCCCAAACCTCCTTCATCCAAGATGGAAGTCAACTTTGAGACCTTGGACTTTATCGTTTCCCAATTGGATCCAGACAAGGTCACCTTTAAAATTCCTGTCTTTGATGATGCCGATTTGGCCTTTGCTAAAGGGATTCAAGAACGCTACCAACCAGATGTTCTCTTCTTATCAGCAGGAAATCCTGAGCCCAAGGCTACAGGCAATATTGTCCAAGACCAACTAGACCGCCTCAAAGAACTCTGGGAACGCGTCGCTGCTGACGATAGCTGGGGCAAGGTCCGCGTCCTTCCCCAACTCCATACCCTCCTCTACGACAACCAACGTGGTGTTTAAAATTAGAAAGAAAAAATCATGTCACAACAAGAAGAAATGAAAAATCTAAGCCTACTGGGCAACAAAGAAACCAACTACATTTTCGAGTATCAACCAGAAGTCCTCGAGTCTTTTGACAATCGTCATGTGGAAAATGACTATTTTATTAAATTCAACTGTCCTGAATTTACCTCCCTGTGCCCAATCACTGCTCAGCCAGATTTTGCGACGATTTATATTTCCTACATTCCTGACAAGCTCTGTGTCGAGTCAAAATCCCTCAAACTCTACCTCTTTAGCTACCGAAATCATGGGGATTTTCACGAAAACTGTATCAACACCATCGGGAAAGACTTGGTCAACTTGCTAGACCCTCGCTATTTAGAAATCTGGGGAAAATTCACTCCGCGCGGTGGTATTTCAATCGACCCCTATTACAACTACGGTAGGCCTGGAACCAAGTATGAAGGTTTGGCAGAACAACGCCTCTTCCAACATGACCTCTACCCAGAGAAAATTGACAACCGCTAATACTCTTCGAAAATCTCTTCAAACCACGTCAATGTCGCCTTGCCGTAGGTATGTTACTGACTTCGTCAGTTCTATCTACAACCTCAAAGCAGTGCTTTGAGCAACCTGCGGCTAGCTTCCTAGTTTGCTCTTTGATTTTCATTGAGTATAAACAGATACGAAAAAGCCCTGTTCCTCAAGATGAGGAGCAAGGCTTTTTGAGTTTCAATTATTCTTCTGTTCCAAGAAAGTTTTTCGCAACAAGAGCTGCAAGAATACCACCAACGATTGGGGCAAGGATGAAAATCCATACTTGTTGAAGGGCTGCGCCACCTACCAAGACAGCTGGAGCCAAGCTACGAGCTGGGTTAACTGAAAGTCCAGTAATGTTCAATCCCACAAGGATCATGGCCATCAATGACAAACCAATCACCAAACCAGCGATTGCGCCATTGCCTTTGCTTGCTGATGTTACAGTCATGATAACTAGGACAAACAAGAAAGTTGCGATGACTTCAAACAAGAATCCACCAAAGACAGTGACACCGTTTGCCAAGGCATTTTCACCAAGACTTGCAGTTGACATACCTGAGTTAGACAAGAGGAGGAATACTGCAGCTGACGCAAGGAAAGCTCCAACTACTTGTCCAAGGATGTAGTTTACAAGTTCTGAAGATGACAAACGTTTGTTTACAAACATAGCGATCGAAACAGCTGGGTTCAAGTGAGCACCCGAAACAGTTCCGATTGAGTAGGCCGCAACCACGATTGCCAAACCAAAGGCAAAAGCAATTCCTAGGTGACCAAGGCCATCAAGACCATTTCCAAAAACAACAGCTCCTGTTCCGATAAACACAAGCATAAACGTACCGATTAGTTCAGCCACAAATTTTTTCATGATAAGTCTCCTTTTTTTCAAAACTATGTACCAGTCTATCAAAAGAAGGAAAGGGTTTCAAGAAAATTGACTGGAAAGTTCATTGAAAATCATGAAACGACTCTCTTATCCTTAGTACTGAAAGGATTGAATGGCTTCTTTCAAGTCATTTTGCAAACTATTCCTCTGGTCAAGTTGGATATAGACTTCCAACAGACAGGATCTGAAGTTGGAAAATTTATGGAAATCATTTGCTTCTTTCAGGGGAAATTTGACTGTTTGCAGCCAAGCAGTGAATAGAGACGGTTCGATTTTCCCTCGTAAGATTGGTTCATAAAACGCTCTGGCTAACCGCCAATCTTCATCATTTGTAAAACGAATCTCAACACGTTTAAAGATTTTCCCAATGATCTCAAATGCTTCGGCTATATCTGACTTTGGAAAACTAGGATGGCATATAACTTCCGTCAAGAGATCACCACCATGCGCAAAAGCGTGAATCCAACCATACTGACTTGAAAAACCAGTTGTATCCTTTTCTTTTGAAAGATAGTGCAAGCCTTGATTTAGCATGGTAGCCCTGATAGGAGAAGACAACTGCTGGTAATAAAGCGACTCCTTAGTACCATCGCAGGACAGTAGATTGGCATAAATAAGTGCCCTAAAAGAACGTTTAAGAGTTGAAACTCCTCTACTATCCATCTCTTTGTATAGACCTTCATCAGATGAGAATTCTTCTGCGATAAACTGAAACTGCTCAAGGGTAAACAACTCTTCTTGAATACCTCTAGCTAAACTTGTAAAAACAAGGTCATCACGAATTTCTGAAGAAGGATCTCCCAAATGCTCAAGCAACCACTGAATTTCTTCTCGGCTATAGCTTGGTTTTTCTTCTCTCACTTTCCTTTGTAATTCTTGATACATCTTCTGGTACCTCTGCATTTCTAGTAGCTTATCAAAAAGCCATCCACAGATGGCTTTCTATCTTATTCTGTTTTTGATGGAGTTTTTCCTGCTGCAATCGCATCTGCTTCTGTCATCTCAACAACGTTGGCTTTATTCGTTCTTGAAGGCATTCTATCTTTATTATACCAATAAACTTTCGCATTCCCATGGTTTGCAACATAGACAATTCTATCTTGCTGTTGAGCTTTGGTTTCAGCTTCACGTTCAATTCTTTTTTCTTCTTCTTTTTGAGAAATTAATGACTCAACTGCACCTATTCTATCAAGCAACTCTGTCTTTTTATCATTATTTTCAATCTGATTAACTGTCTCTTTAGCAGACTTCAATTGACTCGCATCTTGACTTTCTTCCAATTGTTTGACTAAGGTTTCACCTTTTTCTTGCAACTCCTTTGCAGCTTTTTCTTTGGCAATTCTCTCTTCTTCTGCTTTTTCTTTAGTTTTTTTCTCTTCTTCGATTCGTTTTGCTTCCTCTATACTTGATGAAGTATCCGTGGTTGAAGCTGTCGAAGTAGTAGATGTCGCAGTCTGCTTAGTTTCTGATTGAGAAGATGAAGTTTTCTTTGTGACTGTGGGAGTTTGAAGAGCAACTGCAACAAAACTGACAATGAAAAGCCCTATCATTAAATTTCTTTTTCGAATATCTGGTGCTTTCTTTACAAAATACCAAATACCAACTCCACTCAAAACAAGATAGAGAGTAGGCAAAGCAATCAATAAAATGATTCCCAACAAAACTAGACCAATTTTGATAAAGAGCATCCTTTGGGAATCTTGCTCTAGCCATTCTTTGATTCTATTCATATTATTCTCCTAAAACTCTGTCCAATCTTTACTCTCCCAACTCAGCACTATAGGCAATAATCTGATCAACTGTGTCAGACAAGAATTGGATGGTATCACGGAGTGGTTTGTCCGTCGAGATATCGGCTCCAATAATCATGGCTGACTCAAGCGGTGTCTTGCTACCACCTGATTTGAGGAGATTGAGCCAGTCTTCAGCTCCAGTCTCTGAATGTTTCAGATGAAGGTAACCCGCAGTCGAGATAACAAGACCAGCAGAGTAAGTGTAACTATACAAGCCCATGTAGTAGTGAGCCTGTCGCATCCAAGTGAGTGCCGCATCGTCGTCAATTTCAATGGCATCACCCCAGAAGTCTGTCAAGACTTCCTTCATAATGCTATTGAGTTTGCTTGCTCCAAAGGTCTCCCCTTCTTCAATCAGTGTATAAACCTTACGCTGGAAGGCTGCTTCCAAGAGGTGGGTGATAAAATTATGGAAGTAGGTATCTGTCAAGCGGTGGGCAAGGGCAAAGCGTTTTTGACGTGGGTCATCAGACTGGTGCTCCAAGTAGTCACTTAACAGCAACTCATTGAAGGTTGATGGCGCTTCGACATAGTAGGTCGACATGTGGGCGTTGAAGTAGCTTTGATGATTGTCAGAAAAGATGAATTGACCAGAATGCCCGATTTCATGAATCAAGGTATAGACATCGCTCAAACGGCCTGTCCAGCTCATGAGGACATAAGGGTGCACGCGATATGGATCCGCCGCATAACCACCAGAATCCTTGCCACTATTGGCAGCAAAGTCCACCCAGCGCTCTTCTTGATAACGAGCAACTTCCTGACAATATTCTTGTCCCAAAGGTTCTACTGACTTCATGACTAGATCGTAGGCATCATCAATGCTAACCTCTGGATTCAGGGCGCTATCCAAGTCCAATTTCCAGTCTGCAAAAGTCATCTTTTCAAGACCATTTACCTTGGCAACATGCTTGAGGTATTTCTGAGCGACTGGCGCGAAATCCTTCATGATGAGGTCAATCTGGCGGTCAAACATGGCACGGTTCACTTCTTGCTCAGCCAGAAGATAGTCGAATACTGAGTCATAACCTTTCATATCTGCCAACAATTTTTCAGACTTGACTTGGGCTAGATAGGCTGCCGCGGCAGTATTTTGGTGCTTACGGAGTCCCTCTGAGAAAGAACGGAAGGATTGCTCACGAACCTCAGCGTCCTCGTGGTTTTGGTAGAAGTTTTCATAGGTCACAAAGCCGTTTTTGTAGGTCTTGCCATGGGCTTCAAAGTCAGCCATTTCAAAGTCCCCAGCTCGCATCTTAGTATAGATATCCTGTGGACTGTAGAAAACTTCACCCAGATTTGTCAAGGCCTTTTCCACATCAGCCCCTAGATAGTGGGCTTTTTTGATTTTGGCCTGACGAATGGCTGCCGTCAAATGTGGCAATTCACCCAAACGTTCTAAGACTTCCTCGTCTGCTGCCACCAGAGCATCGTCAAAGAAGATCAAGGCTACGCTGGCATCTGTTTCAAATTCCATCCCAGCTTGAGCTATATTAGCAAACTCTTCATTGCTATAGTCTGTCGTCTGGGGCATAAAGGCGTAATTGCCGATATGACTCATCTGGATGTAGATTTGTTCCAATTCTGCAAAGGCCTTCTCAAAATCCTCAAAAGTGTGAAGATTACCCTTGTAGTCACGGCTAAATTGGTTGATGTCTTCGCGAGCCTTCTCGATTGCTCGCAAGAAATCCTCACGGTCTTGGTATAGGGCAGTTAAATCCCAAAGCTCCTTTTCAGGAAATTCTGAACGGTGTTTTTGTTCCATTTTCTTCCTCTTATTTTTCTAATTCTACTAAAACACTAAGGGCAGATAAGACGTAAAGCGGGGCTGTTTCCGCTCGAAGAATCCTTGGACCAAGTCCTGCTAAGACGGCTCCTTCGGCTTCAAAACTTTCAATTTCTGCAGGTGAAAGACCGCCTTCTGGGCCAAAGATAAAGAGCAATTTGGCTCCTTTTTCAAGACCAGTGACTGCTTGTAAGAGCGCAGTAGCTTCTCCTTCTTTTGCTGATTCTTCATAGGCTACTATGATAGAGTCAAACTGATCCAGCTGGGCTAGAAAATCTGCTTTTTTCTCGAAAAGCTGAATACTTGGGACGATATTACGCTTGCTTTGTTCTGCTGCTCCAAGGGCAATTTTTTCTAGTTTTTCAATCTTTTTACCCAATTTCTTGCCATCCCACTTGGCAACCGACCAATCGGCAGGAAAGCCCCAGATTTGGCTAGCTCCTAGTTCCGTCACTTTTTGAGTGATAAACTCCAGCTTGTCTCCCTTGGGAAAGCCTGATGCGATGGTGACTTGAACGGGCAGTTCCACATTGTCAGTTAATTCTTGGACCAATTCAAACTGACATGCTTCCACATCCAGCACGCGCGCCAAGCGCTTGATGCCATCATCAAAGACTAAGGTCACCTCATCCTCTTCTTTCAGCCGCATGACCTGAAACATATGCTTGATGGTTTCCTTGTCCTCGATAGTTACAGGAGAGATTGCACTGCCTTTGACAAAATACTGCTGCATGCTAGCCTCCAATCACACCAGAAATATCCTTGGTCTTCTTAAAGACACAGGCATTCCATTCCCCTTGAATCATGTGGGTTTCAAGGAAAAATCCAGCTGACTCAGCTGACTCGCGCACCATGTCCCACTTGTCCTTGATAATCCCACTCATGATCAGGTAGCCTTCGTTCTTGACCAAACGATAAGCATCATCTGTCAGATGAATGAGAATATCCGCCAAGATATTGGCCACAATGACATCTGCTTCAATCTCCACACCCTTGAGCAAATCTCCAGTAGCAACATGGATGTTTTCCATGCCAGGGTTGAGCTCGATATTTTCCTGAGCGACACGAACCGCCACATCATCCAGGTCATAGGCGAAGATTTCCTTGGCACCCAGAAGCGAGCTGGCAATAGAAAGAACACCTGAACCAGTTCCTACATCAAGCACCGTTTCGCCGCCACGAAGAACCTGCTCCAAGGCGAAAAGGCTCATCTTGGTCGTTGGATGCGTTCCAGTCCCAAAAGCCATACCAGGATCCAGCTTGATAATCTTTTCTCCCGCAGTCGCCTCGTAGTCCGTCCAGGACGGCACAATGGTCAAGTTGTGAGTGATGCGAGCTGGCTCATAGTATTTCTTCCAGTTGTCTGCCCAGTCTTCCTCAGCCAAGGCAGTCGTGCCCATCTTGACCTCTCCTAGATCCATAAAATCAGTTAATTCTGCCAGGCGAGCCTGCAAATCTGCCTCAACCACTGCTACATCAACCGTATCAGGATAGTAGGCGGTCACTACGATTTCTTCATGTTGCTCGACCTCTGGGAAAATCTCACCAAAACGGTCGACATTCCCCACATAGTCCATGCTGTCTTCAATCGCAACACCTTGCGCCCCCAGCTCAATCAAGAGATTGGAGACCAGCTCCTCTCCCTCACGCTTCACTGTAACTTTTAACTCTTGCCATGTTTCCATTTTATTAGTACTCCTCATCATATTCTAATCCAAGTTCCTGAAATATGTAGAAACGTAATACCTCTTGACACAATGTACGAAGTTCATACATTTCATTGAAATCTGTCACTAGATTTTTATATTTTGATTTCTCATCTCCATGAATATAGTAGTTACGACTGTCATACAACTTTTTAACAATACTAGAAATGGAGGCCTCAGTAAGTTCATTCTTCCCTATTTTTCCAAGAACATTAGAAAATAAATCCAGTAATTTCTTTCTCAAGTCACTATCCTGTCTCTGATATTTCAACCTATTTCTAAAGACTTTTTTAAAACTCTCATCAATATTTTTATTAATAAAATCAAAAACTCTTTGTTTATTTATATCTTCTGCTTTAGAAATATCAGCTCGTTGTTCACCTCGAAAATTTCTAGCAAATACTTCTAAATTACGAATGGAGTCTATAAAACTATCTTCAAGATAAGGAGTCCCATGCAAATTGGCTGTAAAACTTCGAACAATAAATTCTAATTGCTCACTTTTATCGAACCAATTATTTATAATAGCTTCAAAATTGTCACCTAGTTTATTAAGTGAAATTTTGTGTAGTTCATGCTTATCCCATTTAATGTTTTTTCTTGAATGTTGTACAAAATATTTTCCTTTAATTATAGCCCAATTGTTATCCTGACGTTTTTCACACAAAAATTCAATCGTTTCAAACGATAAAGGCTTTTCAGATAACATCTCAACTAATTCTTCAATCCGTATTGAAGTATCATAGCATTTCTGAAAAGAGACCTTTCTATCTGTAGGAGAAGACAAGTGAATTCTATAAGATGGTTCTACGCTAAGTGCATCATAAGAAAAAATATAACTAGGCACATCTTTAAATTTCAAATCCTCTGATGTTATCAAAACTTCCGTCGATGGATAATTAGAGATGTTAACCTCTATATTAAAATCTTTTTGTTCGAAATCACGTTCCGTACTTATAATTGGTTTATCAATCCAATCTGCTAGATGATCAAAAGAAAATTGGTAATACTGGACTTTAGTATCTTCCAATTCGTCAATCAATTCAACTATCAAGTCTTTGAAATTATTCTTATTTGGGAACAATTGATAATTAATATCAAAAATTTTAAAATTTTTAATTCTATACTTTCTTAATGGAAAACCTGGAGCATTATCTGTTCCAAACGGACTACCGTAAGATTCTAATATCAATAACTTTCCATGAGAGTCAAATCCATAGATTTTATCTATAGGATGACCAAAATTAGTAATTATTTCGTCATCACTTGAAAATTCACCAAAAATTTCTAATATAATTTCGTTTGGTGAGTATGTCAAAATTCCACTATTTGCTTCATGATCAACTACTTTTGATTTATCATCAGAAAAATAACCTTTGATTTCAAATTCTTTATCCCATGAATATGACTTATATGTTAATTTACTCATATCTTGTAGTTACTCTTCCTCCATATAATCCCTCACCCTATCCTGCAACTGTGGCACAACCTTATCTGAGCCAAGAAATTCGTCAATATTCATCAATTTGTAGCCCTGTCCTTCATCGCCAAAAACAATACTGTTAAACTGAGCCTTTGTCAACTGACCAACTAGAAAAACGGAATGTTTGTCTGCAAAAAGCATACTTGGATAAACCTTACCCCAAAGCAGGCAATCTTTAGACAAATGAATCCCCAGTTCCTCAAAAACTTCACGCGCTGCGCACTCAAAAGGACTTTCGTCTCCTTCACGGCCACCACCTGGCAGTTCCCACATATTTGGCCACGGAATATTTTCCTTGCAATCCCGCAAGATAGTTAAAATCCTATCACCACAAAAGAGGGCAATTTTGCAACCTGTAAAATCAGAAATTTCGATTTCCATATTAGACTCCTTCGGATAATTCTTTTTCCAACTCTGCTAACCAGTTTTCATAATAACGTTTCTCGTCCCGTAGCATTCGGCTGCTATTCATTTTCTGTCTAGCAATTTTCATACCCTTGCGAGTTTGAGCTACATCATTCTTAACTTTAAATTGATACCAGGCTTGAATCATCTGCATGTCTGCCATTTTTAGAGATAAAAAGGATTTGACTCCTCGATTACTTGCATATTCCTCCGCTTTTTCATTATCTCCTTCTAGCAAGGCGATTTGAAGAAGGTATAGTTGGCAAAAAGTTTCAGACAGCGAGTGTTCTGTTCTCTCTAGTAAAGATTGAAATAGCTTTTTAGCTGCCTCCAAATGACCATCCAATATGAAAACCACTCCCTGAAGAGTTTGAATACTTTCTGCAAAGCTCCCACCTGCATCCTCAGGAACAGGCATGATAAAGTCTTTCAAATCATATTCTTGAGGAGCCAGCAAAGTTTGGGCAGAATGCCTCAACACCAGGTAAGCGTATTTGGTATTTTCAGGGTGTTGTAGCAATTCCCAAATTTTCGCTCCATCGGTGATCCCGACTGGCAAAGCATTGTTTAGGAAGAAAGACAAATTAAGAAAAATCCAAGTACCAGCAAAATACCAACTTCTTGTCAAAAATCCAAACAATATCGCCAATAAGATCAAGCTGAGATGAACCAGCAAACCTCCTGAAAGCATCAAGATGATTCTTTGATCGCTTTCGTCCTCCTTTAAACCAATATACTGAGCACCAACATTTTTCAGAACGGCTGTTCGACTAAGATGAAACCTGCCTGACTTTTTGGTCAAAAGAAAATGTCCTAATCCAAAAGCCACCAGCCGATAGCCTGTCAAGTAGCCACAAAAAGCATGACCCAACTCATGAAGAATAAAGATTAAATACATGCTTAGAAGAGCGAAGGAATAACCAAAAGTGAATGCTAAAACTGCGGAATACCCCAACTCTGCAAATGCGATAGTGCCACAAGCAAAAGCTAGCATAATAAAGGCAAAAGCTAGCACATAAACCAAATACGTCCCAAATTTTTTCATAAAATCTCCAACCAACTCCTAGTATCTAGGATAAGGATAAAATTCTCCCTCTTCCAAACCTGCTTTTCCTTCTTCAAATACTTCTTCTTTAACATACTTAAATGAACTTTCTTCATTCTCAAAGTAATACTTTGCAAAGATAAATGACATAGCGTTGTTAAAATATTCTTTAGTTCATAAGAACATATAATCAATTGTGACTAACTATAATAATTTTTTACACACTTATGAAATACAAGATTTATATAAATTAAATCGACTATTTATGAATCCATAGATAATAAGATTAGTCCTCCCGCGATTAAAATAGTTAAAAAAGTAGTGACAATTGGATCCCAAAATATGCCCCAAAAAATAATTAAGAATACAATATAAATCAAAGAGGCTATATATTTTCGTTCTCTAATCCCCCAAAAAATAAGAAATATAAGGGATATTGCCCAAAATAATCCTAAAAACAAATGAAAATAATACCCATCTACTTGCACAATTTTAAACGCTTCACGAAGCGCTCCTAATCTTTGTTGCTTTATACTAATAATTTCTGGGCTATGCTTAAATGCATATATCCACCAAGACATAAAAATCTCAATTATAAATATAATTCCTAATTTCACTGGATTTTCCACATAATTTTCAAAGTAGTTCATAAATTCACCATCATTTCTATTTTAAAAGTAATCCTAAGAGAAAAGCAACGATTGCCCATATAAGTGATAGTTTAGGAGCTTCAATACTTTTATTTGTTCCGACTAACCATTTATAAATTGCCTCAAAAGTATCATATACTATAAGTGATACTACAAAAACTGTAACCAATAGAAGGACCAAGAAGCAAGTATTTTCTAGCACACTCTTGTCTATCTTCAAAAAATAAAAGCTACTACTGTCAAAATTAACAAATGAATCTTTATCTATCCAAAAGAACAATAAATCTATAACTAATGCAACGAACATTGATATAACATTATATTTTTTCTTTGGGATAAGAAACAAAAGAAATAGAATACAAAAAATTGTAAGTATCAACGGTAAATTCATAAAATTATCAGTTTTAGATGCATGATTAATTTTTATATGAGATAGATAAGAAATGTTGGTCTTCATCCAACTTAAAGTTAAATAATTTACTAATCCCGTAATCGCAAATATTCCAAGTACTTTTACCCTAATTTTCTTTAAGAAATTTACTAATTTTACATATGATTGCCCAATTAAGTCATTTAGTTGACTGATCCGTGAAAATTTAGTTTCTTTTGATGAAAAAATTTTACTTAAACGACTTTCCATCCCATTTGATAAGTGTACATGCTTATTTTTTAATTTTTGTTGTGCATCCATATAGTCTTTTGCATATATAGAATGCGTAGTTATTTTTTTTGTATCTATGGCAACAACCTTTGTCTTATCTTTTTGGTAATATATTTTCTTCATATACTTCCTCGCTAGTTTCTAATACCTCGGATAAGGATAAAACTCTCCTTCTTCCAAGCCAGCTTTTCCTTCTTCAAAGACTTCTTGGTTCCATTCCATGACAAATTCCTCTGCTTCTGGGTCTTCCAAAAAGTCCATAAGGGCATCTAGCCCAACCTCTGCAGTATCTTTAAGGAATAGCACAAAATAAGCTAAAAATTCGCGAGAAAAACCTTTCTTCGGCAGATAAGGGATAACTGTCAAATAGTCTTCCTCATTAACTGTTGACTTAGCAGGATTGTAAAAGAGCACCGCTTCCTCAAATAGGATATCGTCCGATGACACCTCTCCGTCTTCATCCACCATCTCCACACCTGTAGCATTTTGCGCTTCCAACAAAAAACTCACTTCAACCGCATGATTGCGTTTGTCCCAACTAATCTCAAAGTCAAAGGGAAAGTTCTTCTCCAATTCTTCCTCTAAAACATCTAAAAATCCGTATGTTGCCATTTTGTCCTCTTTCTATGCGATTCTTTAATCGCCCCGAATACTCGGAAATATGCTAAAATAGATACTACCATCTTACCATATATACATCAGAAAATCCACGTTAGAAAGGACTGCTATGCCTGACAATCTCGCGCTTCGCATGCGCCCTAAAACCATCGACCAGGTCATCGGTCAAGAGCATCTGGTAGGACCTGGAAAAATTATCCGTCGTATGGTGGAGGCCAACCGCCTGTCCTCCATGATTCTCTACGGACCTCCAGGAATCGGCAAAACCAGTATCGCCTCTGCCATCGCTGGAACGACCAAGTATGCCTTTCGGACCTTCAATGCCACTGTTGATAGTAAAAAACGTCTCCAAGAAATCGCTGAAGAGGCTAAATTCTCAGGTGGCCTTGTACTGCTACTAGACGAGATTCATCGTCTTGACAAGACTAAGCAAGACTTTCTTCTACCACTCTTAGAAAGTGGTCTGGTCATCATGATTGGTGCTACGACTGAAAATCCCTTCTTTTCTGTCACTCCTGCCATCCGTAGCCGTGTTCAAATTTTTGAGTTGGAACCTCTGTCTAACCAAGACGTCAAAGAGGCTCTTCAGATAGCTCTAACTGACCCTGAGCGTGGTTTTGATTTTCCAGTTGAGCTAGATGAGGATGCGCTGGATTTCATCGCAACTTCTACAAACGGAGATCTTCGCTCTGCCTTCAACTCACTTGACTTGGCTGTTCTTTCTACTCCCGAAAATGACAAGGGCATCCGCCATATCACTCTTGATATCATGGAAAACAGCCTGCAGAGGAGTTACATTACCATGGATAAGGATGGGGACGGTCACTACGATGTCCTTTCAGCCCTGCAAAAGTCCATCCGTGGCTCGGATGTTGATGCCAGTCTCCACTACGCGGCCCGCTTGATTGAGGCTGGGGATCTGCCTAGTCTCGCTCGTCGCTTGACTGTTATTGCTTATGAAGATATCGGTTTGGCCAATCCTGAAGCTCAGATTCATACCGTAACTGCTCTAGATGCTGCTCAAAAGATTGGCTTTCCAGAAGCTCGCATTCTCATTGCCAATGTCGTGATTGATTTGGCCCTCTCTCCAAAATCCAACTCAGCCTATGTGGCCATGGACAAGGCCCTTGCTGATCTCAAAACATCAGGGCATTTGCCTATCCCTCGACACCTGCGCGATGGCCACTACAGTGGAAGCAAGGAACTAGGGAATGCGCAAAACTATCTCTATCCGCACAACTATCCTGGACACTGGGTCAAACAAGATTACTTGCCAGAAAAAATTCGAGATCATCACTACTTCTCTCCAGAAGATACTGGCAAGTACGAACGGGCCTTGGCTCAAAGAAAGGAAGCTATCGACCGTTTGCGAAAAATCTGAAATCCTTTTCAAAAAATTGCACTTTCCTCTTGATTTTTTTTGAAAAAGTGGTATCATATAAACATAGAAACGCTGTGGTGTACGACTTCACACTTAAGTGTTGACCGACTATTTTTTGTATTATTAGGGAAACAAAAGTCTTCTAACAGCATGTAGGCCGTCTCACACGGAAACAGCTTCAGTTAGAGCGAGTTGCCCACCTGCTTAATTGCGCGGGTTCAATACAAACCGTGAAGTTTCGGCACCAATACAGCTTTTTTCTTTGCCTCCTTAGCTCAGCTGGCAGAGCAGCGGACTCTTAATCCGTGGGTCACAGGTTCGATCCCTGTAGGGGGCATCTAAATCAACAGGAAAAAGCCTTGAGTTCCAAGGCTTTTTTGCTTATCTATAACTGATTTGCCTCATCATTTGTCCCACATTTTAAATCTATCTTTTCTTTTTGAATCAAATTACATCTTTACAAATAGCGTAAAGCCAGTTACTTTTGCTTTGATGCCATACAATATTTTCATGTAGAGAAGACAAATTTTATCTTCTCTTTTTATTTTCAAAATAATAAAAACTGATTTTCTTTTCATAAATCAGACTGAAACTTCCAAATTTTCCATTTTGTTTATTGACATTTCCTCTAAAAAGGTGTATAATATTTTTATTATCAAACTATACTATACTATATAGGGGGTATTGAAATGAAATTTTCTAATCGTTTACTGCTATTCCTTGCAGGAGTTGTTTTTGTCCTTTTAGGACTTTTCCTATTTACAAACCCAGTAGCTAATCTTGTTGCTTACAGCTGGTGGATTGCATTTGGTTTACTGGTTTCTTCTATAGCAGCTATTTTAGGCTATTTCTCTGTACCAAAAGAGCTTCGCTCACCAGCTCATCTTTTCCAAGGGATTGTTAATCTTCTCTTAGCTCTTTACCTCGTTGCCTATGGCTTTGTGACGCTGCCAGTTGTCATTCCAACTATTTTAGGAATTTGGTTAATTGTAGAAGCCATTATAGCTTTCTTTAAAGGCAATCGTCTGGGATTGATTTTCCCTATTATTGGCAACCATATCATGTGGATAGCGTTGCTTGCATTTTTACTAGGTCTAGTGATTTTGTTCAATCCAGTAGCTACAAGTGTCTTTGTCGTTTATGTCGTTGCCTTTGCATTTTTAATTGTTGGTTTCACCTATATCCTTGATGCCTTTCGTAAATAATCTAGCTGCCATTTTGGGCATATTAAAAAAGCTGGGAAGTTACATTCTCAGCTTTTTATTTGCCTTCTTAGATCAGTTGGTAGAGCAGTAGACTCTTAATCTATGGGTCGCAGGTTCGAGCCCTGCAGGGGGCACATCTAAATCAACAGAAATAAGCCTTGAAACCAAGGCTTTTTTTAACGTCTAATAGCTTTTTGTAGAAAAGTATTTAAAAATAAAAGAGAAGAGAATCTCTCACTCTCTTCTCAGTATATCTTATTAAATTTAGTTTTTCTTAATCTACCTGATTTTCCTTTGCAACGACAAATTCTTTAACCAGTCGATAGATAACAGCAAATACGGGGGTAAAGAATATCATTCCAAGTAGTCCGAAAAGATTCCCTCCGATACTAGCAGCCGCAAGCGTGAAAAGGGCTGGTAAGCCAATAGATTGACCCACAACTTTGGGATAGATAAGATTTCCCTCAATCAGTTGTATGATTTGATATAGAAGAAGAGAAAGTAAGGCTTGAGTAGGACTCACTGTGAAGATAAAAATCGCTCCCACAACACAAGCAATCATAGGCCCTACATAAGGAATGAACGATAGCACTCCTGCAAAGATACCTGTCATTACTCCATAGGGTATCCCAAACACGCTGTAACCAACCGCTATCATAACTCCTATGATGACTGCTTCAATCAGCTGACTCATCAAAAATTGGTCATAAGTCTCTAGTGCTACTTGTCCAATGTAAGTCAACTTTATCACCACCTTCTCTGGAAGAAAAACTTTTAGAAGTCGACTCGTCATCGCTGCCAAATGTTCCTTACTGGATAAAAATGAAAAGGTGAAGACTATAATCAAAAAGGCATTCATCAAACTTGAAAAAATATTGCCGATATTACTAGTCAGACCTGATAAAAAACCTATCAAAGCTTGGCTAATAGAACTAGATTGTCCCTGTATGCCTGATACGATAGTTGACAACATGTCTTTGGTTACAAATTCCGAGCTGCCTAGCAATTTCCCAAGTTGAGTAAGGACTGTTGAAAGGACTGTTCCCAGCTGACTAATAGTCTGGGCTAGGGTTGGCAGCACCAAAACCAAAAGAGCAATCACGATTAAGATAAGAGCTAGGAAAACAAGTACCATGGCAATCGGACGACGCAACTCTGCCTTTACCTTCAATTTAACTAAGTACTGTTCAATTTTTTTCATAGGAACATTAAGCACAAAAGCAATAACAGCACCATAAATCAAGGTTGATATTACATCAAAGAGAGAGATTGCTCCTGATATAAAGCTCGATGCATTCAGAATTACAAGAGCAACCAGCCCTATAAAAAGTATTAACGGGGTGTATTTTTTTACTAAGTTCATAAATTCTCATTAATAAACATGTTTAGATACGACTATACTATTTGGTTTTTCAAACTCTCGATTAAGGTAGGCTTGGTAAGTTCCTGGAGCGATAAATCCTTTGGGTGAGAGGATATCGGTGCCAGCCTGACCGACTATGGTATCAGCCAAGAGCACACAGTTTGTAGATAAGACAAAGTAGGATTTAAACTTAGATTTGATAAATTTATAAAGTTCCCCATCTGTCTCATGTCTGATTTTATAAGCGTAGGTGTAGTCTTCCTTACCATCACCTGTCATGATTTTATCTGCACTTGGCTCCCATGGAATCGTCAGTTGTTTCAATTCAGCCAACTTTTTCTGAACTGCTTTTTCCATTTCAGGCGTCAAATCTATCCCATAACCAAAAAGCGTTTTTTGACTCTCACGTTTACATAGGTCAATGTACTTGTCACGATCACAGAAATATAAGACACCATCTCCTACCATGCCAAATAAGGTCTCAGAAGACGGATCATAGTTGCCATAAGAAATAACACGGCCTTGATAGCAGATATCCACATGACCAATTGCCGAAAACAGAGAGGTCTCAGCTGTATGAACAAAAATTTCAAGCTCCGCTGTCTTACCAGACTTCACTATTCCAAGATGGATATCTTCTTCCTCATCAGCATTTTCCAGCATAAATTTGTTAATTTTTGCTAAAGTTCTTGCAGGGATGAGAGCGGCTAGGACAATAGGTAAGCTAATTCTAATGCGACGTTTGAGATGGTTTTTCCCAATTTCCTCCTCAAACAAGAAACCATCACGGATATTGGACACACCATAAAGGAAAAAATAAGCCCCTAATACAAAGAGTTGAAAGACAGAATTTCCTGTAGAGGACAAAAGACTAGTCCCACCAAGAAAAACTAGTACGAGTCCATCTAGTAAGAGACGAAAACGAGGTCGAATTTTGTTTTTGCGGTAGAGAACATAGGTGACAAGGTTAATACTAGCATGAAAAATCTGATAAACTCCAATCACAAGAGCCAAAATATAAATCGGCACATCCGTCGCAAGATTGGAGCCAAGCAAATATCCCAGCACTAACAATTTAACCAGTGCAACTCCCAAGGTATCCGTTGACTGGCTTTTTTTGAAAACTCTTAATAGCAAATCTACGACCGTTGCTATCCAAGCTAAAAACAGAACCAGGCGAATAACTGTTACTGGCAACCAAGTCCCCGTGACCATCAAGATGAGACCTAGCAGAACAAACAAGAACCCCTGAGCAAGTAATTTCTTACCTGTCAGACCTAAAGATAGAATTTTCGCCATATAAAAACCTTTCAACAATAAAAATTAAACACTCCGATTAAACTGACTAGTAAATAGCCAACACTACAAACAGCCTGTGCCAGCAACATATGGTGACTAGAAATGACTGTAGTAATGTCACCATCTTGTCTTATGCACTTCTAAAATTTGTTATATTGATTAGAAACCAGAGCTTATAAAAACTAGCTAAACTCGAGAGATAAGTACAATTGAGACGAAAAAATGTATAACCAATTCAACTTGTTAAGGTAAGAAAGCATTATTTCCAATCTATTAATTATTCATCTATTACTTATTATGACACAATATTCCCTATAGTTCAACTTTTTACTTGTTTTTATATTACACGGACTAAAAAGTTTTCAACAGTTGATTGCATGTGTTTTAATAAGTTTTAACCTTTCTTGGTTAGATAAAAAAAGAACCATACAGTTTAGAATCTGTATGGTTTTTGCCCCACTTTTGTCCCATTTTTAAATCATGACATTGAAAATACCTAAAATCACTTATATTTCAATATTTTTAATTGCTCTCAATATGAAAGTCCTTTCCAAATCCCTGTAGGGGGCATCTAAATCAACAGGAAAAAGCCTTGGAATCAAGGCTTTTTTGTGTAGTCTTAGCACTAAAAAACGATAGAAAAAACACCCCTTCTGAACTGCACCCCAAAAGTTAGACAGAAAAAACCTAACTTTTGTGGCGCAGTTCATTCGCGCCACATAAAGTTATTTAAGCATCTCCTTTTCTCTCATTACCATTTTCTGTTATAATAAATTGTACTTCTAAAATAGAAAGGTCTTAAGATGACAACTCTTATTAAACATAAACGTGTAGAATTTTCAGAACTTTTTTATGACTTAGTTTTTGTTTTTGCAATTTCAAAAGTAACTACTTTAATTGACCATCTTCATAACGGTATTTTGACTTGGAATTCTTTCCTTGATTTTTTCATTGCTACTTTGCTTCTCATCAATTCCTGGATGATTCAAACCGATTATACCAATCACTATGGAAAGAACTCTTTATTTAACATAGTAATCATGTTTATCAAAATGGGAATTTTACTCTTTATAGCCAATATGATTGGACCTGATTGGCAACAATATTTTCATTATCTCTGTTGGGCTATTGGTACATTAACCCTTACCTTATTTTTTCAATATTTGGTTGAATTTTTTAGAAAATCAACCGATGATGTTAATCGGGAAAGTATCAAAGGTTTTCTATGGATAACAGCTCTAGGAAGTTTAGGAGTCTATCTAGCAGCTCTTCTTCCTATTTACGTTGGAGTCTCTGTCTTATTTGCTAGTATTCTGCTAACATTTATTATGCCAAGTATCTTGCTTAATAAAGATAAGCATTACCAGGTAAATCTCCCCCATTTAATCGAGCGCATCTCCCTTCTTGTCATTATTATGTTTGGAGAGATGATTACGGAGCTAGCTAACTTCTTTACAATCGAGAATTTCTCGATTTATTCGGTTCTTTATTTCATTATTATGATTTCTCTGTTCTTGTTTTATTTTGGTCAATTCGACCATGCTATTGATGAAAAATCTAATCAAAAGGGGCTATTTCTAATTTACAGTCACTATCCTATTTTCATTGGACTTATGATGATGACTGTATCGATGGGCTTTCTTCAGAATCCTGAAGCTAATCGTCTCTTTGCAACCAGCTTCTCTTATATCGGATTTGGCCTCTTTCAAGCTGCTGTCCTAGTAAATGGGCCCCATAACAAACACTATCTTCGCTATTCGAAAAGTTACTACTGTGTCCAAGCGACACTCTATCTGGCTGCCTTGATTCTCTCTTTAATCTTTGCTTCTAATCCTATAATAGTAGTGAGTATAACAACCATTTTAGCTCTAGCTATAGCCATTCATTTTATTTATTTTTATATGACACAGAATAAAAAATATTCCAAATCTAACTGGGGATTATTTTAATGAGTTTATAACATTAAAAAGCTTTGGGAACCAAGGCTTTATATGATATCAATCACCGACCACGAAAATGTTTAGCTTACAGAACTGCTAGTGAAGCTCTAGAGGATGAGTTCGAGTAAATGTTGCACTTATTCTTGCAATTTATCATTTACTTGATGCACGAACTCGATATTTTTTTCGTTAATTTGTTTTTGCCCCACTTTTGCCCCATTTTTAAATCCTGACATTGAAAATACCTAAAAGTATTTCCCTAAAATCAGCTATATTTCAACATTTTTGTTTATTTTCAATATGAAAAGTTCTTACAAATTCATGTAGGGGGCATCTAAATACAACAGGAAAAAGCCTTGGTTTCAAGGCTTTTTTGCTTTCTATCTCCCCTTTTTCATGATGTATTTTCGTATAGGTACTTCAACCATTTGAACGATTTCAAATCCTTCTTTTTGGTAAAGCTTGTAAGCTGTTTGATTTGCCTCATAGACATTTAGAGAAATAGTATCTATGTCTTCATTTTCAAAGGCCAAACTAACAAATTTTCTTAAAGCCTGGCTACCTAAGCCCTGCCCCTGTTTCTGGGGGTTGATAAAAAATCTCCCGATATGAAGATTCCTGTCTTCTAGCCTAATTTTCTGGATAAGCCCCACAAACTCTTGTCCATCAAAGATTGAAAAGATTCCTTCCAAATCTTGCAAGATTTGAATTGTTAAAGGAAAAGGAATCATTGTTCCCATCCATTGTTCTTGAAAGGATTTGCCAAGGGAGTTGGACCATTGGCATACGAGCTGAGCATTTTCTGTGCTCACATTTTCTTCAAAACGAATCATCATCTTGACCTCACCATCTTATCAATGTTTCTTTATTATACTACTTCTTCTATTTTTTACGAATAGATAAGTATGATTGATCTTTATTTTTTTCTTGTCGGGAACATTCTCGCTTCCTTTCTAGGTTTGGTCATTGACCGTTTCCCTGACCAATCCATTATTCGACCAGCTAGCCACTGCAATTCCTGTCAGACTCGCTTGCGTCCGCTAGATTTGATTCCTATCCTTTCGCAGGTCTTCAATCGCTTTCGCTGTCGCTACTGCAAGATTCGCTATCCAATCTGGTATGCTCTCTTTGAACTCGGCTTAGGGCTTGTCTTTCTGGCTTGGTCTTGGGGCTGTATTTCCATAGGACAAGTCATCCTCATCACTGCTGGCTTGACCTTGGGTATCTACGACTTTCGCCATCAGGAATATCCCCTACTGGTCTGGCTGACTTTTCACCTAATCATCCTGGCTTTCTGTGGTTGGAATCTGGTCATGGTCTTCTTTCTTGCCCTTGGAATTTTGGCGCATTTTATCGATATTCGCATGGGTGCAGGGGATTTTCTCTTTCTGGCTTCTTGTGCTCTCGTCTTTAGTGTGACCGAACTACTCATCTTGATTCAGTTCGCTTCTGCAACAGGAATTCTAGCCTTTCTCCTGAAAAAGAAAAAGGAAAGACTTCCTTTCGTGCCTTTCCTCTTACTTGCTGCTTGCATGATTATTTTTGGTAAGCTACTGCTTGTTTGATAAAGTCCTCAATTGGCTCTCCTTGGTGGAGAGCTTTTACGATTTTTGAACCGACGATAACGCCATCTGACACTGCATTGAAACGTTCTACATCAGCTTGACTAGAAACACCAAAACCTGTCAAGACTGGGATGTCAGCTACTTGATGCAATTGTGCCAAGTGCTTGTCCAAGTCTGCACGGTAATTGCCTGACTTCCCTGTCACCCCATTAATGGCAACGGCATAGACGAAGCCTTCTGCCCCTGCAATCAACTCTTTTTGACGCTCAAGTCCTGTTGTCAAACTAACTAGGGGAATCAAGGCGATGTCTGTGTCTGCCAAAAATGGTTCTACAAAGTTAGCATGTTCATGAGGCAGGTCTGGGATAATCAAACCCTTAACTGCTGTATCTGCCAAATCTTTGACAAATTTCTCAACACCGTACTGAAATAGGGGGTTGAAGTAGGTCATAATGACAAGTGGAACTTCTGTTTCAATGCTTTTCAAGGTTTCCACCAAAGCCTGGGTAGAAGTTCCGTGAGCTAGACTGCGCAAGCCTGCTTCTTCGATAACAGAGCCATCTGCAACAGGGTCTGAAAAGGGAATACCCACTTCAATGGCTGAAACACCCAAATCTTCTAAAAAGTGGATTGTTTCACCTAGGCCATCCAGACCTTTCTCATGGTCCCCAGCCATGATATAAGGAACAAAAATTCCTTTTCCAGTCGCTTTTATAGCGTTCAATTTTTCTGTTAGTGTCTTAGGCATGAGCTTCTCCCTTCTTTGCTGCATCTGCTTCCAAGCGGTCTTTGACTTGAACTACATCCTTGTCCCCACGACCGGATAGGCAGACAATCATCGACTTGTCTGGTCCAAGTTCTTTGGCCAATTTCACTGCAAAGGCAATGGCGTGGCTAGATTCCAAGGCTGGGATAATTCCTTCCACACGAGACAAGAGTTGGAATCCTTCCAAGGCTTCCTCGTCAGTCACAGGAACATAGCTGGCACGTTTGATATCGTGGTAGTGAGAGTGTTCTGGACCGATACCAGGGTAGTCTAACCCTGCTGAGATAGAAAAGGCTTCTAAGATTTGCCCATGTGCATCTTGGAGCACATCCATAAGCGAACCGTGGAGAACACCTGGGCGACCCTTGGTCAAGGTAGCTGCGTGATGCTCTGTATCCACACCAAGTCCTGCTGCTTCAGCCCCATACATTGCTACTGACTCATCTTCTACAAATGGATGGAAGAGACCGATAGCATTAGAACCACCACCAACACAAGCTACTAGAGCATCTGGCAAATCTTGACCTGTCAAGTCACGGTACTGTTGTTTGGCTTCTCGACCGATGACACTTTGGAAGTCACGAACGATTTCTGGGAATGGATGAGGTCCTAAGGCAGAACCAAGGATATAGTGGGTATCGTCGATATTTGCCACCCATGAACGGAGGGCTGCATTGACCGCATCCTTGAGCACGCGCGAACCATCTGTTACTGCCTCAACCTTGGCTCCCAAAAGCTCCATACGGAAGACATTGAGGGCTTGTCGTTTGACATCTTCCTCACCCATGTAAATGGTACATTCCATGTTAAAGAGGGCTGCAGCTGTTGCAGTTGCTACACCGTGCTGACCAGCACCTGTTTCAGCGATAATTTTCTTTTTGCCCATGCGCTTAGCCAGAAGAACTTGGCCCAAGGCATTGTTAATCTTGTGGGCCCCTGTGTGATTGAGGTCTTCCCGTTTGAGATAAATCTTAGCTCCACCGATATGCTGGGTCAAGTTTTTTGCGTAGTAAAGGGGAGTTTCACGTCCTACATACTGGCGTAAGAGCTGGTTTAATTCCTCTTGGAAACTTGGGTCCGCCTGACTTTCACGATAAGCTTTTTCCAACTCCAAAACTGCTGTCATCAATGTTTCTGGGACAAAACGTCCGCCGAATTTTCCGTAAAATCCATCTTTATTTGGTTCTTGATATGCCATTCTTTGCCCTCTCTATAAATCTTCTAATCTTTTCATGATCTTTTTGTCCATCTGTCTCCACTCCACTTGATACATCGACTGCATAGGGAGTAAAGTGTCGAATTGCTTTTACTACATTGTCTTCCTTAAGCCCACCTGCGATAAAGAAAGGCTGAGCTAGTTCTGCCGTATCCAGTTGGCCCCAGTCAAAGATCTGGCCACTCCCTGCCACAGGGGCATCAAAGAGTAGATAATCTGCCCGAGAATTGGGCACATGCCCCTCTCCATCCACCTGCACAGCCTGAATGCTGGCACAAGGTGAATCCTCAAACAAATCATCTGCTACCTGACCATGAACTTGAACCAAGTCCAAGCCAACTTTTTTAATTGCTTCTAGTAGTTCTGTCCTACTTGGTGAAACAAATACGCCAACCTTTTTTACATCGGAAGGAATGTGCTTTGCGAGCTCAGCAGCCTCTTCCAAGCTCACCTGTCTTTTACTAAGCGCAAAGACAAAACCAATGTAGTCTGCCCCTGCTGATACGGCTGTCTCTACCGCTTCTTTGGTCGATAATCCACAAATCTTAACCTTTGTCAATCTGCAACTCCTTGATTCTTTGAGCCACATCCTCTGCCTGCATGAGAGCTGTTCCCACCAAAATTCCGTTAAAGGATGATGCTACTCGTTCCGCATCCTGTCCTGTGAAAATGGCAGATTCAGAAATGTAATAGTGACCTTTCTTAAAGTGCTGAGCCAAGTCTACACTGGTCTGCAAGTCGACTTCAAAGGTGGTCAAGTTACGGTTGTTAACCCCAATAATCTCAGCACCCAGTCTGTGGGCCACCTCTAGTTCAGCAAGATTGTGAGTCTCCACCAAAACTTCTAGACCAAGCTCTGTCGCATAGTCGTAAAGTTCCTTAAGGCGTTCTTCTGACAAGGCTGCCACAATGAGCAAGATGACTGTCGCACCCGCATTGCGAGCACGGATGATTTGCTTTTCATCGATGATAAAGTCCTTATTAAGCGTCGGAATGTTTACCTGACTGGAAATCTCACGCAAATAATCCAAATGCCCTTTAAAGAAAACTTCATCTGTCAAAACCGAAATCATCACTGCTCCGTTCGCTTCATAAGTCTGGGCCTGTTGCACAATATCCACATCGAGATTGATATCTCCCAGACTAGGGCTAGCCTTCTTGACCTCAGCGATTACCTGCAAACGGTCTTGATGTTGTTTTAAATAGTCAGCCAAGCGATAGGTCTGGCGCAAGGGCTGGATTTCCTCCAGCTCCATTTGCTCGACTTCACGCGCCTTCTGTTCTAAGATTCGTGATAAAAATTCCTGACTCATTTTTGGTACTCCTGTAACAGTCTGAGTTTTTCAAGGGCCTTGCCACTAGCAATCACTTGACGAGCCAAGGCAACTCCTTCCTTGATACTAGCTACCTTACCATTAGCATAGAAACCAAGACCAGCATTCAAGACTGTCGTTTCCAAGAATGGACTTGGTTCGTTTTGAAGAACGCTGAGCAAAATTTCTGCATTTTCCTGAGCATTGCCACCACGGATATCTTCGATAGCGTAGCGTTCCATCCCCAAATCCTCTGGAGTGAAGCTTGACAAGGTGATTTCGCCATTTTCAAGAAGAGCAATATTGGTTGTTCCGTTCAAGCCAGCTTCATCCAGCCCTTCTGGTCCAGCAACCACGATGGCACGCTTGCGGCCCATATTTTTCAAAACCTGAGCGGTACTTTCTAGCAGTTCTGGACGACTAATCCCAAGAAGCTGTGTTTCCAAGGCCATTGGGTGAATCAGTGGACCAGTCAAGTTCATGATTGTTGGAATTCCCAATTCCAAACGTGCTGGCATGATGTATTTCATAGCTGGGTGCATATTTTTAGCAAAGAGAAAGACGATGCCAGTTTTATCAAAAACCTTACCTAGTTCAGCTGGTTTGAGGTCAAGATTGATGCCCAATGCTTGAAGGACATCTGCAGAACCCGATTTAGAAGAAATCGAACGGTTACCGTGCTTAGCCATATGAATGCCGCCACCAGCCAAGACAAAGGCTGCAGTTGTGGAAATGTTAAAGCTGAAAGACTTGTCCCCACCTGTACCACAGTTGTCCATGGCATCATGTATCTCAGTTGGAATGTGTTGGGCATGGCCTCTCATGACTTGTGCAATGGCTGTGCGTTCTTCAGGTGTTTCCCCCTTCATCTTAAGGGCCAAGAGAAGAGAAGCAATCTGAGCTTCGGTTACACGCCCAGTTACGATACGCTCAATGACATCCGTCATTTCCACACCTGATAAATTTTCAAATTTCGCTAGTTTTTCAATAATTTCTTTCATCCTAGTTTCCTCACTTTACAACCTTCTCGATAAAATTTCGAATAGAAGACAAGCCATCTGGCGTTCCGATACTTTCTGGATGGTACTGGAAGCCATAAATCGGCAGGGTTTTGTGTTGAATTCCCATAATGGCCTGGTCATCAGTCGAACGAGCTGTCACTTCAAAGCCTTCTGGCATTTCTTCAATCAAAATGCTGTGATAGCGCATGACTGGACGACCATCCTCAATGCCTTGATAGAGAACAGATGGCGCTTCAAAGCTGATATGGCTCTGTTTCCCATGCATGACTTTTGGAGCCAAACCTAGCTTCCCACCAAAGACTTCTGCGATGGCTTGGTGACCCAAACAAATCCCTAGAATCGGCTTCTTGCCGGCAAAGTCACGAATCATGTCTTCCATCTTTCCAGCATCAACTGGCCAACCGGGACCAGGAGAAAAGACCAGACCATCTGCTTTTTCAGCTTCTTCATACAGCTTGGGATCATCATTTCTCAAGACCTGCACTTCTGCAAAACTCCCAATGTACTGGGCCAAGTTATAGGTAAAAGAATCATAGTTGTCAATCAATAAAATCATGGTCTTAGTTCTCCAATTCTAGTCATAGATTTAGCCTTGTTAATGGTTTCTTGATATTCGTTTTGAGCAATAGAGTCATAGACAATCCCTGCCCCAGCCTGAACATAGGCTTTTTGATTTTTGAGAATCATAGTTCGGATGGCGATGGCGAAGTCCATATCACCCGTCGCAGACAAGTAGCCGATTGCTCCTGCATATACGCCCCGTTTTTCCGTTTCCAGTTCATAGATGCGTCTCATGGCCCGAATCTTTGGTGCTCCTGAAACTGTCCCAGCTGGAAGTGTAGCTTTCAAAGCATCCATGGCAGTGAGTTCGGGAAGCAAACGCCCTTTCACCACGCTGGTCAAATGCATGACATAGCGGAAGAGCTCCACTTCCATATACTTGGTGACTTGGACACTGGCTGTTTCAGAGATGCGACCAATATCGTTACGCCCCAAGTCTACCAACATCCGATGCTCTGCTGTTTCCTTCTCATCAGAAAGCAGGTCTGTCGCCAAGGCCTTGTCCTCTTCATCCGCTGTGCCTCTTGGTCGCGTACCTGCAATCGGATTGGTTGTCACGATACCGTTTTTGACAGAAACCAAACTTTCAGGACTGGCACCGATGATTTGATAATCCCCAAAATCATAGAAATAGAGGTAATTAGATGGATTGGTCACTCGAAGATTCCTATAGAAATCAAATGGATTTCCAGTAACTTCTGCTGAGAAACGCTGACTGAGCACACATTGGAACATATCCCCGTTACGAATCAAGTCACGAGCTGTTTCGACCATTTGCTCAAACTTCTGAGGAGCGATATGCGGTTTGAAGTCGAGCGGAGATAAATCCAAATCTTCAAATTCATTTGGAGCAGGGATGCGTAATTCCACAAGCACTTGGTTCAAGGATTCTTTCAAGTCTTCTTGACTGCGCTCGCTATAGAGAGCATCCTCTATGACATGAATTTTTTCCTTCTTGTGGTCAAAGACCATATAGCTCTCATAGACAAAGAAATGCATGTCTGGCGTCCCAATGGTATCCTCAGGGATTTGTCCAATTTCTTCATAAAGAGAAATCATATCGTACCCCACAAAGCCAATAGCTCCCCCACCAAAAGGTAGGTCTGAATGGTGCTGGCTCTTATGAGTCACTTCATAAAGGAAATCCAAAGGATCCCGATCAATCACTTGACCATTTTGATAAAGGACTCCATTTTCAAACTGAATCTCAAAAACTGGATTATAGGCTAGGATAGAAAAACGAGCGGTTTCCTTGTCTCTCGGAATACTCTCTAAGATAACCTTGTGTTGCCCCTTTAGACGCATATAAGCCAATATTGGTGATAAGACATCTCCATGAATGATTCGTTCCATTGTAATTTCCCTTTCAGTTCTAATTCTAGTCCGTGGCGACTGTATGAAAAATCCCCACGCAAAATAACTTGCGTGAGGACGAAATTCGCGGTGCCACCTCAATTATAGGATTTCTCCTATCTCTCATTCCTGTCTTAGAAAGATTCTGTAACAGGCTGTGCGATAAAGGGCACTCCCTTGAGAATTATGTTTTCTTCTCTCGTTTCAGATGGACCCAACCTTACAGTTTTCTCTGCTTGTTTCCAGCAACCACAAGCTCTCTGGGAGAGAAAAGACTGTAATTTTTCCATCTCTTATTTTTTAGCTTCTAGGTAGTCTGCAATCGCAGCTACGTCCTTGTCTCCACGCCCAGAGACATTGATGATGATAATCTCATCTTTACTTAGTTTCGGTGCACGTTTAACTGCTTCTGCGATCGCGTGCGAACTTTCAATCGCTGGGATAATCCCTTCTGTCTTACTAAGAAGGAGCAAGGCTTGAACCGCTTCTTCATCTGTCGCTGCCACATATTCTACGCGGCCAGAATCTTTAAAGTAGGCGTGTTCTGGACCAACCCCTGGATAGTCCAAACCAGCTGAGATAGAGTAAACTGGCGCCAGCTCTCCATCTTCCTTAAAGACTGCATAAGTCTTCATACCGTCGACAATTCCGACACTACCTTTTGTCATAGTGGCTGCGTGCTTGTCTGTGTCAAGTCCGTGACCAGCGGCTTCTACCCCAATCAATTTGACTTCTTCATCAGCTACATACTGTGAAAAAGCACCGATGGCATTGGAACCACCACCTACACAGGCAATGACGTAGTCTGGTAAACGGCCTTCTTTTTCTAAGATTTGACGACGAGATTCTTCACTGATGACCTTTTGGAATTCATGAACAATTGTAGGATAAGGATGAGGACCTACAGCAGATCCCAAAACGTAGAAGGCTTCAAGATCATTCATCCATGCTCCAAAGGCTGCATCAACCGCGTCCTTGAGAGTTCGAGTTCCCGTTTCAACCGCGTGAACAGTTGCTCCCATCATCTCCATGCGGAAAACATTGAGGCGTTGACGTTCCACATCTTCTGCCCCCATGTAGACATCACAGGCCATACCAAACTTGGCTGCAGCCGCTGCTGTCGCAACACCGTGTTGACCAGCTCCTGTTTCCGCGATCACTCGTTTTTTGCCCATACGTTTGGCAAGAAGGATTTGCCCTAAAACGTTGTTAAGCTTGTGAGAACCCAGATGGTTCAGGTCTTCGCGCTTGAGATAAATCTTAGCGCCACCTAAGTGATCTGTCAAACTTTCCGCAAAATAAAGCGGTGTTTCGCGACCTGAATAATCCTTCAAGTAATGGCGAAATTCTGCCAAAAATTCTGGATCATCCTTGTATTTGTCAAATGTCACTTCCAACTCATCCAACAAAGCCTGAATCGGCTCCGGTACAAAACTACCACCAAATTGTCCAAAATATCCTTTAGTTGTCATAAAATTTTCCTCTTTCAGTATTAATTTAAAGATATGAAAAAAGCCCACACACAGAATCTACTTCCGTGTGAGGGCGTTGGTAACGCGGTGCCACCTCAATTATAAAGGGACTATCCCCCCTTACATCTCTGCCTTGTCTAACAACAAGTTGCACTGTAAGGTGTGCGCACCGAATTTTCATTGTTTCAAATTCATTTTTAAAATCAGCCCACTTTCACTACTTCCAACCACCTGTTCACAATCACCACAGGCTCCCTGAAGATCAAACATAGTTACTTTTCTGATTTATTGAGAATATTATATGTTATTGTTCTATCTTTGTCAAGATTTTTTTATGATTTTTTTCCAGAACCGAGGATTTCTTCGGAAATTCTCACCAAAGTCTTAACGATATAGTCGACTTCATCATCGCTTAATTTTGTATGAAGAGGGAGCGTAATTTCATTTTCAAAGAAGGCATAGGCTCTTGGATAATCTGCCATATCGAAGCCAAGATTCTTATAGGCTGTCAAGAGAGGAAGTGGTTTGTAATGTACGTTACTTGCAATTCCTGCTTTAGCCAATTCTTGGATGATGAGGTTGCGTTCTTCTAAGCTTGCTCCTTCTACATGGGTGATGTAGAGGTGACGACAAGATTCGACAGTATCAGTCTTGTGTGCCAATGGGTGAATACGAGTACCCGCAAAACCACGATCATAGCGGTCCACGATGTCCTTACGACGTTGCAACAAACCAGGGTAACGATCCAATTGTACCAAACCTATCGAAGCCATGATATCCGTCATGTTGCACTTGTAGGCCGGTGTTACGATATCGTACTCCCATGAACCCAATTGCATCTTAGCAAGAGCATCCTTAGTCTGACCATGAAGGGAAAGGATTTGGAATTCCTTGTACATCTCTTCGTCATCAATCGCTGGATTGGCCTTCCAAGTCGCACTTCCTCCCTCAGCCGTTGTAAAGTTTTTAACAGCATGGAATGAGAAGGAAGTAAAGTCAGCGATAGAGCCAGCGGGGTGTCCTTTATAAGTTGATCCCAAAGCATGGGCACTATCAGAGACAATCACAATACGGTTAAAGACCTTTTGCCACTTGCTTGAAGCAGTAAAGAGGTCGCGTTTCTTCTCCACAATTTGGAACAAACGGTCATAGTTGCAAACAATCCCTGCAAGGTCTACTGGGATGATCACCTTAGTCTTTTCAGTGATGGCTTGCTCAAGAAGGTCATAGTCCATCTCAAACGTATCTGCTTGAATATCCACCATGACAGGTGTCGCTCCTACGTGTGTGATGACACTACATGAAGCTGTATAGGTCATGGCTGGAACGATGACTTCATCACCAGGGCCCACTTCCAAAACACGCAAAATCAACTCAAGAGCGGCTGTCGCAGAGTTGAGGCAGACAGTCTTAGATGTCTGTGTGTATTGGGACAAGCGACGCTCCAGTTCTTTTGTCTTCGGACCTGTTGTGATCCAACCAGAACGAAGGGTATCCGCTACTTCAGCAATTTCAGCTTCGGTAATATCGGGTGGTGAAAATGGAATATTGTAATTTGGCATTGATTTGCTCCTTTTATCTGTACTCATTTTCTCATGACTACTTTATTTTAGTACCTCAAACACGGTTTGAAACATGATTTTGATGTCTCCAAGGAAACTAAACTCTCGGAGATAGGCGAGGTTATAGCGCATCTTTTCAGGAAGGACGTGTTCGACATAGGCCTGTTCAACTGACAGACCTTTCTCCGTCATTTGACTGATGATCGTATCCTCATCCTTGTAGTTGATGCTGGCTGGAGAGGTGATTCCTGCTGGCAAGAGCAAGGTCGCCATCATTTCAGGACTATACTGCTCCGTGTAGCGTGGCACCTCAGGTCGTGTCCCAACAAAGGACATCTCGCCTTTAAGGACATTGACTAGCTGAGGTAGTTCGTCCAAACGCACACGGCGAATGAAATTTCCCACTTTGGTAATACGGCTATCGTTAGCAGAAGTCACTAGGCTTCCTTTTTTATCCGCATCCGTCACCATAGTACGGAACTTCCAAATCTTGAACGGACGGTTGTACTGGGTCACGCGCTCTTGCTTGTAAATGACAGGTCCCTTGCTATCCAACTTGATCCAAATACTCAAGATGAGAAAGATTGGGGAAGTCAAAATCAGTAAAACCAAGGCCAGAACCCAATCCAGGTAACGCTTGAAAATCAGCGAACCCTTCCTTTTAGAGACAAGCTGGTAGTAAGACTCAACCTCGCTTGATTGCATTTCCACGGGCAAGTCTTCCCATTTCAGCATGCTGTTTCTCCTTTGTTTTTATTATACTATTTGTCAACATTTTTCATTATACCACAAAATGGAAAAGGCGGTGCAAGAAATCTGTAATTTAGAGGAATTCTTCTTTAGGTAAGAGCCCCTGCCTGCAAACTATACATCTTGTGATAGGTTCCTCCCAAGGCCAAGAGTTCCTCATGGGTTCCACTCTCAATGATGCGTCCCTTGTCCAAAACATAAATGCAGTTGGCGTCCTGGATGGTCGAAAGGCGGTGGGCGATGGCAATGGTCGTCCGCCCCTGTCTCATCTTAGCTAGGGAATCTTGAACCAAACTTTCTGTTTCAGAGTCAATATTGGCTGTCGCTTCATCCAAAATCAGGATTTTAGGCTGACTGGCGACTGTTCTAGCAAAGGCAAGAAGCTGGCGCTGGCCAGTAGAAAAGCTCGAACCACGCTCAGACACAGGTGCATCATAACCCAGAGGAAGGTCCTGAATAAAGGAATCTGCATCGACAAAGGCAGCCGCAGCCTGTACCTCTTCATCACTAAGATCTTGGTACATGGCGATATTGGACTTGATAGTCCCGTGATAGAGGAAGGGATCCTGCAAGACCAGACCGATGTTCTTTCTCAGCTCTTCCTGACTGTAGTCCCTAATATCTACACCATCTAAAAGAACTCGCCCTGACTGAAATTCATAAAAACGCATGAGGACATTGATAATCGAAGATTTCCCCGAACCTGTATGACCTACAAAGGCAATGGTTTCGCCCTTCTTAACTGAAAAGGAAATATCATCTAGGATCTGGTGTTTGCCATCATATGAGAAACAGACATGTTCAAAACGGATATTGCCTTCTTTGACTTTAGCTTGCCCATTCTCTTGAAGAGGCTCATAGGCCGTCTCATCAATCAAGGCAAAAACACGACCTGCAGACACCATGGAAGTTTGAAGGGTTGAAAAGTTTTGCGTCACCTCAATCAGGGGATCAAAGAGACGATTGATATACTGGATAAAGGCATACATAGTTCCAGCTGTTATCCCGATAGAAAGACCACGGTAACCAAAGTAGGCCATCAAAACGGTGTAGCCTAGGAGTTTCAGCAAACTCATGGCAGGTCTCAAAAAGAGGGCATCCAAGGCCACAGAACGGTTGGCATAGACCAAGTGTTCTTGGTTAATCTCATCAAATTCTGCTTGCAGGCGCTTCTCTTGATTAAAGGCCTGGATAATTCTGATTCCCTCGATATTCTCTGCCAGCTTACTATTGATATCAGACAAGAGACTTCTGGTTTTCTCGATGATTTTCACTGACTTTTTCCGATAGAGATTGACCAAAAGGAAAATCAAGGGGAGGAAGAGCAAGACTAAAGCTGTCAAACGAAAATCCAGCACCAACATGGTATACAGAGTTGTCAGAAAGATGAAAACTGCTGAAATAAAGCTGGATAAAATCCCCGAAAACATATCACTGATGGTCTCGGTATCATTTGTCAAACGAGAAACGATGGAACCAGCTGGCGTCTTGTCAAAATAAGACATGCCAAGCTTTTCCATATTGGCAAAGGCATCGCGACGAATATCCCTGACAATACTGTAGGACACCCGCGCAAAGAGAAGATTGCCAACATACTGAACCAGAGTTTGCAGGATATAAAGACCGTAGTAGGCCAGCAAAACGGTAACAGCAAGTTGATTGAGATTGCTGAGGTACTGGTCGATAAAGTGGGAAGCCACAAGGGGAATGACACTTTTAATGACCGTAGTCGCTAGGAGAAAACTGAGTGCTAAAAAGGTCAGGAGACCATAGGGCTTAAGATAGGACATCAAGCGCTTCAATACAGCCCATTGTTCTTTCTTATTCTGCATCTTCTTCTCCTTTCATTTCCAACTGTTGAGACTGGTAGGTTTGGGCATACCAGCCATCTAAAGCTAGCAGGTCTTCGTGCGTACCCCGTTCGATGATTTGACCATTTTGTAGAACTAAAATCAAATCCGCATGGACAACTGCACTGAGACGATGAGCCGTGATGATGGTTGTCTTGTCCTTACGCGTCTCCTTGAGATTGTCGATAATCGCATACTCTGTCTTAGCATCCACAGCTGACAAGGAATCATCTAAAATTAAGATATCAGGATCTAAAATCATAGCCCGACTCATAGCCAGACGTTGCTTTTGACCACCTGAGAGACTAACTCCCTTTTCACCGATCAGCGTATCAAATCCCTGAGGCATGGCTACAATATCTTGGTAAACTTGCGCTAGTTTAGTCGCTTCCTCGACCGCCGAAAGGGGCAAGTTAGGATTGCCAAAGCGGATATTGTCTAAGATTGAAGCCGCAAAGAGGAACTGGTCCTGCGGAACATAGCCCATAAGGCTACGAAGATCTGTCAGACGATAATTCCGAATATCATGACCATTTAGGTAAATAGCTCCCTTATCCACATCGTATTCTCGCAAGAGGAGCTTAATCAAGGACGTTTTCCCAGAGCCTGTCTGTCCGACCAAGCCTAGGGTTTGTCCTTTTTCTAAACTAAAGTGAATATCCGTCAGTGTCTCCTCATTTTCAAAGGCAAAGCTGTCAATAGCGTACTCCAAACGTCCATTTTCAATACCGTCCAGAGGAAACTCAGGGTCTTTTACAGGTGATTCCTGAGATAAAAGTTCCTCAATCCGTTGGTAAGAAACCTTGCCTCGCTGAGTGATATTAAAGAGGAAACCAATGGCCATAAGAGGCCAAACTAGCATATCCAAGTAGCTGATAAAGGTGACCAGATTCCCAACCGTGATTTGCCCTTTCTGAACCATCAAAGAGCCGACCAAGAGAGTTAAAACATAGGACGAACCAACAAACAAGAGAACCATGGGGTCAAAGAGACTATCGTATTTCATGGTTTGGAGATTCTTTTGGAAGGTCAATTCATTGACCGCTTGAAAGGACTTCAACTCATCCGCCTGATAACCGAAAGACTTGGTCACCTTGATACCTGATACCGACTCCTGTACCTTGTTATTGAGTTCAGAAAAGGCAGCTTGAGATTCGCCAAAGGCCTTGTGGGTCTTTCTCCCTAAACGACTGGTCGCATAAGCCATGAAAGGCAGGGGAAGAATGGCAACCAAGGTCATCTGCCAAGAAATGCTAAAAAGCATGGTCAGCAAGGTCACCAAAGCCGTGATAGAGGCATCCACCGCAGACATAACACCGCCACCTGCGAGACGAGTTAAAGCATTGATATCATTGGTTGCGTGTGCCATCAAATCCCCCGTCCGATAGGTCTGATAAAAGGCTGGCGACATTTTTGTGAAATGCTCAAACAAGCGAGATCGCATAATCTGCCCTAGATGGTAGGAAGTCCCAAGGATATACATGCGCCAAACATAGCGCAGATAGTACATCCCAAAGGCTGCCAGCAGTAGATAAAATAGAGTAAGAAGGAGGTCCTGCTGGGTTAATTTCTCCGATGTAATGGCGTCAATGACCCGTCCCATAACCATGGGGGGAATGAGATTAAGGACGGAAACCAAGACCAAGGCCACAATCCCGACTAGATAACGGCGCTTTTCTAACTTGAAAAACCACCAGAGTTTTTGAATAATGGACATAAAATCCCTTTCTGATTGCAAATGGAAACCTGAGGCAGAGACCTCAGGTTTTTCTTATTCATAGGTTACGACTGAGACGGCACCCTTGTCATACTCAGCGATAAAGATATTGGCCACATTGTCATGCCCTTGTTTGCTGAGATTATCAAGCAACCACTCTTCGCTACGGTCAATATATTCCAAAACATCGACTTGGATCACACCGTCAGTCACAACTGGATACTTAGGATTTTCATCTCCCATTTGGACCACGATGAGTTGGCCATTTTGCTCATGCACAGCTCGTTTGACCTGTTTCATCTGGAAAATTCCTTGGCTACGAAGTTTGAGAGCAACTTCTGCTGCAGACAAACCAACTGAACGACAGGCTTCTGGGTCAATCTGCCCATTTTTGATAAGGAGAGTTGGTTTTCCATCAATCAAGCGTTTGACAAAACGAACATTGTTATTGAGCCACTTGAGGGTCAAGACCAAAATCGTCCACATCATCAAAATCACTGCGTACTGCAGAATGCTGATTGAACTATTGTAAATCACCCCACCGATGATACCACCAAGAACATAGTTCTGAATTTGGTCTGTAGCAGAGTTAGGTGCTAGATTCCCCTTTCCTGTCACATTAATAACAAAAACAAGAGAGAAAAGACCCAAGGCCAGTTTGATTAAAATTTCCATATAATTGAGTGTCATTTGTTTACCTCCACCAATTCAATAGCGTCTGTTTGATGCAATTCTAATTTCTCTAAAAGATACTTGTCTGGTTGGCTCCCGTTCATGGCACGATAGAAATTTGAACCTACCTTGATAAGTGCTCCATCAGTGGCTGCAGAAGTATTGACATAAACTTCTGATTTATCCACTCCCAAGTCTTTGGAAACAACCTCTATGAAATGAAGGGAAGTTTGAAATTGGTTGTTAGAGGCTTGATTGGTCTGGTATTTTGAGATTGTTACCAAAAGCATGGCTACCAAGGTCAAGGCCAAAATCATGACCAATTCCCGAAACTTAGTCCCCTTTTTATCTCGATAGGCTTTAAAAGCAAAAAATCCTGTGATAGCTAGGAGAACAATTCCAAAGCCAATCATGATGCCATTTTGCTGACTGATTTGGCTAAGTACATAGTCATATGAGTAAAATTTCATTTATTTTCACTCCCTTTCATAAAATCATTCTTAATTATAAACGAAAGAGAGTGATTTTTCAAACCATACGTTGGGGAAATGGACCTTTTTTTGGTATAATAAAATCTATAATCTGAATGAAAAAGGTAACTTTATGAAACTCATCTCATGGAATATTGATTCCCTCAATGCTGCCCTAACTAGTGACTCAGCTCGTGCCAAATTGTCCCAAGAAGTCCTACAAACCTTGGTCGCTGAAAATGCTGATATCATCGCTATCCAAGAAACCAAGCTTTCTGCCAAGGGGCCTACAAAGAAACACTTGGAAATTTTAGAAGAACTCTTCTCAGGCTACGAAAATACGTGGCGCTCTTCCCAAGAACCTGCCCGGAAAGGCTATGCTGGTACTATGTTCCTTTATAAGAAAGAACTTACACCAACTATCAGCTTCCCAGAAATCGGTGCCCCTTCTACCATGGACTTGGAAGGCCGCATCATCACTCTAGAATTTGATGAATTTTTCGTAACGCAAGTTTACACACCAAATGCTGGTGATGGTCTCAAACGCTTGGAAGAACGCCAAGTCTGGGATGTCAAATATGCGGAGTACTTGGCTGAACTAGACAAAGAAAAACCAGTCCTTGCAACCGGTGACTACAACGTAGCCCACAATGAAATCGACCTTGCAAATCCTGCTAGCAACCGCCGTTCACCTGGATTTACCGACGAAGAACGTGCAGGATTTACCAACCTTTTAGCAACTGGATTTACAGACACCTTCCGTCATGTTCATGGCGATGTTCCAGAACGCTACACTTGGTGGGCACAACGCAGCAAAACTTCTAAAATCAACAATACAGGCTGGAGAATCGACTACTGGCTCACCAGCAACCGCATCGCTGACAAGGTGACCAAGTCTGATATGATTGACTCTGGTGCGCGCCAAGACCACACACCCATTGTCATGGAGATTGAGCTCTAAGGAGAAAGCTAATGGACTATCAAGCTGTCATTCCTGAATTTGTAGTATCTGACCTCGAAAAGTCACGCCACTTCTACTGCGACTTGCTGGGATTTTCTATCGAATACGAGCGTCCAGAGGAGAAATTTCTCTTCCTCTCGCTTGAAGACTGCCAACTTATGCTAGAAGAAGGCAGCACAGAAGAATTAGCCCAACTAACCTATCCTTTCGGGCGCGGTGTCAATATTTCTTTTGGCATTGAAGATGTCCCTCAGCTCCACCAAAAACTGCTGGAAGCTGACTATCCTATCCATCGTCCGCTGACCAAAAGAGAATTTCGAGTGGGAGATAGCTTTATTTACCCTCATGAATTTGCGATTTTGGATCCAGATGGCTATTTTTTAAGATTCAGCGAATAGAATATTCGAAACCTACAATACTGTATCTCGTTGTAGGTTTCTTTTTTTGTTCGTTTTTTTCATTAAAATACTAACAAAACATTTGATTTCTAAAGCTATTTAGTGTAAAATAATGACATTAACGCTATTGCGTTTGATAATAGTACCATTTTACTTGTTTATGTCGTGAATTGGCACGACGTTTCTACAAGGTGCCGGAACACCTAACAATGAGTATGTCAGCTGAAGGTATGGTGTTGGCCATGCCTATTTTGGGGACTTACTTAGGGGATTAAGTAGGTCCTTTTTTAGTATTTTGCTAAGGCTAGCCTTCAAGGTTAAATATAATATTTTTAATATTTCCCTTATTTAGTGCGGACGGGAGCAACTTCCTTCGGAATTTCATCCCTAATTTTTGAGCCAAAAGTCTCAAAAATCCCGTCATAGACAATAACAAGATTATTGTCTATGATACCACTACGGCGGGAAATATTTGATAAAACTCGCTTCGCTCGTACTAGTTTTATCATTTTATCAAATATATAGCACTAGCAAACGGGATCACTATAGAAACATTTAAACAAGCAAATGAAGCATCTTTTAGACTTTAGGAGGTCTTATGAAATTATTAGAAGAGCGCATCCTTGAGGATGGGCATATCTTGAGTGACAACATCCTCAAGGTGGATTCCTTTTTAACCCATCAAGTTGACTTTAGCTTGATGCGAGAGATTGGTAAGGTATTTGCGGAAAAATTCGCGTCTGCTGGCATTACCAAGGTCGTGACCATTGAAGCTTCAGGGATCGCCCCAGCTGTTTTTACAGCTGAAGCCTTAGATGTTCCCATGATTTTCGCAAAGAAAGCTAAAAACATCACCATGAACGAAGGCATCTTAACTGCTGAGGTTTACTCCTTTACCAAGCAGGTGACGAGCACGGTTTCCATCGCTGGGAAATTCCTCTCACCTGAGGACAAGGTCTTGATTATCGATGATTTCCTAGCAAATGGACAAGCTGCCAAAGGCTTGATCCAAATCATCGAACAGGCAGGAGCAAAAGTCGAAGCCATCGGTATTGTTATCGAAAAATCCTTCCAGGATGGTCGTGATTTGCTCGAGAAAGCTGGCTATCCAGTTCTATCACTCGCTCGTTTGGAACGTTTTGAAAACGGTCAGGTCGTATTTAAGGAGGCAGATCTCTAATGCAACAACAAGAAAAACACTCGCAAGCCGCGGTTCTAGGGCTTCAGCACCTTCTCGCAATGTACTCAGGTTCTATCCTAGTTCCTATTATGATTGCGACAGCTCTTGGCTATTCAGCTGAACAGTTGACCTACCTAATCTCCACAGATATCTTCATGTGTGGGGTAGCTACCTTCCTTCAACTCCAACTCAACAAACACTTTGGTGTTGGACTACCAGTCGTTCTCGGAGTTGCTTTCCAGTCAGTCGCTCCTTTGATTATGATTGGTCAGAGCCACGGTAGTGGGGCCATGTTTGGTGCCCTTATCGTATCAGGAATCTATGTGGTTCTGATTTCAGGTATTTTCTCAAAAGTGGCCAATCTCTTCCCATCTATCGTAACAGGATCTGTTATTACGACCATCGGACTAACCTTGATTCCTGTCGCTATCGGAAATATGGGAAATAACGTTCCAGAGCCAACTGGTCAGAGTCTCTTGCTTGCAGCTATCACTGTTCTGATTATCCTCTTGATCAACATCTTTACCAAAGGCTTTATCAAGTCGATTTCGATTTTGATTGGCTTGGTCGTTGGGACTGCTATTGCCGCTACCATGGGCTTAGTAGACTTCTCTCCAGTCTCTGCAGCTCCACTCGTTCACATTCCAACTCCATTTTACTTCGGCGCTCCAACTTTTGAAATCTCTTCTATCGTCATGATGTGTATCATCGCAACGGTTTCCATGGTGGAGTCGACTGGTGTTTACCTAGCCTTGTCAGATATTACCAATGACCCAATCGACAGCACGCGCCTTCGCAACGGTTACCGCGCAGAAGGTTTGGCCGTACTTCTCGGAGGAGTCTTTAACACCTTCCCTTACACAGGATTTTCACAAAACGTTGGTTTGGTTAAATTATCTGGTATCAAGACCCGTCTGCCAATCTATTATGCAGCTGGTTTCCTAGTCCTCCTTGGACTCCTACCTAAGTTTGGTGCCCTTGCCCAAATCATTCCAAGTCCTGTTCTTGGTGGTGCTATGCTAGTGATGTTTGGTTTTGTTTCCCTTCAAGGGATGCAAATCCTAGCCCGCGTTGATTTTGCTAACAATGAACACAACTTCCTTATCGCAGCTGTATCCATCGCTGCAGGTGTCGGACTCAACAATAGTAATCTCTTTGTCAGCATGCCAACAGCCTTCCAAATGTTCTTCTCAAACGGAATCGTCGTGGCAAGCCTCCTCGCCATTGTACTCAATGCCGTATTAAATCGGAAAAAGAAATAAAAAAAGAGGTACGAACCTCCAGATTGAAGAAAAGTTCATTTTGGACGATCTCTTCAATCTTTTTCTTTCGGTCCAAAATAAGACTACCCTTGAAAAAGTTGGAATAATAGCCCTTCTGAGAAAATATACGTTAAATCAGAAATTAAATTATTTCCAAAATAATTGTAAGAGTATCCACTTTCTAATAGGTCGCTCAAAAAGTTTTAAAAATCATAAAAACGCATAATATCAGGCATTCAAAAACCTTGATATTATGCGTTTTATCAGGGAAAAATTTGCTAGATTTTCTCCTCAAATTGAGTCATTACCCAGCCTCTTCTATTATCTTCTTTTACCCTTTTTTACAGGCATGAGCGTAATGTCTCTCAAGCTAAAGTAGGCTAGAGCCAGCATGGCGATTGTGACAAAGAATTCTGTCGGTAATTGGAAGATCTGCAAGATGGACAACATCAGCAAAATCAAGAGTGCAACAACTACAAAGACCAAGATAACGATGTTGACTGTTCCTTTAATGCTTTGTGGTGTCGCAAATACATAGAGTAGTAATAAGAGGATTCCTATGATTAAATAGACCATCTTTATCTCTTTCTAGCTCTTACTCAGCTGATTTTTTCTTCTTATTGGCTTTCTCGCGCTCTGCCTTGTTGAGAATTTGCTTACGCAAACGGATAGACTCAGGCGTTACTTCCATGTACTCATCGTCGTTCAAGAACTCAAGAGACTCTTCCAGGGTCAAGATACGAGGAGTTTTGATAACCGCTGTTTGATCCTTAGTAGCTGAACGGACGTTGGTCATTTGTTTGGCCTTGGTGATATTCACTGTCAAGTCATTCTCACGAGAGTTTTCACCGATGATCATTCCTTCGTAAACCTCAGTACCTGGGTTGACAAAGATGGTTCCACGCTCTTCGATAGACATGATTGAGTAAGTTGTAGCCTTACCAGCATCGATGGAAACAAGGGCACCACGGTGACGTCCACCAATTTCACCAGGAATCAATGGCAAGTATTGGTCGAAGGTATGGTTCATGATACCGTAACCACGAGTCATTGACAAGAACTCAGTTGAGTATCCGATCAAACCACGCGCTGGAACAAGGAAGACCAAACGAGTTTGACCATTACCAGTTGAAATCATATCCAACATTTCACCCTTACGTTCAGAAAGGCTTTGGATAACAGATCCTTGGTATTCTTCAGGAGTATCGATTTGCACACGTTCAAATGGCTCACATTTAACACCGTCGATTTCTTTTACGATAACTTCTGGACGAGATACTTGAAGCTCATAGCCTTCACGACGCATAGTTTCGATCAGGATTGACAAGTGCAATTCTCCACGACCTGAAACCGTCCATTTATCTGGTGAATCAGTTGGGTCAACACGAAGGGATACGTCTGTTTGCAATTCTGCTTGCAAGCGTTCTTCCACCTTACGAGACGTTACCCATTTACCTTCTTTACCAGCAAATGGTGAATTGTTGACTAAGAAAGTCATTTGAAGAGTTGGCTCATCGATGTGTAGGATTGGAAGAGCTTCAACTGCGTCTGTCGGAGTAATAGTTTCACCAACAAAGATATCTTCCATACCGGAAACAGCAATCAAGTCACCTGCTTTAGCTTCTTGGATTTCGCGACGTTCCAAACCAAAGAAACCGAAAAGTTTTGTAACACGGAAGTTCTTCGTTGTACCATCTAGTTTAGAAAGAGTAACTTGGTCCCCAACTTTCACACTACCACGGAAGACACGACCGATACCGATACGACCTACGAAGTCATTGTAGTCCAAAAGTGACACTTGGAACTGCAAAGGCTCATCTGAGTTGTCTACTGGAGCTGGGATATGGTCGATGATGGTGTCAAAGATTGGCGCCATTGTTTTTTCTTGGTCAGCCGGATCATCTGACAAGGAAGATGTTCCGTTAATTGCTGAAGCATAAACAACCGGGAAATCAAGCTGGTCATCATCTGCACCAAGCTCGATGAAGAGTTCCAAGACTTCATCCACTACTTCTGCTGGACGAGCTGATGGTTTGTCGATTTTGTTGACAACCACGATTGGGACAAGGTCTTGTTCCAAGGCTTTTTTCAATACGAAACGAGTCTGTGGCATGGTTCCTTCGTAGGCATCTACGACCAAGACAACACCGTCAACCATTTTCATAATACGCTCAACTTCTCCACCGAAGTCCGCGTGTCCTGGTGTGTCCATGATGTTGATACGAGTTCCGTTGTAAGCAACAGCCGTATTTTTAGCAAGGATGGTAATTCCACGCTCTTTTTCGATATCGTTTGAGTCCATAGCACGCTCTGCCAATTCAGTACGTGCATCAAGAGTTTCAGATTGTTTCAATAATTCGTCAACGAGGGTTGTTTTTCCGTGGTCAACGTGGGCGATAATCGCAATGTTACGGATATCTTCTCTTAATTTTGTCATGATTTCCTCTAATATTTAAATTTTTATTTCTAACTGAACAATTATACCACAGTCTCATTCAAAAATCACAGTTCAGCTAAGTGTAAATGTTTTCACTCTGCTTTTCTAGTCAAGGCAACTCTTTTCAAAGTCAGAGACTTATGATAAGATAAGCTGGTATGCGTTTAGATAGATTATTAGCCCAAGAAAAGGTCAGTCGCAAGGCTATGAAACAGGCTCTATTAAAAAAAGAAATCCTAGTAGATGATTGTCCAGCTCGCTCACTCGCTCAAAATGTCGACACTGGGTTGCAGAAATTAGTCTTTCAAGGACGACAAATCCAAGGCTACGAGCACAACTACCTCATGCTTCATAAGCCAAACGGAGTCGTTACAGCTAGCAAGGATAAGAAACTCCCAACCGTCATGAACCTCCTCCCACCTGACATCCAGTCTGACCAACTCTATGCTGTCGGCAGACTAGACCGCGATACAACGGGACTGCTCCTTCTGACAGACAATGGACCTCTTGGTTTTCAGCTCCTCCATCCCCAGTACCATGTCGATAAATCCTATCAAGTAGAGGTCAATGGACTGCTCACGTCAGACCATATCCAAAAATTCAAAGATGGGATTGTCTTTTTAGATGGGACCACCTGTAAACCTGCTCAGCTAGAAATTCTGTCCTCAAGTCCTTCCTCTAGTCAAGCCTCCATCACCATCTCTGAAGGCAAGTTTCATCAAGTCAAGAAGATGTTTCTATCTGTTGGTGTCAAGGTGACCTCTCTAAAACGAGTTCAGTTCGGTGATTTCACTTTAGACCCTGACCTAGCTGAAGGTCAATTCCGTCCCTTGAATCCAGAAGAATTAGAGATCATTAAAAACTATTTAGAGAAAAGTGGATAAAAGAAAAAAGCTTTATGTTTGAAGCTTTTTTTGTTTTTGCTTATCTAAAAACTATTGCAATGGCTAATATCCAGTTAAGGACAGAAACTACAAGTCCTACGATATTGAGAATCTTTTCTGTCTTATAGTCTAATTGTGACTCTTTTTGGTATGAAAAAGCCAAGACCAATCCTATGATCCCCAAAACCAGACCTACTATTGGAGATAGCAAACCAAGGACGATCGATAAGATACCTAAAATAAGTGAAGGTTTTTTCTTTTGTTGTGAATTCATATTATAAAATCTCCTTAAATTTAATATAAATGATGATACCTTAAGATACTAGCTTTATCTATCATTCGATAGTTTTTTACAGAATGTTAACTATTCTTCACTTTCCCTTTCCAAGAATCCAATCCATAAGAAAGGATATAAATCTCAGAGAAACCTTGTTTTTTCAGATAAAGTGCTGCATTGGTCACTCGTTGTCCGCGTTGGTTTTCGTAGAGAAGGACAGGTTTATCCTTGCGAAGGGCTGCAAGGCTTGACTTCAACTGATTTGAAGGAATATTGCGAGCTCCGAGGATATGTTTTCTGTGAAATTCTGCTGGATCGCGCAAATCAATCAATTGCCCTTTCCGAATCAAGGCTTCAAATTCTGTATTATCCACAATCTTAGCCGCACGACGAATACGAAGGTAGTTATAGCCCATCCATGCCACCATTGCCAGTATAAGTGCCCACAAAATCCAAGTAACCATTAGTTCATTTCTCCATTTTTCTCAATATAGTCTAATTCTATCTTGTGCTCCCTGCGGAGAACAGCTTCCGCTTCTAGGTAATCTAGCTTGTCCATCAGACCTGCATCATAGATCCGAGAGAGTTCGAGCTTCGTTAGTTCAATATCATACAAGCGCTTCCCCATGTAAACAATAATGCCAAACTGTTTGAGAAATTGCTGCACATCATAGAATGTTTTCATAGCTTCCATTTTAACAGATTCTAGACATTTTTTCAATACTGGTTTGGGGCTTTCCTCTCTTCCCTTCATCTTCTTTGCTCATTCTTCACCAAGTGTGGTACAATAAAAACATGAGAATTCAACAACTACACTATATTATCAAAATCGTCGAAACTGGCTCTATGAATGAAGCAGCCAAGCAACTCTTTATCACCCAACCCAGTCTCTCTAATGCCGTTCGAGACTTGGAAAATGAAATGGGCATTGAAATCTTTATCCGCAATCCCAAGGGCATTACCTTGACCCGTGATGGGATGGAGTTTCTCTCCTATGCCCGTCAAGTTGTCGAGCAAACCCAACTTCTGGAGGAACGCTATAAAAATCCTGTCGCCCACCGCGAACTCTTTAGCGTTTCGTCTCAACACTATGCCTTTGTAGTCAATGCCTTTGTCTCCCTGCTCAAGAAAAGCGATATGGAAAAATACGAACTTTTCCTTCGTGAAACTCGGACTTGGGAGATTATCGATGACGTCAAGAACTTCCGTAGTGAGGTTGGTGTCCTCTTTTTGAACAGTTACAACCGTGATGTTTTAACGAAAATGCTGGACGACAACCACCTCTTGGCCCACCACCTCTTTACCGCCCAGCCTCATATCTTTGTCAGCAAGACCAATCCTCTAGCTAAAAAAGACAAGGTCAAACTGGCTGATTTGGAAGACTTCCCTTATCTGAGTTATGACCAGGGGACGCACAACTCCTTCTACTTTTCGGAGGAGATTCTTTCACAAGAGCACCACAAGAAATCCATCGTAGTCAGTGACCGTGCCACCCTCTTTAATCTCTTGATTGGTTTGGATGGTTACACCATTGCAACAGGGATTTTGAACAGTAACCTCAACGGAGACAATATCGTTTCCATTCCACTGGACATTGACGATCCCATTGAACTAGTCTATATCCAGCATGAAAAAACCAGCCTGTCTAAGATGGGCGAACGCTTTATCGAGTATCTACTAGAAGAAGTTCAGTTTGATAGTTGATAAACCGTCAGACATATTTTATAATATTTCTTAGAAAATAATGATTGGAGAATATCGTTGAAAAAGTTTATATTGGCAAGTGCTGTTGTCCTTTCAATAGCAGGATTGGCACAAGCACCTATCTATGCGGAAGAAAACAATGCTAATCCTCCTGCTGCCACCGAGCAAAGCAACTCTAAGGAAGATAAGAAAGATATTTCAATTAAAAATGAAGAGGAGACTACAACACTTCCAAAAGACAAGGCAAAAGAAGAAGCTCCTAAAAAAGAAGGATGGCAGGAAGAAAACAAACAGTGGCGTTTCTATGAAAACAATCAGCCTGTCCTCAAATGGAAAAAAATTCAAGATAAGTGGTACTATTTTGACCAAGAGGGAAATCGACTCAGTGATACCATCTTTGATGGCTATGTTCTCAATAAAGACGGGGTTATGGTAGAAAATGGCTGGGTAGCTCTTGAGGGTAAATGGTACTACGCCAGTGAGTCTGGAAAAATCATCCAACAAAAATGGAAAAAAATCGGAGGAGTTTGGTACTACTTTGACAAAGATGGCGTCATGCTCAGTCAAACAATCGTTGATGGTTATCTCCTTACTAAAAGCGGGGCCATCGCGGAGAATGGCTGGGTAAAGGTTGACCAAAATTGGTATTATGTCACACCATCTGGCAGAATCTCGCAAGACAAATGGGAGAAAATTAATGGTTCATGGTATTATTTTGACAAAAACGGCGTGATGCTCAGCAAAACGACCGTTGGTGCTTACCTGCTCGGCAGTAGCGGAGCTATGGCGGAAAACTCCTGGGTGAAGATTGACCAAAAATGGTATTACGCTAATGAATATGGGAAATACAGCCAAGACAAATGGGAGAAAATCAAGGGAACTTGGTATGCTTTTGAACAAAATGGAGTCATGCTTTCCAATAAATGGAAAGGAAGCTACTACCTCAAATCTAGTGGAGCCATGGCTGAAAAAGAGTGGATCTTTGACAAGGCCTACAACAGTTGGTTCTATCTAAAAGCGAATGGAACCTATGCGGCTCGTGAATGGATTGGAGCTTACTATCTCAAGTCTGGTGGCTATATGGCCAAGAATGAGTGGATTTACGACGATTATTACAAGGCTCGTTACTATTTGGACGATAGTGGCCATTATGTATCAGGAACCTACAAGATAGACGGCAAGGAACACTTGTTCCAAAAATACGGTCAATGGATTTCTGAAGTTTCAACAGAAGGTGGATTTGTAAAAGGTCAATACAGCAATACCATTTTCCTAGATCCTGGGCATGGTGGTCGAGATTCAGGTGCCTTTTACTACAATGTAGCTGAAAAAGATCTCAACATGCAAATCTATCGCAAACTTCGCGCTAAGCTAGAAGAACTAGGCTACAAGGTCCTCACCTCTCGTGACAGTGATATCGATGTTGATTTTAAGACTGAACGTTCAAGAATGGTTAATAAAACCAACTCTGATATTTTTATCAGTATTCACTTCAACGCTACTGGTAATACCTACTCAAAAGCGAGCGGTATTCAAACCTACTCCTATAGCGATGAACCTGATTATCCAAGTAAGATTAATAAATACTGGCACAATCACCCTGATCGTATGAGTGAAAGCAAACGCCTCGCCGCTGCCATCCACTCCTCTCTTCTAGCAGAAACAGGAGCCAAGGATGCTGGCCTGTTGGAGAGCAGCTATGCCGTACTACGCGAAACCGCCAAACCAGCCGTCCTCCTTGAACTTGGTTATATGGATAATTTCTCCGAAAACCAACAAATCAGAGATAGCCACTACCAAGATAAACTGGTCGCAGGCATCGTAAAGGGGATCCAAAAATATTACGCTGGTAAATAAAAACAAAGTCTCGAGAAAACTCGAGACTTTTCTATTTATCTTTATCAGGAAAGAGATAGCCAATGCCTACACAAGCTAACACACCGGCACCAATCACCAAACCACTTGAAATTGGCAAGAGATCCAAAATAGCATTTGCAATGATAAAGGCAATGATCAAGCACATCAGACTAGCCTTGTAGTCTTTTTTCAAAAAGTTTTCTAGTGTGAAATAGAGGAACAATCCTACTGGAATGAGTGACCAGAGGTTGACATCTAAACTTGGCCATCCAACAGATCCGAAATACAATACTAGCGCTGCTGCTACTAAAAATACAAGTCCTAATATTTTTTTCATTTTTATGTCTCCATTTTCTTTTTTATTGACTTGAGTTGTCTGATACTGACCCCTCACGTCCCTTACATGAACCATTATAGCAGAGGAATTTTTCAAGAACAAGCCCTTTTGCCTATCTGGTCAATATCTCTGTCTAAGTGGTTGAGTATTTGTAACAAAAGAAAAAGAAGCCCGTTTGGACTTCTTGATTCTGCCGATTATAACAGTATTTTTGAACGAATACAACCTAGTTTTTCTTTTCCTTTGCCTCAAGAGAAGATTTAATTGATTCACGGTCTGCTTGTAGTTGAGCTAAGTTCTTTTCTTCTTCCTCAAGTTTACTGGTATCTGGTTTCACACGATAATAAACATTTTCTGGTTTCATTAACATAGACCCATAATCTTGTCCTGAAAGTAGTCTTTCTTCAGCATGATTGCTTTTATCCGTAATCTTTCCATCATCAGCAGGTTGCATAACAACTCCACTTGGAACAGCAACTACTACAAATCCTCCAGCAACAGAATCTTTTACCCATGCACTGATAGAAGCTGTCTCAGGATTACGACTATCTTGACCTTTTGATACCTTTAATCCAACTACAGATTCGTACTTTTGATCATTTGTAAACCAAGTCGCACGTACTTCTCCAGAATCATTAATAATGTATTCATTACCAGATTGACTACGCCAAGTACCCTCTAAACTAGACAAGTCATTGTTCTTAATTGCTTCAATATCTAATTTTGGAACGGTAGTTTCTTTCTTCAACTTGCTAACAAGTGCTTCTGCTTCCGTAATCTTGGTATCTAAAGCAGCAAGTTGATTCTTGAGTTTCTGAATTTCCTCTTGTTTATCCTTATCAGTCTCATCCGTTTTTCCTTGGCTTGTAGAAGCTTGACTTGTTGTCTCTGTAGTTGAAACTGCAGACGATGCTTGATTTGGCTCTTTCTTTCCAATCAGAAGATATGAGAAAATACTTACCAAGATGAGAGTGACTAAAACAGAGAGTGCTAGGCCAATATAGATTTTTATATTTTTATTCGGAGCCGACTTTGATTCAGACCGCTTAGGTCCATTGATCTCTTCAAATTGTTTTTCCCGTTCTTTCTTATTCATAATTTTCTCCTTTTTGATTGATATTCAGCCAAGCTTACGATACTTCATTCGTTACTATCCATGAACTTTTATGACTTTTAAAAAAAATCCAAGCAAAAATTTCTAGAATAAATAACTATAAAAATATCTCTAGATTGGTATCAAAACAAGTATTTATTACAATACATTATACCACAAAATATAAACCATAGTTTGTATTTATATTTTTATAAGCCGAAGAAATGGATTTTAAACAGAACCCATCTCCATTAGAAAAAGCCTGTCCTGTGACAAGGCTTTTACATATATCTCTTTAAAATCTCCTATTTTCATAGAAATCTAAATAATATATTTATAAATCAATATTTTCACAAAACTATGTCATCACCTCACTATCTAATCTCAGTACTTAAAGCATTTTTTCTATAGCTTTTGTCTTAATCTTTATTTTTTCTCTTCAATCCAAGAAAAGCTCCTACTATAAACATGATTCCGGCAGCTAATAGTGTCTGGGCTCCGCTTGCTGTTCCGGTTTTTGGCAACTGATTAGGATTGTTACTAGTTGATTTACTATTGATGTTAGTATTTTTATTAGTTAAGTTCCCTTGTTCATTTAGATAAACGTTCTTGTCAATTTCAAAGTTTTTATCATTTTCATCAGAAACAATACTGTTGACATCATTAGTTGAATCAGATTGTGTTTTTTCTTTCTTTTTCGATACATCAAAAGTAGGTTTATTTTCCTCCTCCTTTTTCTCCTCTATTTTCTTGAATACAGGTTTTATAAAGGTATCTTTTGATAGATTAAGAACATAGCCGGCGTCTTTTTTCCCTTCGAAACCAGAAATTTCCCAACCATCAAATTGGTATCCTTTTTCTAATTCACCCTTATAGACAGGTAACATAAAATCTTCTTCCGACACTATCGTTGAACTCATTTCTTTTCCATTTTGAATGGTCACAGTTACCCTATGAGGTTTTAGTTCACTTACCTCTCCCGTATCTTTGTTTAAAATGAATTCTTTTACGGTTGTATTTCTTGCAAAATCTTTTACAACAATCTTAATGTTTAGTGTCTTATCTGTTATTTGTTTAATATCATCAAGTGATCTATATTCTTTTCCATTTACATAAATATGTTGTTCTTGAATTTCACCATCGAATCCATTATTTCTTTTATCATTGATGTTAAAGACTACAGATTTTCCGTTAGCATATTCGATACTAGTATTTCCCTTAGGGTCAATGTTTACTTCTGGTTTGACATTATCATATAAAAATTGATAGTGTACTCCAACCGCTTTTGCATTCAAATCGCTATAGCCAGTTTGAAGATAAACATTTCCATCCATATCTGTTACCTTATCTGGAAATCCGTTTGCTTTATAGTCTTTCATCCCCCAGTCCATGATGTCACCGTCTTTAACATTAAGCTTAATGTTAAAATCTCTAGTGTTATCAATGTGTAAATCTCCGTAGATTAAATAATTATCTACAACCGATTCATTAACTCTCAACTCCCAGTTAAAACCACCCTTATCAGAAATCTTACCTCTTAAATAAAATTCTGGATTTCGTACATAAATTTTATTAGTTTTAGATGGATTAAAGTAGTTCTTGTCCATTGAAAGATTTACTGGTTTTGCATCAATAAATAACGTAGAGCCATCTTCTTTTATAGCTTCTACATTGGACTTATCCTCTCCTGTGTACTCTTTACCATCCTTACCAAATAATACCAGTTTAGAAGGATCTGTCACAAGATTGCCATCTTTATCGATTGCCTCCCCTTTATCATTCATTTTAAAGGTAAACACTTGATATCTTACAATGTTAAAGCCGTCCAAAGCCGACATTAATACTGATTGAGTACTTCTTCCATCTTCAACATTTCTACTATCAGCATAAATTGTTGTTTCTGATAAGACTCTTAGATTAGGATTGGCCTTTTGGATTTTTGCTATATCTTCCTGGCTATAAACTCCATTCCCTTCTAACATATCCGTTTTTCCAGGATTATAGGTAGTCACTTTTAGTGCATAGCCTTTTCTCAGAATGATATTATCCTTTAACAGATATTGTTGTTTTTCTGAATCAGCATAGATTTTACCAGATTCCATGTCCGTTAAATTGTTTGGTTTGTTTTTTGAGAGATCTCCTTCTCCTAATTCTATTACATTCCCATAACTTGATGCATACGGATATTCTGCTTTAGTTTCCTTATTTTTTTCAGGCATTCTAATTTTAGTTTCAGCTTTTATCTGACCATCATCTTTGACAAAAAACCTCATATCTCCTGCAAAAGCTAATCCATCCACAATATCATTAATATTAGCGTATAAATCAAATGTCATCGTTTTTGAGTGGGAATCATACTTGGTCGTTTTGATTTCTATCGATTTATAATTATTGCCATAATATACCTTGGCATTTTTAGAAACATTACTGATCTTTCCAAGAATTTCAAAGTGTCCATCTTTAGACGGGTTTAGAATGCCATAAATTTTTGATTTGATTTCATCAAGTTTTTCAGTTTCATATTGTAAGGCACTACCATCGTCATAAGCAATGATATTTCCCTTATCATCGTATTTATAATCGTATTCCTCTATTCTCTTACCAGTTTCACTTGTAAAGTCATCAACTTCTCTGAATTTCTTTTTAATGAGTTTCTTTAAGTCTTTACTTTCAAAATCTCTAATTGTTGAAATAGTTTTATGAATAGTCAAGCTAGATTTTTCTTCGGTAGCCTCTTCATTTTCTTGATGATGTTCTACTTCCGTTGTATCTTTTTTAAGACTATCCTCTTTTCTATTTTCTAAATTTTTAAATTTAGATTCGGGAATCTCGCCAAGCTTTTGGTATTTAGATGAATCTTGATCAGGATCTACTAGATAATAGGAAATCATCCCCTTTTCATCAGCATGATCAGCAAATTTAATTCTATGAATCTTTGTGAAATTGCTAGAACCGTCTAATGCAATCACTTCAATGATTTTGCCTCTTAAATCTCCTGCACCTTTAATTTCATAAATGGTATTTCCATCTTTGTCAAGTTTCCTATTTCGTCCTTGACCCTCACCTGCATAAGTGACCTCAAGATTTTTCTCAACCTCTCCATCTTCATTAACAAGAGCGGCCCCAGCATACCAAACTTCGTTGGCAATCTCGTCAAATTTTTCAGGATGTTCTTTTTGATCTCTCGCAAATAGCGTTTCATTCTTGTATTGCTCTTTGACCTTGTGATAAGTATCCTTTGTAATTAACTTAATTTTTCCAGGGTTTGAAAAATCAATTGAAACAATCTTTGGAGGTGTGTTATCAATTTTTACAGGAATATAGGAAACCTGCCATGGGTAATCTTTGGTTAATCTATATTTAAATTTATAGAAATATTGGCCTTCCGCAATCGGTTCAAATTGTCCTCGTATCTTAGTAGCAGGATCTTTTTTGTCATTACTTTCTGGGGCATTTTCTTCTCTACCTCTAGGGTTATAAATGAGTCCATCCCATTTCAAGTCACCCCAAACTTTTAGTTTAGAAGATTTAATGCCCTTTGCATCATTTCTTTTAGAGTTTAAAATTCCTTTAATAAAGTGTTCTCTCGAAATGACTTTTAAGTCTCTTTGATTTTCTCCTTCTTTATTTGTATTTACTATTGAAATCACCCCTTCTTCTGCACTTCTTAATACAAGTGGAGAAGGCGTTAATCCTCTCTCAAGTTGAGCATCTTGAGGATTTCCATTTGAATCTAAAGGATAAATTTTAGCAATATTAGAACCACTTGATGAGGGTGCGTTGATTCCTTCGTTATTGAAAGCAAATAATTCTGGATTTTGATCTAGGGATGTTGTATTTTTATCTTTTCTATTTTGGATAACTCCTGCTGGATTAAATTTATCTATACCATGTTCTCCACCAATCCCCTTATTTAAGGTACCTGGAATTTTTGGTTTGCCATCATCATCATAACCTTCCATCGCTTTTGATTTTGACCCTTCTTCCCAGGCCCATTTATCAAGGATTGGTTCGTGGTTCCAATTCCCAGCAAATCCCATTAGAGGCATCGATAAAGAAGGTTGGAAATTTCTTTTCTTACCGTCGGAGTTTAGAGCTTCCATTTCTTCCACTGACTCAAAATGAATAAATGATTCTACAAATTTATTTTTATTTTTTGCTTCCCCAACATTTATAACTGCATTTAAATCAAAGCTAGAATTTGGACCTATAGTGAAAGTATCATGCTCAAATGTGATATTTGCTCCTTTGACTTTTTCTGGGTGAATTTCTGGAACAATTTGCTTCCCGTCCGGAGAATTTTCATCTTTATACGTTTCATCGAGTTTTAGCCTATCAGTTAGAGCATCTGTAGTTACAGTTGATGCAGAAACTTTAAAGGTTAAAGGTCTGTTTGAGGTATTGTGAAGCTTAATTGTAAAGTATTTTTTATCACCTTTTATTTCTTTAAGAGAAATGGAACCATATGAATTTACCAAACCTTTAGAATCTGTATTTTTGAAAGTTGCTACAACTTCATTTCTCAAAGCGTTGGCAACATTAATTAGCCCCGCTCCCTGCTGTCTAGGTGATGCAAAGTATTGACTCTTTTCTTTCCAAGAGGTTGCATCCATCATAGGTCTTGCAGTATTTTGTAGAGCTATTTTTGTAAGACTTGTAAGGTCTATTTTGTCATCTCCCTTAAGATTTTTCAAGACAGGTCTTTCAAGCAATTCCTTTAATTTTGGTCGAATCAAAACAGTAGAAGCTGCTACGATTGGAGTTGCCATACTAGTTCCTGACATATAACCATAAGTGGATTTACCATTGATAACATTTAGAGTGGATTTAATATTTTTACCAGGTGCTGAAACATCCGGTTTTAAAAGCAAGTCTGTTCTTGGCCCCCAAGATGTAGACCCTGCTGGGACTATAATATCTTCTTTATAAAGTTCTTTGTCTGTGTCAGCTGCAAATTTAAAGTCAATTTCTTTTTCATCACCTACATTCGGTTTATTAGAATTATAGCTTTCCATATCAATTGGATAGTATTGTTCTAAGTTATCTTTGAAATCTTCCTTATTATTTCTTTTGACTTCAGTTTTTTTATCAGGGTTAATCATGTTCCATAATTTTACACCATCATCTCCTGAAATTGAAAATACTTGACTTTTAGTCCCTTCATCCGCTTCATATCCCATAGCTGGAAGGTCTGTCCAATTATCTCTATTGTAGTAATTTACAGTATTTACAACCATAATGGCACGTGCGCCTTTATCCATAGCTCTTTTAAAAGCATCTTTTAAATCCTTGGTATAAATTCTATCCATTACTGCAATTTTGCCCTTAAGATCCAATCCTATCAAATCTTGGTCTTGACCTTTGCCTATATATACAAATTTTAATTTATTTGGAGTTTTTGACCCATCCTCATTTGTTAGGATTTTATTTTTATCGAAAAAAGCTCCTATATTTCTGTATTTAAAACTTTGTCCTCCAATGTTAACCTTATCAAACTCAATGGTTTGATTTTTAGCAGAAGCGACCGCTATCGCATCTTCATGTGCGGCAGTTCGTGTTACATTTCCAGTATCTGTCATTTTCAGATTATTATTGGCTACTAAATCCCAAGAAGAACTTGAAGCAGAAGTCGCAAAATTACCTGTAGCAACAACCATTGGGATTCCAGCTTTTCTTAATGCTCTAATAGCCTCCCAATATTTCTCGCCTACAAGACCTGTTCCCGTAAAGCCAGATGATACCGAAACAACATCGACATTGTGTTTGATCGAATCTTCAATAGCATGAAACATTGTTTCATCACCCGCGAACCCAGATCCTGCGTCAGAGTACATTTTATAAGAGAAAATTTGTGCATTAGGCGCAATTCCATCTATGCCATTAAAGTTCTTGATATCTTTTTCAGTATCATTTCCAGCAAGAATCCCTGCAATATGCATCCCATGTGGGTCAAAATAATCCCTACCATCATCATATTTTTCTACAGTGATTTTACCACCATTATAATAATTGAACGCATGAGGGATTTTATCACTCAACCAATAATTTTTATCAGTGCCTTTTAAATCTTCTTTTTTAAATTTCATTGAGTCTTTGGCATCATCATCGATCCTCATAGCCTTATGCCTATAATCTGTTCCAGTATCGATATTTGAAATGACCATACCTCTACCATCAAAATTTTTCCCAAATGGAGCATTAATAGACTTTAGGTAATCAATAGCTTCCTCAACTCCAATTTCCTTTCTGGCATGATTCATCATTGGTTGGACTTTTTGTGATCGTTCAACCGACGAAACACCTTCCATTTGTTTAATTTTGTCCAAATTATCTGGAGTTGTTTCAATGGCAGCGCCATTAAAAATCGTATTATAGGTATATAAAACTTTTGTATCCTCAAGATTGGATAGTTCCTTAATTACTTTTTCTCCAGATTCTTTATCTTTAAATTCAGCAATATAGACAAGTTTATCTTCTTTTTTAGGATTTTCTGTATCTTTATTTACAAATGAGTTCGCATCATCTCCTTTGGATTGATTGGAGTCTTCTTTGATACTTGCTCCTTCGTTACTAGTTTTTTTGTCTATCTTAGGCTTTCTACTAACAACTTCTTTTTCCTCAATAACTGTTGTCTTCTTCTCCTCAGTATCCTTTGAAGTTTCTATAACATTATGAAGTTCTTCAGATTGTTCATTTTTTTCTGTTTCTTTATCTGCTACTACTTTTTCTTTACCAGAAATTTTTAAAGCATCTTCAGAACTAGGTGCATCTGCTACTACTTTTTCTTTATCAGAAATTCTTAAAGCATCTTCAGAACTAGGTGCATCTGCTAAAATTACCTCATTGGGGGCATATGCTGCTAAAATAACTGCAGCAGTAGTTAATGACAATACCGTACTTTTTTTCATTATAATTCCTTCATTTTTTATTTTAAACCCAATAGATAGAAAACTTTAACCTTGCTAGCCTTTGTTATAAAAAGTTTTATGACGTATTATCTAGTGGGATAGAGTAGTACATTTATATATAATTGTTAGCTCTCTGAAAAATAGTATATCAATTAAAAAATTTTAAGTCAAGAAAAATTAACACGCATTAATTTTTTTTTTAATGTACATTAAAAAATATAAACCCAAAACTTTCGTAGTTAACTGGGATACATTATCAGCACATTCACACCATCAAAAATAGTAGCAATTAACTGGAATAACTACCAAAATCGCAAAAAGGGGTATGGATAGAATTTATGCCTTAATAAACATGCAAAAACAACCGCTATAATTTTCAACGGTTGTTTGTAACATATTTAATTTTTAACTCTCATCCTATCTTATCTCTTACGAACCCGCACTTTCGTAGGCATCCAAGCCCCTATCCCAGAGTTTTAAAGAAATAACAAAGAAAACAAGGGAAATCAACATCAACCCACCAATGTTAAAGAGCCCGTCTTTGTCCTGCAAGAAATAGCTGGCAGGATAGTAGGCCGTAAAGGCGAAAGGCACGATAAAGCTAATCAACCAACGAAGAAGCGAATTATAAATGGAAATCGGATACTTGGCAAAGTCATTAAACATATAAAAAATGTAAATCATGGCGCCTGACTGCTTGGTCCAAAAAGCGATACTGGCAGTCGCGATTTTCAAGGAAGTATAGATTAAGGTCGCAAAAGGAATGCAGACTAGAAAAATCAGGAATTTTGGAAGAGTCCAAGCAATGCTTGATACTGTTGTCGCTAGTAAAATTCCACCGACCAATAGTTCGCCCAAGGCATCAATCTGAAAGGTCTCAACCAAGATGTGAAAGAGAGGATTGATAGGACGCGTCAGGTACTTGTCAAACTCTCCTTTTCGCACCAAACGTTGCCCCAGAGCCCAGAGATTGTCAAAAAAGAGATGATCTAGTCCCTTGGGAATTAAGGAAAATCCATAGATAAAGGCGATTTCTTGAAAAGTCCAGCCTTCTAAGGAAGGAATGTGTTGAAAGAGCACATTGAGAAACAAGAGGTTCAGGCCTTGAGTCAGAAAAACTCCTAACACGCCCACCACAAAATCGACCTTGTATTCCATGATTTGCTTGATGTATTGTCTGATAAAAATCAAATGCATGCGTTGATATTTTTTCATACTAACCTCCTTGAATAGTGATAAAGGACTGGACTCGTTTCCATATCAACTGAGACAAGCCCACCATCACTATGAGCCAGAAGAACTGTAGCAAAAGCGCCTGAAGAATCTGACTGGCATCGTATTTCCCAACAATGATCATAACTGGAGTATAAATCAAAGATGAAAAAGGCAAGAAGGACAAAATATCAGAAACAATCTTTGGAAAGAAAGCCAAGGGAATCAGACTTCCAGACATAAAGGCCACTATAGAAGTCTTGAGTAGATTGGAACCCCATAGATTTTTAAAGACAAAGGCTGAAAATCCAAAGCAGATATTAAAGAAAAAATTGATCAGGTAGGCTAGGGTTAAGCTAAAGAGATAAAGGATGGTTAATCCCAGTACTTCTACAATTCCTTGCCCAGATAAAATTTTCATCAAGACAATGACACTTAAAAATGGCAGTCCAACAGAGATAAAAATCAACCACTTGGATCCAAGCTCTGTAAAGAGGTAAGAAGCCGCAAAATGCACTGGTCGCAACAAACGCATGATAATGGAACCATCCTTGACCTCCTCCCCAATCATAAAGGAGCTATCTGACCTGGTCAAAAGATTAGTCACAAAACTCATGATGATGTAAAGGGTGATATCTGCCATGCTAAAGCCCTGAATCAAAGACTCTTGCGAGGAATCAAAGACCGCCTTCCAGAGATAGAAAGCCACAAAAGCTCCCATGACATCACCAATCCGATAGAGAATAAAGTTGACTCGATAGCTAATCAACTCCTGAATCCCTGCATTGATAAAGGGTTTATAACGTCTCCACAATTTGACCATCTTAGAGCTCCTTTCGATAGAAGCGACGGATAATATCCTCAATATCCGTATCCAGCATCTTCAAATCGCGAATTTCAAAATCAGACAGGGTTTGCTTGATAATATCAGCCGACTGGTAGCGGGAACTATCGAATTCAATATTGAGACTGTTCCCTTGTCTATCAATGGTCATATCCGAAAACCCTTCATAGTGAGAAACGAGATGACTTTGACCTGGTACCAGTTCAAAAGAAAGAGTCTTCATCTTGCCAAAGGTTTCCTTGAGCTGGCTAACCGTTCCATCAAAAATCTCCTGCCCCTTGTCAATCATAAAAATTCGATCACAGAGTTGCTCAATGTCGCTCAGGTCGTGAGTGGTCAAGAGAATGGTTGTTTCTTCCTCTTGATTGATCTGAGTAATTGCCCGACGAATATTGTCCTTGACCGAAACATCCAAACCAATGGTCGGCTCATCTAAAAAGAGAACCTTGGGATTGTGGAGCAAGGAAGCCGCAATATCCGCCCGCATTCGTTGACCCAGTGAAAGAGTGCGTACGGGATCCTTGATAAATTCCTTCAAATCCAAGACTTCATTCAAAAAGTCCATACGCTTATGAAAGAGCGCGTCTGGCACATCGTAAATTTCTTTTAAGACCGTATAGGTCTCTTGCAGGGCCAGATCCCACCATAGCTGGGTGCGTTGTCCAAAGACAACCCCAATATCCTTGACATAGTCTTGACGATTGTCCTGAGGAATCTTGCCATTGATCCGACAATAGCCCGATGTCGGCTTTAAAATTCCTGTCAGCATTTTGATGGTTGTCGACTTCCCAGCACCATTGGCTCCGATAAAGCCTAAAATCTGGCCCTTTGGTACCTCGAAGGTCAAATCCTTGACCGCTTCAAAGGTCTGCTTTTCAGGATGAATAAAGGAGCGCAAAGCCCCTTTCAAGCCTGGTTCCTTAACTGTCTTCACAAAATTTTTCTGAAGATGTTCCACTTCTATCATTGCCATATCTATCTCCCTACCGTAAGGAATAGCAACATTGTATTTTTGACTACAAATATTCTAAATCCTTACTTTCTAAACTTTCTAATTGTTATTCTTACAGAAGGCTTTATACCAACCTATTATAGTCCAATAAAAAAAGGAATGCAAGCGTTTGCCTGTAGATTATGAAATTAGAGATTTCACTCTTAAAATAATAGTTTTAAGCAAAAATTCTGGTTTAGCAGTTTATTTAAAACACACAAAAACCCACCCAATGGGCAGGTTGTATTAAAAGTGTTTTTATCTCAAATATTCAATTTAATCAATACATTCCCCATTTTCATTAACTCTATACCCGTCTATGGTAGTGCTAACTGCGAGTTCTCCTGATGAATATGAATAATACCATTTTTCGCCAATTTGGTACCAACCAGTTAACATTGATCCGTCCTCTTTTAAATAATACCATTTTCCTGAATCTTGAATCCAACCTGTCGCCATAGCTCCATTATCTTTCAAGTAATACCAGACATCATTATATTCTAACCAACCAGTTACTAGGACGCCATCATCACTTAGATAGTACCAATGTTCATTATCTTGAATCCACCCCCTTGCTAATGAACCGCTATTATTTAGATAGTACCAAGCACCATTATTTTGATTCCATCCTGATTCCGATGAGTCTTGAACATCATTTATTACTTGGACAGCCTCAATAATTTCCTTCAACTCAACCCGCTTTCTATCTTTTATGACAGATTTAACTTTTTCCTCAACAAACTCTTTCGCATAAGTTCGACTATTTTCTTTTCTCTGGAACATATCCTTCAATAAAGTTTCTAATTGTTCATTAAAGACATCTTCTTGGATTTTATTAAACTCTTTCTGAGATAGCGAAATAACCATCACAATATCAATGAACTCTTCTTTTAATTGAGCAAACATTTCCACACGGTCATCTTCTATGAATTGATCCGCAATTGCTTTTGCTCCTATTCCTCCTGCAATTCCTCCTATAATCGCACCCGCTAATGCTCCTATTGGTCCAGCAATTGCACCACCAACCGCACCTGCACCAGCTCCTGCCATCATACCGCCCCCAGCAACTGCTGCATTTTTTAATAGCTGTTGTGAAGAAATTCTTCCAACAAGCGCTTCAAAAATATCTGGACCCATGATAACAGCGAACGATATCACTGGTGCAGCTCGTCTTGCAACCACTTCAGCTGTAATTTTTTTTCCAAAAAATTCATTAATTTGTTTTGTAAATATTTTTGCGAATTGCTGTGAGGCAACATAGATACTAGTTCCCATAGCTAGGGTTCGTAATCCTGCTTTACCTGCCATCAATGCAGCATCCTTCGTTTCAGCTCCAGACCATTTAGCCTGAGAAAAGACAATAACAAAGCTTATACCTACACCTGGTAATGAATTAATAGCTCCATCAATTGCATCAAATTTAATCGAGGTCAAATTACCTCCTTTGGCTATCAATTTTGCTTCATTATAGGTAATATGACCTTTTCTGATGATAGTTTTTGCCTCAGCTGGATTATTAACTCCCTCAACTTTTCCCTGTCTAATTTTTTCTTCAAATAATTCCACTGCTCTATCATACTGGTCTTTAGGAACTTCCAATTGCATTCCTTTATACTTATACATTCCCCCTTCGCTTTTAGATTCGAAAGCTGCATTTACAGTACCTCTAGCATTGTTATAGTACTTAGTTTGAATCTTTTGATTTCCAACCATTCTATCCGCACCATTTTTAGCATTATCTTGACCAGTTTGTCTTACATGGTGGAATGGATATTTAATCTTATCCATTAGATTATTTGCATACTCAGCAGCATGCCCATGCCCAGATGGAGCACTAACCATTGCATTTATTTGAGCTTTATGCAATCTATCACCTACACTTAATAAAATCCAAGAAACAAATCCTATTTCAGTTCCTCTTTTAAAGGTAGTTGAATTAACATTCTTTTTACCAATTTTTAATAACTGTGTATTTAAATTTTCAACTTGTACATCATTTGTATACCCAGAGGCAATCAATTCATTCAATTCCCTAACAACATAGTTCAAACTATTCGAGACATTCAAACGTTTAATAATCCCATATGGATAGTAAAATGCTAACTGATCATTATCATCTACCTCTACTTTCCATAAATTGGAAAATGGAAAAAATTGTACATTACACCTTTCTTGATCCTTGATTTGCATTTTTTCGAAAATTCCATACTGGGTCAAGAGTAAACCATATTCTTTGAAATCTTCTTCCTTTAAACTTCTAACCGGAGAGTAGCCAAAATATTCAAATTCAATATTAGAGAATTCATTATAAAATTCTTTTTCTGACTCAATAAACCACTTAGCCCGTCCATAAGGTACTGACTCACCATAATAATCAAATCCATTCTGTGCAATAGACCTAAAAACTCGTCTAACACTAGCCTCACTGTGAGTATGAACCTCTTTGATTTTTCTTTTCCAAAAAAAAAACTGAAAAAAACTGATTATGTTTTCTTTCATATTTGATAATAACCTCTCCACTATTTACTAACCATTTAAAATCATTGGCTCCCCTAACTTCTAGTATAGAGTTAAATTAATGATATTAAATAATACTTCAGAAATTGTCTATAAACTCCCTGACGCTTACAAATTAGTTAATTCAATTATAGCAAAAGGATAATATAAAATCTATACAAAATATAATAACTTTAGTTCATGTAAAGAATGGAAATATAGGGTAAGTTTCTATCAAATTAAGATTTTTTAAAGCTATCTACACCAAAAAACCCACCCTCATGGGCAGGTTTCTGATCTGTATTGTTCAGCTAGATTAAGCTTTACCTTCTGAACCGAATACGTCGATACGTTCTTCAACTGATGCTTGGATAGCTTTTACACCGTCAGCCAAGAATTTACGTGGGTCGAAGAGTTTCTTCTTGTCGTATTCTGCTTCGTTTGCTTCGTAGTCACGAGCAAATTTACGAGTTGCGTTAGCGAATGCGATTTGGCATTCAGTGTTAACGTTAACTTTCGCAACACCAAGTTTGATAGCTGCTTGGATTTGGTCATCAGGAATACCTGAACCACCGTGCAATACGATTGGGAATCCTGGTACAGCTTCAGTCAATTTTTGCAAGTGGTCAAGGTGAAGACCTTTCCAGTTTGCAGGGTATGGACCGTGGATGTTACCGATACCAGCTGCCAAGAAGTCGATACCAGTTGCAACCATTGCTTTAGCATCTTCGATTGGAGCCAATTCACCATCACCGATGATTCCGTCTTCTTCACCACCGATAGTTCCAACTTCAGCTTCTACTGACACACCATTTGCGTGAGCAAATTCTACAACTTTACGAGCTTTTTCAAGGTTTTCTTCAACTGGAAGGTGTGAACCGTCAAACATAACTGAAGTATAACCAACTTGAATACACTCAAGTGCATCTTCGTAGTGACCGTGGTCAAGGTGGATAGCTACTGGTACAGTGATACCCATTGACTCAACAAGGTTAGCGATCAAGTTGCGAGCAACTTTGTAACCACCCATGTATTTAGCAGCACCCATTGAAGTTTGGATCAAAACTGGAGCTTTTTTAGCTTCTGCTGCGCGCAAGATAGCTTGAGTCCACTCAAGGTTGTTTGTGTTAAATCCACCAACTGCATAACCGTTGTCACGAGCTGCTTGGACAAATTTTTCTGCTGAAACGATTGCCATTTGTCAGGCCTCCTATATATTTTTTGGGACATCCCATTTACATTGTTCATTTTATCACTTTTTGATAAAAAAAGCTAGTTTTTCCCATACTTTAGATTGAATTTCTTCTAGCCCAATCAATGTAAACCCTTTCTTTCCCTTAGTCTTGCACGACTTTAGGATAACGTATGAAAAAGGTCAAGCGATCATCTTGCATCTCAAAATGATAAGGTAATTTCTCATGTTCTAATAAACTTTTGACCACAAAGAGTCCCATCCCCGAACCCTTGGCCTTGCGACTGGCATTTTCAGAAAAAGACTGGGCCAATTTTTCTTGTTCTTCAGGACTACAGCTATTCTCGATAAAGAGTTCCCCTTCTCTTTCTCCGATACGGATCAAGCCGCCTAGAGTGGAGTGCTTGATAGCATTACTGATGAGATTCGATAGAATTAGTTTCATGACAGATGGGTTTATGTAAGCCTGCTGATGGGTCAAGCGATTGTCTATCTGAAGTTCTTTCTCCTTGGCGAGCAAAGCATAATCCTTGACTAGACTTTGTGTCATCTGAAGGAGGTCAACCTCTTCTTTCTCCTCTCGCAATTCCTGTACAGAAGAAAGAGACAATATCTGGAGAACGTGGTGACTGAGGTCGTCCACAATCCCCAAGGCAACTCCAAGATAGTGGTCTCTATCCTTATAACGACCGATATTTTCTTTCATATTTTCGATTAGGATTTTCAAACTAGCCAGTGGAGTTTTCAATTCATGAGAAGCCCCTCGTAGGAACTCAACCTTCATCTTCTCCAGCTGGAGAATGGCTTCATTCTTGTCATGCAAGTCCGCAATAACTGTCAAAAGATGCTGGTAAAGGCTATTGATTTGTTCCTTGAGATCACCAATTTCATCCTTAGAATCCACGCGCAATCGCACTTGAGCATCTAGGTCCATCATCCGACGGGTCACCCGCTTGATTTCCAAAATCGGGGCAACAATGGTCCGAGCATAGATGTAGGCCACCAAGAGGGAAATCAGAAAGGATGCCAGTAAGGTATAGGGGAGAAACTGGAGACTAATCTGCTCTGCTTCCTTTTGCAAATCCATGGAAGACAGAAACTGGAGAGTCATGGTGCCACCGTCTTGCGTTTTCACATCACGCTCCTCAATGAAGAGCGAAGTTGTCTGGCGAGCTGTATCTAGTGGAAAATTATCCTTGACTTCTAACTTATCCTCCGTCATCTCTCCCTTGACAGCTCCTTTGATATCACTGGTCTGGGAATACAAGTCTAAGACTTGCTCAATATTCTGCCTATCTTTTCCATCCAGGGACTGGGCAATGGCTGTCGCTTTCTGGCCAATGGTTTCCTGACGGTGGCTCAGATAAGTCGAGGGAAAGAGAAAATAAATGGCTAAATGAAGACAAATAACCAGAACACTAAAAATAGAGAAGGTATAGATAAATATCTTTGTAAATAAACCTGTTCGTTTCATTTTCGCTCCAATTTATAACCAACATTGCGCACAGTGAGGATGCAATCCAAGTCTAGCTTTTTCCGCAGTTCCTTGATATAGACATCAATAACACGGTCAAAGGGGACCTCATCTGTCGCCTTCCAGACAGCATCGATAATCTGAGAACGAGTCAAGGCCCGGCCTTCATTTTTCACCAGATAGTCCAGAATTTCCAACTCCTTGGCATTGATGGCCACTTCTTGACCTGCTAGGCTTGCGCTGTAACTCTCAAAGTCCACCTTGGTATCCTTATAGGAGAAGACTCGTCCCGTATCGTAGTATCGCTTGAAAATCGCGTCTACCCTCACTTTTAAAAGGGAGAGGGAGAAGGGTTTTTCCAGATAGCCGTCTGCTAGAGAGGCAAAGGCACTCATCTTGTATTCCTCATCCTGAAAGGCTGTCAGCATCAAGACAGGAACCTGACTGGTCTTACGAATCTCCGCTAGGACTTCTAGGCCATTAAGCTTGGGCATCTGGATATCCAGTAGTACTAGAGCAACTTCATAGCTGGAAAATTTTTCCAGAGCTTCTTGACCGTCCGCTGCCTCAATGGTTTCATAACCACAATCCGTCAAATAGTCACTGATCCCCTCACGAATCATCTCTTCATCTTCTACAATTAAAATTTTCATAGAAAAAACGTTTCACATTCCTTTAAATTTCTTGTAAATCATCTCTGTTTCATCCTGATAGGAAGAGTCCTTATACTCAATGAAAATCAAAGAGCAAACTAGGAAGCTAGCCGCAGGCTGTACTTGAGTACGGCAAGGTGAAGCTGACGTGGTTTGAATTTGATTTTCGAAGAGTATTATCAAGATGAAATAGATAAAAATGCTACCTATATTATACCCCATTTAGGGGAGAATAGGTAGCAAGTTTTTTTATTCGCTATCGAGCAAGAGCTCTTTTGGTTGTTTTCTGAGGAGATTGCTTGAAGCAAGCGCCATAACGAGAACCACTAGAACCAAGGCAAGGACAAAGACGATGATGAAGTCTGATGTCTGAATAGAAATATCTAGGCTCGACAAGGTCTTGCTAAAGCCGTCTACTTCTGCACCACCACCAAGATTAGAGGCTTGAGCTGCCTTGCTGGCTTGCTTGGCAACACCTGAAGTAACATTGGCAAGGACGGTGTTTCCGATTGCACGAGCTGTATAGTTGGCTAGGAAGTAAGCAGAAACGAGAGCAGGGATAGCAATCAAGATTGATTCTGTGATAAATTGACCCAAGATACTTGCCTGCTTGAGACCGATAGAGAGGAGAATTCCCACTTCCTTGCGACGGGCATTGATCCAAAGACTGAGCAAGAGTGCAAGGAGAAGAACTGAGAAGCTCAAGCTACCCCAGAAAAGGAGGTTGGCCATCTTGTACATACCAGAAATGGATTGCTCTAGAGCTGGGTAGTTAGAGGAACTCTTCACAAGTGTGTAGCTCTTCCAGTTGATACCGCTGATGCCATTCAACTCTTTCATGACGTCATCCAAGTTCTTGTCCGCTGTTACAAAGAAAGTTGCGTCCCCATAAATGGCTGTGTCTTCTGTGTAGCCATAAAGTTTAGCAGCCGTATGGATGTCTGTGATAGCAGTATTTTCGTAAAGTTCTTGTGAGTAGGTGACTGCCGACTTATTGTGACCATCAAAGAGTCCCTTGATTGTCACTTCGACTGTTTCCTTGGCTCCTTTTTCATTGTCTGCATCATAGACATTAGAGTCCAATTTGACCTTATCTCCAACTTTCCAGCCATGTTTGGCTGCCAAGTCCTTGTGCATGAGAATCTTGTCCTTGTCGTCGTTAGTTAGGTGCTCACCTTCAACCAGCTTATATGAGCCAGAGACAAACTTATCTTCTTTAGAGGAGTCATTGACACCTGTAATCATCAAACTACTTCCAAAACGCTTGGCACGGTCAGCAGTGAGATTTTTCTTGGTTTCTGGTGTTTCGATGAGGTCATATCCAGTCAAATCTCCGATAGCATTGATGCGTTTAACATAAGACTCGATGGCCTTATTTTCGGTGATTTTTTTGATATCCTCACCCTTGATATTTCCAGAACCACGTGGCGTTCCTTGATTGACGCGACGATTGATTTGCATGGAGAAACTATTGGTGATATTTTTAAAGGTCTCCTGAGAAGCCTTGGCTGTAGCTCCCTTGATCGACAAGCCGACCAAACTCAAGCTCGCCATGAGGAGAATAATCAGGAAGATAACAATCGATTTGAAAAACTTCCTTGTAACATAGGCAAATGCGTTGTGTAACATAGGTTCCCTTTCTAGATTTGATTTTATAATTCTATGAAAACAAGCTCATCTTATTTTGTAGTATTGCGAGTTTCAGTTAGTTTCTTATTCTTCAATTCAAGTGTAATATCTGACGCTTGTGCCACTTCTTTACTGTGGGTGACGACGATCACACATTTACCTGTTTTCTCGGCAAGTGATTTGAGCAGTTCGATAATATCTCCAGCAGTTTTAGGATCCAGATTTCCTGTTGGCTCATCAGCTAGAATAACCGGAGCTTCTGATACCAAACTGCGAGCGATGGCTACACGTTGTTGTTGACCACCTGATAACTGGAGAACATTCCGCTTGATCTGACTTTCATCCAAACCAAGCTCAAGAAGCGTATCCTTGCTTGCCTTTTTGTTGACCAAGCGGATATTTTCCAGCGGAGAAAGATAATCTATCAAGTTATAATTTTGAAAGACCAGGGAAATATGGTGCATACGATGGTAAGAGTATCCCTTGTTCCGAATGTCCTCTCCTTGAAAAAGGATAGAACCTTCAACAGGGCTATCTAGACCAGCCAGTAGAGACAAGAGAGTGGATTTTCCAGCTCCTGACTCACCAATGATACTATAAAATTTTCCAGGTTCAAAATTATACTTGATCTGATATAAAACTGCCTCAGCAGTGTTCTTATAACGGTAGGTAACATCTTGCAATTGTAATAAAGTCATGATTTCTCCTTCTTATACTCAATGAAAATCAAAGATTAAACTAGAAAGCTAACCGCAGGTTGCTCAAAGCACAGCTTTGAGGTTGCAGATAAGACTGACACGGTTTAAAGAGATTTTCGAAGAGTATTAACTAATAGATGATAAAATTTCCTTAGGCGATTTTCTAAATAAGAATAGGAAACAAAGGGCTACAGACAAGCAACCAATCAGGAGCAGAAATACATAGGATTCTACAAAGGATAGGAGACTGGTTGATAGACCGCTTGCTTTGGCCAGCGTGTCCTGTAAGGTTGCCTGATCTCCACTGGCTAGTACAGTTTGGAGTAGATAGGATGTAATGGCGTTTCCTGCAACAAATGCTGGAAGCAAAGCTCCGAGAGATACCAAAACTACCTCTAAACAGAACTGGAGGAAGATCGAACTCTTGCCTTTTCCAAGTGCCAGAAGAATTCCCACTTCGTAGACCCTTTCTCTCAACCAGAGGGACAAGACCAAAATTAAGGCTCCTGCTCCTGCTATCAACATCCCATAAAGGAAGATGGTGAGGAAGGTTTGGAAGGTTGCAACTGAGTCTTTGATTTGTTCAAAGGCCTTGTTTTCCTTCTCAACTTGGTAACCTTGACTTTCTAAAGCCAAGTTTTCCACCTGCTTCATGAGTCCGTCCATTTCCTTAGGATTTTCTACATAGAAGCGCGCTGCACTGACTTGCGGTTCACTATTTCCCAGAAGCGTTTGGCTGCTTTCATAGTCTGTAAAGACCTGGTTTTCACTGAAGTCAGAAGACAAGCCTGTGAACTTTTCTTGTTTTTTACCAGAAAAGATGCCTACAATCTCAAACTCTACTGTTTGCCCTTTTCCAGCTTCGGACTGACCAGCATCCAAGCCAATCTTGTCATGAAGCGAAAGACCGTTCTTCTTAGCCAACTCTTCGTGAATAAGGATTTTCTTAGAGTCTCCTTTTTGAAGGTGTCGCCCTTCTTTTAGATTGAAAGCCGAACTGGTAAAGGTGACATCCTTGGATGAATCTTCAAGAGCCGTTAAGCTAACCAAGTTCTTGTCCGCTGCTGACAAATCATCGCGTTCGACACTCTGCTCACCACTCACCGCTTCCTTGTCTTTCAGTTTTGCGACCGTTTCGAGTTCAGGAGAGACATTTTCCAGTCCCTTAATCTTGCTCACGGATGCTAGGTCAGACAATTTGAAGGTCTGTCCATTTTCTATCTTTTTGATAGAAAAAGATGTATTGAGTGATTTGTAAAGATTGCTTTCTACTGTTTTGTTGGACTTCATCAGAGTCAAACAGGCTGAAATTCCTGCCAAAAGGACAAATAAAATCAGAAATAAAATAAAACTTCTCAGTCGTTTTCTGCTGACATAAGCCCAAGCTCTTTGGATTGGATTCATTTGTCACCTCCATATTTGTAAGACTATTATAAAATCCAAATATGAAATGTTTATGAAATCGAAAAATTTTTTTGAAAAAAACAAAAAAGCTAGCGAACGCTAACTTTTCTCATATAGAATGCATTTTATCAATCAAAAATATACTCCATTTTATAAATGCTGGCACCGTCTTTCAGCTTAGTATTTTCCCATCTCCTAAGTTCTTCATTTTCTGACTTGTGTCTGAGAAAATTCTGAACAAGACCAAATGGAAAAAAACGGTTCAAACTTTCTCATAAAATAATAGTTCTTGATGCCCAATACCTTCCGATATCCAAAATGCGTCCTCTAGCCTTCTTTTTAAAAATAAAAAGAGCTAGCCAAAGCTAACTCTTATCCTATGCGGAGAGAGGGACTTGAACCCTCACGACCTAAAGCGGTCACAGGATCCTTAGTCCTGCGCGTCTGCCAATTCCGCCATCCCCGCGTCGATTACTTTACTAGTATATCAACTTTCAAAATCTTTGTCAACACTTTTTTCAGATTTTTTTCATTTTTCCAAGGGAATCATTCTTTAATTTCATCAAGATTTTCATCCAACAATTTGGCTCCCAGAGTATTCTTAAAATGTCCAAGAGCAAACTGGTGATTTTCCGGCCAGATAGAGGCAACTGCGGGCTTGACAATCTCAATTTGATAACCTAAATTATAGGCATCAATAGCCGTATGAAGAACGCAAATGTCAGTCAGTACACCGGTCAAAATGACTGTATCAACCCGACGTTCCCGCAAACGAATATCTAGGTCTGTTCCTGAAAACGCTGAATAGTGACGCTTGTCCATCCAAAAGACACGACTATCAGAAGCATGGGCTTGGTAAAAATCGGCTAGTTTTCCATACAAGTTGCGACCACTAGTTCCAATGATGTTGTGAGGTGGGAAAAGTTTACTCTCAGGATGAAAATCATCCCCTTCCTCATGAGCATCAATGGTGAAAAAGACATAGTCTCCACGATCAAAAGCTAATCTGGTTACCTGATCAATGGCTTTTGATATTGCTTGAGCGGGTGCTCCAGCAGTTAGCTTTCCATAGTCTGCTACGAAATCCTCTGTATAGTCAATCGAGATTAAAGCCTTTACCATTAGTAGTCCCTCTTTTTCACTTCCTCAAAGATATCTGAAATCAATACCTTGAGATATGTTCCCTTCATTCCTAGTGAACGGCTTTCAATAATTCCTGCCGACTCTAGCTTACGGAGAGCATTGACGATCACTGAGCGCGTGATACCGATACGATCTGCAATGACCGATGCAGTTAGTTGTCCTTCATTTCCATTTAGCTCAGATAAAATAGCTGAAACAGCACGAAGTTCTGAGTAAGAAAGGGTATTGACCGCCATGGTAACAGCGGTACGACGGCGAATATTTTTCTCATCTTCTTCACGTTGGAAGTTCAACAGTTGAATCCCCACAACCGTGCTCGCAATCTCAACAAGAATCAAATCCTCATCTTCAAATTTCTTGTCATTGCGCCAAATAATCAAGGAACCTAGGCGAATCCCTGATACATGAATGGGAGCAATGGTTGTCAAACCATCTGGAAAATCCGCACGGCTCTCTACAGGAAAAATGGTCAAATCATGTTCAATAGGAAGATTGGCTTCCGTATCGTAGATCATGTTTGCCCCTTGTACATAGTCATCTGGGAACGTCTTGGTTTGGAAAAACTGCTCTACACGGTCTGTATTAGTTTTATAGCGCATAAAGTAGCCCAAAAGACGACCCTTGCTATTGACAATGCAGGCATTGCAATCAATAATGTCTGCTAGTTGACGTGTAATGGCATTGTATGGAAGTTCATCCTGCATTTGCTCTTCTGAGCGTTTTAAAATTGATGTAATTTTTCTTGTTTTTTCTAATAAATGTGCCATTTTTTACCTCGCATATAATCGCTTCCATTATAACATAGAAAAGTCTTTATTTCAATAATTATCTGAAAATTGCTTATTGAATTGCAATTTTTAAAAGCAAAAATATTTTATAAAAATAGCAATTTTTTATTGACATTCTGTTTGGATTTTTATATAATAATATTATAAGAAGATGGATTAAAGTTCCCCTTCCCATCTCACCTTTCCTTTACTTTTATACATCTTCTTTTACTATCGGTCTCCTTATATAAAAAAGCGATTCATTTTGAACCGCTTTTTCTTATTTGTCTCCTTTGTTACGAATAACAAAGCCTGTTTTCTTTTCACTTGAAGTGTTGCGAGGTTTTTTATTGTCTTTATTACGGTAACGTTTGTCTTTATCAAAATGGTCGTTTCCACGACTACCTTTCTTGAACTCATCACGACGACCATTGCCACGGCGATCACGGTCTCGACGGTCGTCTCCACGACGGCCTCCTCGACCTCCCTTAGCTTTGCCAGCAAAGCCATTACCTGATGGTTTAAATGGCAGTGGTTTTTCACGCGCAATCTCCACTTCAGGAAGGCTGTCTGGATCTTGGACTGTCAGGCTCAAGATATACATAGCCAATTCTTCTGGACTAAATTCGGCAGCTAACTTACGAGCATCTTTAGCAAATTTCTCAAAGTTCCCACGAATGGCTTCGTCTGCGAAGTCTCGTTCGATTTTCTTGAGCGCTACTTGTTTCTTAGCTTGGAAGGCTTCTTCTGCTGTCGCTGGTTTCAAGCCTTTCATGCGTTTCTTAGTCAAGTTTTCAATAATTTGAAGGTAGCCCATTTCATTTGGCGCTACGAAAGTAATAGATTGACCTGACTTACCAGCACGACCTGTACGACCGATACGGTGAACATAACTTTCAGGATCTTGTGGAATATCGTAGTTGTAGACATGGGTCACACCTGAGATATCCAAACCACGCGCTGCCACGTCTGTCGCAACAAGTACATCAAGGTTCCCATTTTTAAAATCACGAAGGACGCGGAGACGTTTATTTTGGTCCAAATCTCCATGAATCCCTTCTGCACGGAAGCCACGGATTTTAAGTCCACGAGTCAATTCATCCACACGGCGTTTGGTACGACCAAATACGATAGCAAGTTCTGGTTGTTCCACATCCATAAGACGTGTCATAGTATCAAATTTTTCTTGTTCCTTGACACGGATATAGTATTGGTCTACTAGTTCTGTAGTCAATTCTTTAGCAGCAATCTTGACATGCTCAGGTTCTTTCATAAACTGAACACCAATACGTTTGATAGCATCTGGCATGGTTGCTGAAAAGAGCAAGGTTTGACGATTTTCAGGGACACGGGAAATGATGGCTTCAATGTCTTCAAGGAAGCCCATGTTGAGCATTTCATCCGCTTCGTCAAGGATAAGAGTTTCAATATCTTGTAATTTCAAGGCCTTGCGTTTAATCAAGTCCAAGAGACGGCCTGGTGTTCCTACCACGATGTGGGCACCAGATTTAAGGGCCTTGATTTGTTTTTCAATGCTGGAACCACCGTAAACTGAGCGAACTTTCACTCCCTTACTACGACCAAAGCGGAAAAGTTCCTCTTGACTTTGGACAGCGAGTTCACGAGTTGGAGCGATGACCAAGGCTTGGATGGTCGCTTCTTCTGTACGGATTTTTTCAAGGGTTGGCAAGCCAAAAGCTGCAGTTTTTCCTGTACCTGTCTGAGCTTGACCAATAACGTCTTTTCCTTCGAGGGCCAATGGAATGGTCTGTTCTTGGATGGGACTGGCTTCTACAAAACCAGCTTTTTCAATCTCTGCTAGCAAATCAGCAGACAAGTTAAATTCATTAAATTTCACGTTTTTCTTCTTTCTAAAGATGGTGCGAAGCCATCCTATAGCGCGTAGTATATACTTTTCTTTTCATGACGTATCTTCATCTAAAAATGAGATACCGTGTTGCTTCTTTTCCACGAAAGAAAAGTACTAGTTCTTTGCAACTTATCTAGTATAACACAAGAGAGAGGCAAAAGATAGTAGAATCCATTAGGAAAATCATGTAAACGATTTTCCATAAATATAAATACATCCTTATATAGTTCATTTCTCCCGTAGCAGATTTGTGCAAAAGTTTTTTTCTTGTGCTAGAATGAAAATCTAACAGGAGGAAATAGAAATGTTAACTTATGATTTAATCGTTATTGGATTTGGTAAAGCTGGGAAAACACTAGCTGCTAAATTGGCTTCATCTGGCAAAAAAGTTGCCCTCGTTGAACGTAGCAAAGCTATGTACGGTGGAACTTGTATCAACATCGGATGTATCCCAACTAAAACCTTGCTAGTTGCTGCTGAGAAAGATTTGTCTTTTGAAGAAGTCATTGCTACCAAAAATACCATCACTGGCCGTCTCAATGGTAAAAACTATGCGACTATTGCTGGTACAGGCGTTGATATCATTGATGCTGAAGCTCACTTTGTTTCTAATAAAGTCATCGAAATTCAAGCTGGTGATGAAAAACAAGAACTAACAGCTGAAACTATCGTCATCAACACTGGTGCTGTTTCAAATGTATTACCAATCCCAGGTCTTGCTACAAGTAAGAACGTCTTTGACTCAACAGGAATCCAAAACTTGGACAAATTGCCTGAAAAACTTGGTATCCTCGGTGGAGGAAATATCGGTCTTGAATTTGCAGGTCTCTACAACAAACTTGGAAGCAAGGTAACCGTCTTAGACGCTTTGGATACTTTCTTGCCTCGTGCTGAACCTTCTATCGCTGCTCTTGCTAAACAGTACATGGAAGAAGACGGAATCGAATTGCTTCAAAACATCCATACTACTGAAATCAAAAATGATGGCGACCAAGTCCTTGTCGTAACTGAAAAAGAAACCTACCGTTTCGATGCCCTTCTCTACGCAACAGGACGCAAACCAAATGTTGAGCCTCTTAAACTTGTAAATACTGACATTGAACTAACTGAACGTGGGGCGATCAAGGTTGACAAACACTGCCAAACAAACGTCCCTGGCGTCTTTGCAGTCGGAGATGTCAACGGTGGACTTCAATTTACCTACATTTCACTAGATGACTTCCGTGTTGTCTACAGCTACCTTGCTGGAGATGGTAGCTACACTCTTGAAGACCGTCTCAATGTGCCAAACACCATGTTCATCACACCTGCACTTTCACAAGTTGGCTTGACTGAAAGCCAAGCAGCAGATTTGAAACTTCCATATGCAGTGAAGGAAATCCCTGTTGCAGCAATGCCTCGCGGTCATGTAAATGGTGACCTTCGTGGAGCTTTCAAAGCAGTTGTCAACACTGAAACCAAAGAAATTCTCGGGGCAACTATCTTCTCTGAAGGTTCTCAAGAAATCATCAATATCATTACTGTTGCTATGGACAACAAGATCCCTTACACTTACTTCACAAAACAAATCTTCACTCACCCAACCTTGGCTGAAAACTTGAATGACTTGTTTGCGATTTAAGCTAAGATAAACTTATGAAAAACAACCCTTCTAGGGTTGTTTTTTCTTATCCAAAATCTCAATTCTATCTTTTCAAGCTTTTATGATATAATAGAAACATGAAATTAAAAACTACTTTGGGCCTTCTTGCTGGGCGTTCATCTCACTTCATCTTGAGCCGTCTTGGCCGTGGAAGTACGCTCCCAGGAAAACTCGCCCTTCAATTTGATAAAGATATTTTACAAAATCTAGCTAAGAACTACGAAATTGTCGTGGTCACTGGAACCAATGGCAAAACCCTGACAACTGCCCTCACTGTCGGCATTTTAAAAGAAGTTTATGGTCAGGTTCTAACCAATCCTAGTGGTGCCAACATGATCACAGGGATTGCAACGACCTTCTTGACTGCCAAATCGTCTAAAACTGGGAAAAATATTGCCGTCCTTGAAATTGACGAAGCCAGCCTATCTCGTATTTGTGACTATATCCAGCCTAGTCTTTTTGTTATCACTAATATTTTCCGTGACCAAATGGACCGCTACGGTGAGATTTATACGACTTATAAGATGATTTTAGATGCCATCCGTAAGGTGCCTACGGCTACTGTTCTCCTAAATGGTGACAGTCCGCTTTTCTACAAACCAGCTATTCCAAATCCTGTACAGTATTTTGGTTTTGACTTGGAAAAAGGGCCAGCCCAACTGGCTCACTACAATACCGAAGGTATTCTCTGCCCAGACTGTCAAAGTATTCTGAAATATGAACTCAATACTTATGCCAACTTAGGTGCCTATATCTGTGAAAATTGTGGTTGCAAACGTCCTGACTTGGACTACCGTCTGACAGAATTGGTTGAGTTGACCAACAATCGCTCCCGCTTTGTCATTGACGGCCAAGAATACGGCATCCAAATCGGTGGGCTTTACAACATCTACAATGCACTAGCTGCGGTTGCTATCGCCCGTTTCCTCGGGGCTGATTCACAACTCATCAAGCAAGGATTTGACAAGAGCCGTGCTGTCTTTGGACGCCAGGAAACCTTCCATATCGGCGATAAGGAATGCACCCTTGTCTTGATTAAAAATCCAGTCGGTGCAACTCAGGCTATCGAGATGATCAAACTAGCGCCTTATCCATTTAGCCTATCTGTCCTTCTCAACGCCAACTATGCTGATGGGATTGATACTAGCTGGATCTGGGATGCTGACTTTGAACAAATTGCTGACATGGACATTCCTGAAATCAACGCTGGTGGTGTTCGTCATTCTGAAATCGCGCGACGTCTACGAGTGACAGGCTATCCAGCTGAGAAAATCACTGAAACAAGCAATCTGGAACAAGTTCTCAAGACCATTGAGAACCAAGACTGCAAACATGCCTATATCCTAGCTACCTATACTGCTATGCTTGAATTCCGCGAACTGCTGGCTAGTCGTCAGATTGTTAGAAAGGAGATGAACTAATGGTTTATACTTCACTTTCCTCAAAAGCTGGCAACTACCCTTATCAGCTCAACATCGCCCACCTCTATGGAAATCTCATGAATACCTACGGAGACAATGGAAACATCCTCATGCTCAAGTATGTGGCTGAAAAACTGGGAGCTCATGTGACAGTTGACATCGTTTCTCTCCATGATGATTTTGACGAAAATCACTATGATATCGCCTTTTTCGGTGGAGGTCAAGACTTTGAACAAAGTATCATCGCTAGCGACCTGCCTGCTAAAAAAGAGAGCATTGACAACTACATCCAAAACGACGGAGTAGTTCTAGCCATCTGTGGTGGTTTCCAACTTTTGGGGCAATATTATGTTGAGGCTTCAGGGAAACGCATAGAAGGGCTAGGGGTCATGGGCCACTACACCCTCAACCAGACCAATAATCGCTTTATCGGTGACATCAAGATTCACAATGAAGACTTCGATGAAACCTACTATGGCTTTGAAAATCACCAAGGCCGCACCTTCCTCTCAGATGACCAAAAACCACTGGGACTGGTTGTCTATGGAAATGGAAATAACGAAGAAAAAATCGGCGAAGGGGTTCATTATAAGAATGTCTTTGGTTCCTACTTCCACGGACCTATCCTCTCTCGTAATGCCAATCTAGCTTATCGCCTAGTTACTACTGCCCTCAAGAAGAAATACGGTCAGGATATCCATCTCCCTGCCTATGAAGATATTCTCAGTCAAGAAATCGCTGAAGAATACAGTGACGTGAAAAGCAAGGCTGACTTTTCTTAAATTAAGGAAAACTATATCAAAGAACTCCGCTATCATATCGGAGTTCTTTTTGCCTGTTCTTTTACCCTTCTTCCTTGCATTTTCTCTCTTTTTTTGCCAAAATAGAGGGGTAGAAAGAAGGTAGCATATGTCTAAATTACAACAAATCGTAACATATCTTGAATCAGAAAAACTAGACGTCGCTGTCGTATCTGACCCCGTCACTATTAATTATCTCACTGGCTTTTACAGTGATCCCCATGAACGCCAAATGTTCCTTTTTGTCTTAGCGGACCGGGAACCTCTCCTTTTTGTCCCAGCCCTTGAAGTGGAGCGTGCAACCAGCACCGTTTCCTTCCCAGTTGTGGGCTATGTGGATTCTGAAAATCCATGGCAAAAAATCAAAAACGCTTTGCCTCAGCACGACTTCAAACGTGTCGCTGTTGAGTTTGATAATCTCATCTTGACCAAATACCATGGCTTGAAAACAGTTTTTGAAACTGCTGAGTTTGAAAATCTCACTCCTCGCATCCAACGCATGCGCCTCATCAAATCAGCTGATGAAGTGCAAAAAATGATGGTTGCAGGTCTCTATGCTGATAAAGCTGTCAAAGTTGGTTTTGACAACATTTCTCTTGATAAGACTGAAACAGATATCATTGCCCAAATCGACTTTGCTATGAAACGTGAAGGCTATGAAATGAGCTTTGATACTATGGTCTTGACTGGCGATAACGCTGCAAATCCACACGGCATTCCAGCAGCTAACAAGGTTGAAAATGATGCTCTTCTCCTCTTTGACCTCGGTGTTATGGTTAATGGCTACGCCTCAGATATGACTCGTACGGTCGCTGTCGGCAAACCAGACCAATTCAAAAAAGATATCTACAACTTGACCCTTGAAGCCCAACAAGCTGCTCTTGACTTTATCAAGCCAGGTGTGACTGCCCATGAAGTGGACCGCGCTGCCCGTGAAGTCATTGAAAAAGCTGGTTATGGTGAGTACTTCAACCACCGTCTCGGTCACGGTATCGGTATGGATGTCCACGAATTCCCATCTATCATGGAAGGAAATGACATGGTCATTGAAGAAGGCATGTGCTTCTCTGTTGAACCTGGTATCTATATCCCTGGTAAAGTCGGTGTCCGCATCGAAGACTGTGGTGTTGTTACCAAGGATGGCTTTGACCTCTTTACAAGCACCAGCAAAGATTTGCTTTATTTTGATTAAATCTAGACAAGCAAAAAGTCAGCTCTCAAATAGCTGACTTTTTTATTTTATCTTTTTAATACTTTGATAGAGAAGAAATCCTGCAAACATTCCAACAAAATTCTGCAATAAATTGTGAGGAACATCTGCCAGAGCTATACCCCATCCCTTCATCCAAGCAGTAGCGAAGGCATAACCAGCTACCATGACGATAGTAGCCAAGACAAGGCCTAACCATTGCCATTTGCCTTTAAAACCTGCAAAATAGCCCTGTGAACCATGGAAAATCAAGCTGAAGATCATCCAGTGAGGATAACCTGAAATAAGGTCAATGATAAAACCTCCTAGACCTCCAACGATAGCTCCTTCACGGCGCCCAAAATAAAAGGCGGTAAAGAAAATTCCAGCATCCAAAAAAGTGAGGATTCCAGTAGCTGTTGGGATTTTCACCACATAACCTAAAGCTACGGATAGGGCTGTTAAGATAGATACTAGGGCGATTTTAGTTGTTTTGGTTTGCTTCATATTGTCTTACTCCATATTGATCTGCTTGTGCAATAGCACGGTAAACGAAAGCTTTAGAACTCTCTACCGCTGTTAAAAGGTCATCACCTTTGACTAGGTGACTGGCAATGCTTGAGGCAAAGGTACATCCTGCACCGGCATTTTGGCCTTGAATAACGGAATTTTCTAGGACTGTAAAGATTTGTCCATCATAAAAGACATCTACAGCCGTTTCCTGACTAAGGCGATTGCCTCCCTTGATAATGACTGCTGGCGCTCCTAATTCATGCAATTTCTGCGCTGCAGCTTTCATGTCTTCCAAGGTTTTAATTTCCTGACCAGCTAATAATTCTGCTTCAGGAAGATTTGGCGTAATCACACTGACATGAGGGAAAAAGCGAATCAACTCTTGACAGAGTTCACTGACAGCTACATCGTGCGTTTCCTTACAGACCAAGACTGGATCTAGAACTACAGGCACTCCTGGACGTTGCTTGATAAAGTCCAAGGCCTTCTCAGCCACACTGACAGTAGGGAGAAGACCAATCTTAATTCCTGCAAACTCGACATCACGTAAGCTATTCAACTCATGTTGAAAAATAGTATCATTCGTAGGGAAGACTTCAAAGCCCTTTTCGGTCAAGGCCGTCAAACAAGTTACAGCTACAAAGCCATGCAAGCCGTTCAAGGTATAGGTAGCCAGATCAGCTGATAAACCACCACCACTAAAAATATCATTCCCAGAAAGGGCTAAAATACGATTATTCTTCATAATGAATCTCCTTCAAATACAAGCCATTTGGTGCTGCTGTGGGGCCTGCAAGTTGCCTGTCTTTTTTCTCCAAGATCAAGTCAATCTGCTCTACAGGCATGCGGTTGTTTCCGATCTTGAGAAGAGTCCCCACCATATTGCGAATCTGTTTGTAAAGAAAACCATTCCCAGAGAAGGTAAAGGTCAAAAACTGCCCTGTCTCATCAACACTAAGGCTGGCTTCTGTAATAGTTCGAACCTTGTCCTCTACACTGGTACCAGACGCTGTAAAACCGGTAAAATCATGAGTTCCCTCTAGCTTTTTGATGGCCTCCTGCATCCGCTCCACATCGAGGGGATAGGGAAAGTGAGTGGCATAGTGACGGCGCATAGGATTTTTGGGACGCCCCCTATCCACGATAAACTCATAGGTCTTGCTATGTTTTGCATAACGGCAATGAAAATCATCCGCCACAAGCTCAATTGAAATCACATCAATATCTTCTGGTGACTGGGTATCCAGAGCAAAACGGAGTTTTTCCTCATCCATCTGATAGGGCAGATCAAAATGAATGACCTGTCCCAGAGCATGGACCCCACTATCCGTCCTACCAGCACCGTGAACAGTGATGGCTTGCCCCTTATTGAGTCTCGTTAAGGTTTTCTCAATTTCCTCTTGAACGCTCCGCGCATGAGGCTGGCGCTGAAAACCGGCAAAGGCAAAACCATCATAAGAAATAGTTGCTTTATATCTTGTCATAACTTCTATTTTATCAGGAAATAAAAGTGTAAACAAGTTTAAAAACCAAAAATTGTATGGGTACAAAATTCCCAAAAAAAAACTTAGGAAACCAATCCTAAGCTCTCTTTTGAAGTGCGTACATAACAAAGATAGAAGTGACAATCAACCAGCATCCTAGAATGGTGAAGACCAACATACCGTTTTGAGTCACCAAGCCAATCGCCCCAAGAATGAAAGGTGTCGTAAAGGCTCCAAAGCTACATCCTAGCACTGCGAAAGACGTTGCCTGATTAAGAAGTTTAGCTGGAATTCTTTCAGAAAGAAGCTGAAAGACAGTGGTCAAGGCTACGCTGTAGGCAAAACCTGCCACAATACTTCCAACTACCATCACACCCAATGACGGAGACAAAGCTATCACAATCTGCCCCAATCCAAAGGTAATGCCTGACCAAAGGAGCAATCTTTCTTTAAAGAGAGAAATCAAGAAAGAAAAACTCACGCCAGCCACAATCCCAATCAACTGCATGATACTTAAAACCAAGCTCGATAACTGGGCATCCCCTAGATCTCTTTCCACCATCAAACTAGGAATACGAATGGTGATAGCTGTATTGGTGCAGACAACAACTGCTGCTTCGACAGCCAATAGAAAAATTAAGCCCTTCATCTGTCCCGTCAAACGAGTCGTTTCGGCCTCTTTTTTCTTTGTTTCTTTCTTTTCTTTCCCATAAGGGACAAAGAGCAGATAAAGGATCAATACTAAAAATCCCGCACTGTAGGCCAAGAAGGTCACTGTCCATCCCAAGGATAAGAGTTGACCTACCACTAGAGTCAAAATCGATGCCCCGACAACTTCTGCTGATCCGCGGAGACCCAGCATCTGGATCCGTGTCTTTCCATGATAGCGTTCGCTGATGATGGAAATGGCCTTGGCATTGATCATCCCCACACCCAAACCAAATAAAATCCGCATCGCAAAGACAAAGTTATAATCCTGATACCAGAAGGGGGCTGTTCCCCCAATAGAGAGGATGAGAAGCCCTAGACTAATTTGAAGACGCTCAGGAAACAAACGTTCCAAAAACCCATTTAAAATCAGCATAATCATAATCCCAAAAGAAGGAAGGCTGACCAAGAGCTCGATTTGTTCTTTGGGATAGCCCTGATAGTAGTCAAACATGGCTGGCAGAGCACTTGAGATGGAAAAGGAGGTAATCAAAACGAGGGATAGGGCCAAAATACTAACCCGTTCTAAAAATTGTTTCATAGATTTTCTTTCTGTATATTTCTCACTGTTGATCCTTTTAAAAGGAAGATGGCAAGAAAAGAAGGAGCCCGATTGAACTAGAGACTCCGTCCTAACTTTCCTAATAGGAAGACTATTTTCGCTTGATTTGCTTGATCAGATAGAAGATAAAGCCTGCAACCATATACGCCATAAAAATGATCAAACACCATTTGATAACCACGTCCCAACCCTTATTCACATTTAAAAAGAAATAAGGGAAGGGATTGTCCTTGGAATTCGGAATATTGAGTTTTAAGACCAGGCCGTTAAACAAGGCAAAAATCATATAAACCAAGGGCAAGATGGTCCACAAGACTGGATCCCAGATCTTGTATTGACCCTGTTTATCGAAGAAGAGGGTATCGGCTAAAAACCAGAGTGGAACGATATAGTGGCAAAGGAAATTCTCCACACGATAAAAGTCTGTCGCTATCGGAGCAAGCATAAAATGGTAAATCACACAGGTAATCATGATACTCATGGTAACGCCACCCTTGAGACGAAGCAAGGTCGGACTTTGCCAATTTTCACCTGAACGGCTCATCACACGGAGCAGATAACCCGTGAAAATCGTTACCAAAAGATTAGACAACACTGTGTAGTAAAGGAGCATACCAAAACCACCATGCTTGGTAATCTCCAAATAAACTCCTGTAAATGCCGCTAAGAACAAGAGCACACGACTATAAAAGATAAATTTGTAATTCAGTTTCATGGCTAGATTTTCTTAACAAACTCTGACTTGAGTTTCATAGCTCCAAAACCATCAATCTTACAGTCGATGTTGTGGTCACCTTCTACGATACGAATATTTTTAACACGAGTTCCTTGTTTCAAATCCTTTGGCGCACCTTTTACTTTCAAGTCCTTGATGAGGGTTACAGTATCACCATCAGCCAATTTATTTCCATTGGCATCGATAGCGATAACACCTTCTTCTACTTCTGCGACTTCAGCAGGGTTCCACTCATAGGCACACTCTGGGCAGACCAAGAGACTTCCGTCTTCATAGACATATTCTGAATTACATTTTGGGCAATTTGGTAAGTTGTTCATAAGTCCTCCTTAAACTATCAATTATTCTTTGAAATTCATATATTATTGAACAGCAACTATTATACCGTAAAATCCTACTTTTGACAATGTGTCCGAAGTCCAGCAGACAAAAAAAGTCATGCACCTTTTTACAGTTACATGACTTTTAAAAGATGATTTGTCATGGGCACTTATCAAGCACCTCATGATAAAAGGGGTAGCAACTATATCTTACAAACCAGGAGCTTGTCCAAGTTCTGCTGTAAGCATCCAGACTGTTTTCTCAAGTTCAGCCTTAGCCCCAACAAAGATATCGTTTGTAACATCATCGCCTTCTTCGTCAGTTACATCCAAAGCTTTTTGGAAAAGAGTGATGAGGTAGCGATAAATAGCTAGAACACGTTCCAAGCTTTCTTCGACGTTACGGAATTCTCCTTCTTCTTCTTCGATTTCACTGTGTTGAAGGAATTCTGTCAAAGTTGAGTAAGGTTTGCCACCAAGAGTAATCAAGCGTTCGCTAATTTCGTCAAGATAGCCATCAAGACTGTCCATGTATTCATCCATTTTTGGATGCCAAACGAGGAAGCCACGGCCACGCATATACCAGTGAACTTGGTGAAGGGCGATGTGAGCCACATACAAGTCCGCTACTGCTTGGTTCAATACTTCCTTTGTTTTAGCCAATGCTACTGGCGCTGCTTTAGATAATGTTGTTACGTCTTTTACTGCTTCTTTTTTCAATTCAACCATATTTCTTACCTCTTTTCATTTTTTATAACCTTCTTATTAGTGGTTATAGTATAAGTATACTACTATCATAAAACGATAGCAAGGAAAGTGTACTATCTGAGAAAAGTTTTAATAGACTGATAATTTAAGAAAAATCTGGACAGCTTTGATTAGCTGACTTGATTGGATTTGCTTGAAAATTGGCTTTGGTACAGATCATAATAAAAGCCTTTTTCTTGGAGCAAGCTTTCATGATTTCCCTGCTCAATAATCTGTCCATCCTTAAGAACGAGAATCTTATCCGCTTCTTGAATGGTAGAGAGACGGTGGGCGATGACAAAGCTGGTTCTTCCCTTCATCAAGCGTTTCATAGCCTTTTGAATCAAGAGTTCCAAACGGGTATCAACTGAGGAAGTCGCTTCATCCAGAATAAGAATTTTAGGATTGGCTAGGAGAGCACGCGCGATGGTCAAGAGTTGCTTTTGCCCGAGGGAAATATTGCTCGACTCTTGGTTCATCTCCATGTTGTAACCACCAGGAAGAGTTCGGATAAAGTGGTCTACATTTGCCGCTTTGGCAGCCTCTACAATATCCTCATCACTGGCGTCAAGATTTCCAAAACGTAGGTTTTCTTTGATAGTACCTTCGTAGAGCCAAGCATCCTGCAAGACCATCCCAAACTGACGGCGGTAGTCTTGTCGTGATAACTGGCGAATATCCTGCCCGTCAACCAAGATTGCGCCTGCTGTGACATCGTAAAAGCGCATAAGCAGATTGATCAAGGTCGTCTTACCAGCTCCAGTAGGACCAACAATCGCCACCATCTCTCCCGGTTGAACTTCCAGATTAAAGTCTCGAATCAATGGTTTGTTTTCAACATACTGGAAGTCAACCTGCTTGAAAGTTACCTGACCTGTTAAGGGTTCAAGGATTTCGAGTTCTTCTCCCTCGACTTCCTCTGTCTCATCCAAGATATCGAAGATACGATCGAGCGAAGACTTGGCACTTTGCATTTGACCCGCAAGTTGTGTGATGTTTTGGATAGGCTGGCTAACCTGCCAAACATACTGAACAAAGGCCTGCATATTCCCCACTGTCAAACGGCCCGCAATAACCTGCAAACCACCAAGAACTGCAACGATCAGATAGGTCAAGTCTGATACGGCATGGAGAGCTGGCATCATGAGTCCAGAGATAAAGCTGGCTTTAAAGCCAACACGTTGGAGGTCGTCCGTAATCTCAGAAAATTCTTTATGAGAAGTTTCCTCACGACCATAGAGTTTCAAGACATTAAAACCTGTGAGATTTTCCTGCACGTAGCCATTCATCCGTCCTAAAATAGCCGCCTGCTCTTTAAAATAAGGCTGAGAACGTTTCAGGATACTTCTTGCACCAAAATAGGTCACTGGAATGGATAGAATCACCACTATAGCCAGCTGAAAGTTTAAGTATAATACCATTCCCATGACGAGGACAATCGTCAAAAGGGCATTTACAATTTGAAGAAAAGACTGCTGAAGGGCATTGGAAACTGTCTCAACATCACTGGTAAAGCGTCCCAATAAATCACCAAACTGGTGTTTGTCAAAGAAAGACACAGGGATACGATTGATCTTTTCAGTCATTTCATTTCGCAGATCTTGGGTCATGGACTGGACCGCATTGGTCATGAAATAGTTGGAATAATAAGACCCAAGTTCATACAAGAAACCTCTAAAGAGGTAAATGATTAAAACTGTTCCGATGTAGCCAGTATTGATACCAGCACCTGAAAGACCCTTAGCCATATCTAAGAGATTCTTTGTCAACTCCGTAATGGCCAGCCCCAAGACAAAAGGCTCCAAGACACTCATGACCACACTTAAAACTTTTAGAAAGACTGCAAAAAAGACAGAAAAACGGTAGGCTTTTAAATAGCTCCACAAACGAGCCAAACTAGATTGTGTTTTCATGTTTCCTCCTATTCTTCTGTTAGAGATGCATTTTTCAACTGCGACTCAGCAATTTCACGATAGATGTCATTTGTCTTCATCAATTCCTCATGTCGACCGCGACCTACGATTTCTCCCTTATCAAGAACGATAATCTGGTCCGCATCCATAATGGTCCCAACACGTTGGGCAACGATTAAGACTGTAGCATTTTGAGTTACTTCCTTGAGACGACGGCGTAGAATGGCATCTGTGCGATAATCCAAGGCTGAGAAAGAATCGTCAAAAATATAGATATCAGGATTCTTTATAACCGCTCTGGCAATTGAGAGACGTTGTTTCTGTCCTCCAGAAAGGTTGCTTCCACCTTCAGCTAGATGGGTCGCAAAGCCTTCTTCTCGGCTTTCGATAAAATCTTTGGCTTGCGCCACATCTGCTGCCTGATGTAGGTCTTTGTGACTAGCATCTTCCTTCCCATAGCGGATATTTTCAGCGATAGTTCCTGTAAAGAGCAAGGCCTTCTGCGGAATAAAACCAATCTTTTGACGGAGAGACTTGAGGCGGTAATCCCTCACATCGACACCATCAACCTTGATTTTCCCAAGCGTGACATCGTAAAAACGAGGGATCAATTGCACAAGAGAGGATTTACCAGATCCGGTCGATCCGATAAAGGCAATGGTTTCACCTGGTTTAGCACTGAAAGAAATATTGTGCAAAACAGGATTTTCCGTCTCACCAGGATAGGCAAAGGTGACATTTTCAAATTCCAAATAGCCGTGGGTTGCTGTCTCTCTGACACCTCCTTCATTGGGATCAATAGAAATCGGCATATCCATGACTTCTTTCAAACGTTCACTCGAAACGGCTGTACGAGGGTACATGGTGAAGAGATTAGATAAGAAAAGGAAGGACAAGAGGGCGTGGAAGCTATATTCGATAAAGGCCACCAGATCCCCAATTTGCAAAGAACCTTGTTTGATAGGGTCCAGAGCGAACCAGACAATAGCCACAATCATGGCAATGATAATCTGAACAAACAAAGGTTCCGTCAAACCGGTTAGTTTAAACAGACGATTGGAATTAGCTGCATAGACCGCATTTTGCCCTGCAAAGCGTTCCACTTGAAACTCCTCACGGGCAAAGGCACGAATGACACGGAGTCCCATCAGATTTTCTCTAACGTATTGATTGATCTTGTCTAAGGTAGCCTGCTGTTTTTCTGACAAAGGGCGAGTCTTGACAGCCACATAAATAACCACCACAGCCAAGAAAGGTACTGCAAAAGCTACTATCCAAGCTAATGACGGGCTGGTCAAAAAGATCATTAAAATACTAGACAACATCATCATGGGAGTAATGACACCCAGTTTTAAGGTCTGTTCTGCAAACTGCATGAGAACAAAGGCATCACTGGTGATACGAGTAACCAGTGAAGATACTCCTATCTTTTCATATTCATGATGGGAATACTCTTGTAATTTGGCATAGAGATCATCCCTCATATCCTTGACCATATTGGTCGTCAGCTTACTAGCTGCGTAGGCCAAGACTACACGCCCTAAGGTTCCACATAGGATAATCACCAGCATAATAGCGGCCCAAACATACAATTGATGTTCATTCCCTTTATTCACACCTTCATCAATCATCCTAGCCAGAACAGTTGGCAGTCCAAGATTGACGATAACAAAGAAAATAGCGCCAAAGAAATCCAAGAATAACCACTTGGGATATTTTTTCAAATAAGACCAAATATAAAGCATGACTCCTCCTTTCATAACTTTTTGATACAGAAAAGAGCGCGCATCCGCACGCCTTTCCTTCCCTAAGGAATTTTCCTAGACCAGAAAATTTCTCTTTCACAAGAATACTCCAAGTAAAAATAAGACAGGCAGTCAAAGTCACCTAGTACTTTTGACTGTCTGTCTGGAAAAACCTAGATTATTTTACAAAGTCAAGCAAGGCCAAGAAGCTTTCAGCTTCAAGTGACGCACCACCAACAAGGGCACCGTCAACGTCTGGGCAAGCCATGTATGAAGCAACGTTTTCAGGTTTAACTGAACCACCGTATTGAACACGAACTTTGTCCGCAACTTCTTGACCAAAGTCAGCCGCTACAACGTCACGTACAACTTTACACATTTTTTGTGCGTCGTCTTGTGAAGCTGATTTACCAGTACCGATAGCCCAGATTGGCTCATAAGCGATAACTGATGCAGCAACTTGTTCAGCAGTCAATCCAGCCAAAGCAGCAGATACTTGGGCACCTACGAATTCAGCAGCTTTACCAGCTTCGTAAGTTTCAAGTGATTCACCACAACAGATGATTGGAAGCATACCATTTGCAAAGATTGCTTTTGCTTTTTTATTGATATCTTCGTCAGTTTCATGGAAGTAGTCACGACGCTCTGAGTGACCGATAACAACGTAGTCAGTACCGATTTCATTCAAAACTTGTGGGCTAGTTTCACCAGTGAAAGCACCTGCATTTTCAAAGTAGCAGTTTTGAGCAGCAACTTTAAGGTTTGAACCTTTAGCAGCAGCAAGAACAGCTGTCAAATCAACTGCAGGAGCTGCGATACCTGCTTCAACAAGGTCTGATGAAGGAAGTTTTGAGGCAACGGCTTCAACGAATGCTTTTGCTTCTTCTGGATTTTTGTTCATTTTCCAGTTACCAGCGATAAATGGTTTACGTGACATTTCACATACCTCTTTTTTCATTTTATTCACTATTATTCTATCATATTTATAAAGAGCTTGCAAATCTTACTCTAATTTTCAAGATTTTTCAAGCGACTAATCTTGCCACAAATTCATGGCATCGAGGAAATCAGCTGAAGCCTGAACTTGTTTGGGATTGTTCGCTTCTCGCTCTGCTCGTTTGGCCTCTACCTGAGCCACAGACTGAATTCCTTCATGGCGCCAGTTTCGTAGGATTGCCTGAATATATTTCCAGTTTGGCTTGCCATTGAGAACAGCCTCTCGGAGAGCTTCCTTGATCAAATCCGCCTTAACTCCGTCTTCTTTGACAGTCTTAGAAAGATCTTCGATTTCAAATGGTGTTAATAAGCGTCCCAATTCTTGCTGAAAAGTTTCAACCAGATCCTTCAATTGATTCTGCGGGTTGGGGGCAGTTGTATCTGGAGTTTGGTTGTCTAGCAAGCTATCCAAGCGTTCAAAAGCCAAACTAGCATCAAAAATCAGCTCAATTTCCCCATTTAGTTCAATGGTCCGATATTGTAGCAAACCATTTTCAGTCAAATTCGAAATGGATTGGTTGACATCTGCCACTTCTTTCCCAATGATTTCAGCAATCTGGCTAGGCGAAACATCTCCTAAGGCTGTGGTGTTTTGTAGATAGAAAAATTGCCAAACGAGAAAATCTTCGCTGGAAGGAAAGAGTTCCTTAAAATGCAAGAGCAGGGCACTTGGCAAAACCAAGTTCCCTGATTTAAAAGCGTCAAAATATGTCATAATTCCTCTTATAAATATCCAAATGAAGCTGCGTCATCCTCTACCTTTTTCCAGTCAAAGGGGGTTTCCTGATAAACAGCATAGTTAACCCAATTACTGAAAAAGAGGGCAGCTGATGAAGACCAACAAAGACACGGTGTCTCATTCACATCATCATTTTTGAAGTAATTTTCCGGAATGTGAGGATCAAGTCCTGCCTCACAATCACGAAAATACTCTTTTGCTAGAGTATCACGGTCATATTCTAAATGACCAAAACTATAAATCTCACGAAGATCCCGACTGGCTAAAATAGAAACGCCGACTTGTTCACCCTCAGAGAGGATTTCCAGATTGGTTTTTCCTAATATCTCTTCCTTATAGATTTCTGTATAACGAGAATGGGGAGCTACATAGCTATCATCAAAACCACGAAAGAGAAGATGGCCCTCTTTCAAGGTATCCTGCGGGTAAATGCCTGACAATTTCTGCTCCATCTGGTGTTTATCAACTCCATAGCGAGCATAAAGACCTGCTTGGGCACCCCAGCAGATATGAAGGGTCGAATAGACATGGGTCTTGGACCACTCAAGCACCTGACTGAATTCCTCCCAATAGTCCACTTCCTCAAATGGTAAATGCTCAATCGGAGCCCCTGTGATAATCATCCCATCAAAATACTCGTCCTTGACTTCAGGAAAAGTTTTATAAAAAGTCTCCATATGCTCTGCACGAGTCGTCTTGGAACGGTGGCTCTCCATATAGAGAAAGTCTATGTCCAATTGCAAAGGAGTATTTGCTAAATGCCGTAACAACTGGGTCTCTGTGACCACTTTTTTGGGCATTAGGTTTAAAATCAAAATTTTCAAGGGACGGATATCTTGGTGGGCCGCACGTTGATCATCCATGACAAAGATATTCTCTGTCCGTAAAATCTCAACAGCTGGCAATTTTTTATCAATTCTAATCGGCATAACCTTCTCCTAACTGTACTCTTTTAGAAATAATTGAATGTGTTTGAAGTCAAATCTCAAACACTTAGTCCTTTTATTATACTGCAAGAAGATATAGTTTTCAATTATAGTTTTTCTCTAACTAGCTATAGTTTGTTTATATAGCAGATGAAGAGAAAACAGCCCCAAGGACTGTTTTTCATTAATAATGCATAAGTACCTTGTAATCGTAATCTCCGATTTTTTCACGGCCTTTAAGCTCATCCAACTCAATCAAGAAAGCACAACCGGCTACAACTCCGCCAAGTCTTTCAATCATCTCAATCGTTGCCTTGACAGTTCCACCTGTTGCCAAGAGATCATCTACGATGAGAACACGTTGGCCTGGCTTGATCGCATCAGCATGCATGGTCAAGGTATCAATACCGTACTCTTTCTCATAGTCAGCAGAAATCACTTCACGTGGCAATTTCCCTGGTTTACGAACAGGAGCAAAGCCAATTCCCAACTCAAAGGCAACTGGACAGCCGACAATAAATCCACGAGCTTCTGGTCCCACGATCATGTCGATTTTCTTGTCCGTTGCATACTGAACAATTTCACGAACAGCATAGCTATAAGCATTGCCATCTGCCATCAATGGGCTGATATCACGGAAGGTGATGCCTTCCTTGGGATAATTTTCAATCGTTGCGATATAATCTTTTAAATTCATCTTTTTCTTTCTTTCAAAGTTTTTTACTCTCTATTATACCATATTTTCTGTGAAAGAAGAAACAGAAGATTTTTATTTGCTAATCCAAGATTTCGTCCTGCTGATTTAAGATTCAAGTTTTAATCCAACCACTGAATATAGGCTGTTTTATCTTCACTATTATAACCAGCTCCCTTATAAAAATTCTGAGTACTGGCATTTTTAGAACCTGTCAGGAGCATTATCTTATAACAATTTCCCTCTTTAGCTATTTGTTTAGCATATTCAAGACAAGCGCTTGCATACCCTTTCCCTCTATCTTCTTCTCGGGTCACCACATTTTCTATCAAAGCATAGGGTCTCACACCTCTTGTCAAATTGGGAATAATGACACAAATACAGGAGGAGACTATTCTTCCTTCCACCTCTTTCACGATAACATGATGGCGTTGGTCAGAAATCATCTCACTCCATACTTGCTGCAAATGAAGACTATCTTCTGGAATCTCTTTCTCATGTAAGGACAGGTAGAGATTTAATAACTCAAATAAATCCTCCTGTACAGCTTCTCTTAACAAATTTATTTCCTCCATTCCTTAATTGATAAATTTGAATAAAAAAACTCTGACCGAAGCCAGAGATTTTAGTTGATTAAAGTGAGTTTACGTCAACCTTGATACCAACACCTTGAGTAGTTGTGATAGTCAAGTTTGTTACGTAAGTTCCTTTAGCTGTAGCTGGTTTTGCTTTTTGGATTGTTTCGTTGAAAGCTTTAAAGTTTTCAACCAATTTTTCAGCTTCAAATGATACTTTACCGATAATTGCTTGAACGTTACCTGCACGGTCAGCACGGTAAGTGATCTTACCACCTTTAGACTCTTCAACTGCTTTAGCAACATCCATTGTTACTGTACCAGTTTTAGGGTTTGGCATCAAGTTACGTGGTCCAAGGACACGTCCAAGACGTCCAACAAGAGCCATCATGTCAGGTGTAGCGATAACTACGTCGAAGTCCAACCAACCGTCGTTGATTTTCGCAACAAGGTCATCTTCACCAACGAAGTCTGCACCAGCAGCTTTTGCTTCTTCAGCTTTTGCACCACGTGCGAAAACAAGAACGCGTGAAGTTTTACCAGTACCGTTTGGCAATACCATTGCGCCACGGATTTGTTGGTCAGCTTTTTTAACATCGATGTTCAAGTTGTAAGCAACTTCTACAGTTGCGTCAAATTTTGCAAAGTTAGTTTCTTTCGCAAGTGCTACAGCTTCTTCTACACTGTATGCTTTTGTGCTGTCGATTTTCTCAAGAGCAGCACGAAGTTGTTTGCTTTTTTTAGCCATTTTCTATTCTCCTTGTAAGTGGTTCAATCGATTTTCATCTCCCACGTCACTCCTCGAAATGATGAAGTCTTGCGGGTTTTCAGTCTATTATTTTCCTTTTCCTACTTCGTTAAGTTCCTTTGCTGTACCTAAGTACAAGCCTCAGTCACTTGCCTAGTATGAAAAGCAACTAATAGACTGCTGTGAGATTTTCTACTGTGTTATTGATTAGTCAACAACAGTGAATCCCATAGAACGAGCAGTACCTTCGATCATACGCATTGCAGACTCAATGTTTGCTGCGTTCAAATCTGGCATCTTAGTTTCTGCAATTTCTTGTACTTGTGCACGAGTAACTGTAGCAACTTTAGTTTTGTTAGGTGTACCTGATCCTTTTTCAACACCTGCAGCTTTTTTCAAAAGAACAGCAGCTGGTGGTGTTTTTGTAACGAAAGTGAATGATTTGTCTTCGTATACTGAGATAACAACTGGAATGATCATACCAGCTTGGTCAGCTGTACGAGCGTTGAACTCTTTTGTGAATCCCATGATGTTGATACCAGCTTGACCAAGAGCAGGTCCAACCGGTGGAGCTGGTGTAGCTTTACCAGCAGGGATTTGCAATTTTACAAGTTTTTCGACTTTTTTAGCCATTTTTAAATCCTCCTTTGTGGTTTTGGCGGTAATTAAAGATTTTTACCTCCCACAAGTATGCTTTACACATACCTTTCCATTATACACTATTTATCTAAAAATGCAAGAGAAAAATTTCTTTTTTAATCGACGTAATCTCCGCCTTCAAAGCCATAGTATTCTTCCAAACTGAGACCACTTGCAGCAATTTCTTTGGCTTCTTTTCCGACGTAGCGAAGATGCCATTCTTCTGCCATGTAGCCAGTCTCTTTTTCCTTGCCTTTGAGATAGCGGACAACAAAGCCATAGTCAGCCGCATGGTCCAAGAGCCACTGAGCAGCCTTCTCCTCTGTCACTAATTCTCCGTTAGTCCCGATCAAATCAAAAGCAAGACCTGTCTGGTGTTCACTATAACCTGGGCGAGCTGAGTAGCGATCTGCTGCTTCCTTACCGTCTTGATTCACATAGTCTTGATAAAGCTTGGTTTGAGTTTCATAACTTCTAAAACCACTGTAGTGATCGCTGATTGGGTAGCCAGCTTCTTGCATTGCTGCAATGAGTTTCAGCAACTCTGCTTTAGCTGTTGGATTTTCTCCTGGATTGTAGTCTTTTGACAAAGGATAGTGCTTATTGGCTACGACGATTTCATCATATTTCCCTTGGATACTATAGTGGTCTCCCTTATTCACAACTTCTGCTTTTTTCTGACTAGAAGCTTGGGATTTACTTCCTACAGTTCCCTCAGGTTGACTGCTTTGCTCCGTCTTTTGAGTGTTTTCTTCATTTTTAGGTTTTTCTTGAGCACATGCTGCTAGGGTTACTGCTAGCAAACCAGATAAAACGATGTATCTTTTCTTCATTTTTTCTTCCTCTCTTAAACCACGTGCTTCTCTAGTTCATCGGATAAGGCTCTTATCATTTGTTCCAGTTCAGGGGATTGCACTTGGTAATCTTCTGCCGCCATTTCTTCCCAGGGCACCCACCAGACTGGACCACGGTCATTAAGACCATGACCCTTCATATCACCCGACCGTCTTGGAAAGAGGTGCCAGTGAGCGTGGGCATCTCCATTTCCTAGAAGTTCTATGTTCATCTTTTCAGCCTTAAACGCTTTGGCAACAGCTTCTTGGACCAAACTCATTTCCTCTAGAAAACGAAGTTTTACAGAGGTTTCCATTTGGTGGAGTTCTGTGACATGCTTTTTTGCTAGAAATAAGGTATAGCCCTTAAAGTATTGGTGGTCTCCAATTACCACATAGCCTGTTTCTAGTTCTTTTACAAAGTAGGGATTTTCCCCTGCCTTGATCCATTCAATTCTTTGACAAATCAAGCACATATTAGTCTACCAATGCACTCTTGAGATAGGCGTCTACCATACGCTCGGTCGCCACGACTGAATCAATGTGTGTTCGTTCGTAAGAGTGACTTGATTCAATACCAGCTCCAAGAAGGGCGTGTTTGACCTCTGCTCCTGCTGACATAGCTGCCGAAGCATCCGAACCGTAAAATGGATAAATGTCGAGCTTAAATGGAATATCTTGCTCCTTCGCCAAAGTTACTAAGTGTTGACGGAAGTCATAGTGATAGGGACCTGAAGCATCCTTGACACAGATAGACACTGTATATTCGTCTGTCTGCTGGTCATCTCCCATAGCTCCCATATCTACAGCTAGATATTCCACTACCTGAGCTGGAATATTGGAGTTTGCACCGTGGCCTACCTCTTCAAAGACTGAAAAGGCAAAATGAGTTGTTACTGGCAACTCAATTCCCTCTTCCTTATAAACACGAAGAAGATTGAGCAAAATCGCTGCGCTGACCTTGTCATCCAAGTGGCGGGACTTGATAAAACCAGTCTCTGTCACAACAGTTCGCGGGTCAAAACTGATAAAGTCGCCAACCTCGATGCCCAAGGCGCGGGTTTCTTTTTCATTGGTCACTTTTTCGTCCAAACGCACTTCCATATTATCCTGAGTGCGTTCAGCAGTTCCTGCATCCTTGTAGACATGACAAGAAGTCTGGTGGATGAGGATGGTTCCAGATACCTTTTTACCTGTGCTAGCCACATGGACTGTACAGTTTTCTCCCTCAATCATGTTCCAAGGGAAACCACCGATACGGTCCAATTTGAGACGACCGTCAGGTTTGATAGCACGTACAATAGCTCCGAGTGTGTCCACATGGGCAGTCACATAGCGCTGTTGATCATCGTTTTGACCTTTGATAGTTACATTGACACCACCCTTTGCTGTGCGAACAGGCTGGTAACCAAGCTCTTCTAAAGTATGGACTAGATAGTCTGAAATCTCACGAGTAAAACCCGTCGGAGATGCAATTGCGGTTAATTCTTTGATATAGTTTACAGTTTGATTCATTTCTTCACCTCTTTTGCTACCTATTATAGCACATTTCAGTAGAGAGGAAAAAAGAAAAATCACTCCTGTAGAGTTGACTTACAAAAGTGATTTCTATTTTTTATTCCATTTCAAAAACATCGCTTTCTTGCTTGTTTGGTAAAACCAAGGAAAGCAAAATTCCAATAATAGCTGGCACCAACCACGGTAGAGAGGCAGCTGCAAACGGAAGAGCATTGACGAGATTTGCTAGAAACTCAATCTTAAAGGAACTTCCAAGAACACTTGCAAGAGCGATTGCTGTAACTACTCCTATTGTCAACTGCATACCCGGTTTTGATAGGGCAACAAACTTATTAACAATCACGATCATCACAATGGCGATGGTGATTGGGTACAAGATTACCAGTACTGGCACTGAATACTTAATGATTGCATCAAGACCAAGATTTGCAATAGCAAATCCAATCAAGGTAAAGGCAGTGGCATAGACCTTGTAGCTGATTTGTGGGAAACGACCGTTAAAGAACTCGGCTGTCGACACAATCAAGCCAACTGTCGTTGTGAAGCAGGTTACAGTTACCATAACAGCAAGGAAGAGTTGAGCTGTTGAACCAAAGATTTCCTGAGTTGCTTGTGACAAGATATAAACACCTGGTGTTCCACCCTTCATCACTTCTGCTGGTACTGGGAAATGATTTCCAAGGAATCCTAAACCAATGTAAAGAGCGCTAAAGGCAAGAGCTACAACGATACCAACAACCCAAATGGTTGAAATGTACTCTTTCTTACTTGAGAATCCAAGTTGTTTCAAGGTTTGAACAGCGATTACACTGAAGGCCACTGAGGCTAGGGCATCCAAGGTGTTATAGCCTTCTAGGAAACCTGTCCCAAAAGCAGAAGATTGATAGGCTGCTGAAGCTACTTGAGGACTAGTTCCACCGTATTTGAAAGCTCCTAGAACAACTAAGATAACAATCAAAATCGCAAAGACTGGCGTTAAAACACGTCCGATTCGATCCAAAATCTTTGAAGGGTTGAGTGAAATCAGATAGGCTGCTGCAAAATACAGCACAGTAAAGATAATCAATCCTAGACCTTTATTTGCTTCAGACAAGAGGGGGCTAATCCCAACTTCATAAGCTGTTGTAGCTGTACGCGGAATAGCAAAGAAGGGACCAATCGATAGATAGAGGACTGCAAGATAAAGCGTCGCAAACCAAGGTGAGATTTTCTTAGAAATCTCGTGAATGTATCCTTTCGGGTTTAGAGTTCCAATAATAAGTGTCAAGACAGCAATACCGACACCTGAAAAGACAAAACCTGCGATGGCAGGAAGAAACTGTTCTCCAGATAAAGCACCTAGAGAAGGTGGAAAAATCAAGTTTCCCGCACCAAAAAATATTCCAAACAGGAGCAAGCCTGTTAGAGCACCTTTTTTAGCCATAAAAATCTCCTTCATATTTCTAAAATACTGACCTAGTATACCATGATTAAGACTCTGAAAAAAGTATCCAAAATTAATCATTGAATGTTTTCAATATTTTTAAAAATAAGAATTGTCTAAAAACAAAAAACCCTCACTCAGTTGGAACCGAGCAAGGGAAGATTAGGATCTATCACCATATAGGTTTAAAGATTTTCAAAGGCCGTCATTCCACCTTGGACATTGATGGCCTTGTATCCATGTTCCTCTAAGAATTGGCAAGCACGAGCTGACCTCATCCCAGATTTGCAAATGACATAATGCAACTGGTCCTTGTCCAATTGATCATAGATATCAGCTAATTGACTAAGTGGTAGGTTCTGAGCACCTTCTAAATGAAGCGTCTCGAACTCTTCTACTTCTCTCACGTCCACTAGAGAAAGTTTCTCATTTTGATAAAGCTTGTAAAATTCATCGAAGGAAATTTCTTTCATTCTTTTTCTCCTAAAATCGTTTTAATTCTTTTTTTCAAATCTGGCACCACTTCTGATTCAAACCAAGGATTTTTGGCCATCCAGATTTGGTTTCGTGGTGATGGGTGCACTAGTGGAAAATAGGTTGGCAAATAATCTTTGTAGTGTTTCACCCGCTCTGTTACCTTGCCACTGACTTTCTCATTTAAATAATAGGCTTGGGCATACTGTCCGATTAAAAGGGTTAATTGGATATCGGGCAATTCTTGCAAGAGCTTCGGATGCCACTTTTCTGCAAAGCCAGCTCGAGGCGGTAGATCTCCTGACTTACCATGTCCTGGAAAATAGAAATCCATAGGCAACACCGCAAAATAACCTGAATTGTAAAAAGTATCTTCATCCACGCCGAGCCAGTCCCGCAAGCGATCTCCGCTTTTATCCTTCCAGTAAAGACCTGCTTCTTGGGTTTTAAGTCCCGGTGCCTGACCGATGATATTGATGCGAGCAGTTTTTGGCGCTGCAAAGAGAGGCTCTATCCCCTGATCTGTATAGCTTTTGTTTTGCGAATCAGCCATAATGGCTTGTTTGATCTTTTCAATTTGAGACATCTAGTTTCCCTCCAAAAAGAAGTCTAAGATTAGAATCTCAGACTTCTAAAGGCTTATTTGATCAATTCATAGATAGCTTCAGCATAGATTGCTGCTGCTCGGAAGAGATCGTCCAAGGCGATAAATTCATTGGCTTGGTGCATGGTGTCAATTGAGTCTGGGAACATAGCACCGTAGGCAACGCCGCGTTCTAGCAAGCGACCAAAAGTACCACCACCGATAACTTGCTCATGACCTTTAAGACCAGTTTGTTTTTCATAAACATTCAACAAGGTTTGCACAAGTGGATCTTCCATCGGTACATAATGAGGCGTATGACCATGCTCTGACAAGCTGACAGAAGCAACTGGCAAGTTTTCAAGGATTGACTGGATATGCTCAGGACTGGTTCCTTTTGGATAACGAATATTGAGAGCAATGGTATTGTCAGCACTTGTTTCATCAAAGCGGAAGACACCAGCATTCATAGAAAGGGCACCCATCTTTTCATCCACATGAGCAATCTTGAGATTTTCACCTTCATGGTCGTTCAAGAGAATTTTTCCAGCGATGTCAAGGTAGTCTTTTGCTGGACCAGCAAAGTCAAACTGGCTGAGGAAGAGAGCAAGGTAAGTTGCACCGTTGACACCTGAAGCAGGCATAGCACCGTGGGCAGATTTACCGATAATAATAACCTTGTACTGACCGTTTTCTTCTTGGATTTCTCCTCTGAGTTTGTGTTCTGCAACAAAGGCATCTAGTTTTTCTTGCAAGTCATCCAAGTCACCTGAAACGACTGCCGTTGCTGACTCTGGTACCATGTTTTCACGCAAGCCACCTGTAAAGCTGTGAAGACGAGCAGCACCTGCATTTTCACCTCTAAAGTGGAGGTATTCTGTGATATTTCCTTTTTCACCATTGATGATTGGGAATTCAGCGTCTGGTGAGAAACCGAAGTCTGGTTTTGCTAGTCCTACATGTTCAAAATAGTAGTCCATGTCTGCCCAGCCTGATTCTTCGTCTGTTCCAACGATAAAGCGAACTTTTTTAGAAGTTGGAAGGCCCAATTCTTTGATGATTTTCAAACCATAGTAACAAGCTGTTGTAGGACCCTTATCATCAGAAGCACCACGCGCATAGAGGCGACCGTCCTTGATGGTTGGTGTGTATGGATCAGTGTCCCAACCACTACCAGCAGGTACTACGTCCATGTGGGCAAAGATTCCAAGAACTTCTTCCCCTTGACCAAACTCGAAATGACCTGCGTAGTTGTCTACATTTTTAGTTGGATAGCCATCACGGTCTGCAATTTCAAGGAATTTTTCCAAGGCTTTGACTGGACCAGGCCCAAAGGGATGCTGCGCATCAGCCTTACTGTCGTCACGTTCAGAGTTGATTTCCAAAAGGCTAAACAAGTCAGCCAAGAGGTCTTCTTTGCGTTTTTCTACTTCTGCTGTAAAATCAATTGCTGTCATTTTTTCTTCTTTCTATCTTTTCTCGATGATTTCATCTACTGGCAAGCGGTAGCTTGGTTCCAATTTTTCATCCGTGTAACCCACTGTAATCAAGAGTTCCGGGCGGAAACGGTCTTCGATATTCAAAACTTCGTTGACTTTTGATTTGTCAAAACCAAGGATAATGTTGGAACCAATCCCTTGATCTGTAAGAGCGAGAACCAAGTTCATGGCAACCAAACCAGCATTGAGGGCTAGGTAGGCACTAATCTGTTGCTCATTGTAACGTGCATATTCAGCAGGCAAATTTTTCATGAAGTATTGAAGTTGCTCTTCTGAGAAATTCTTTGCACCGCCAACACGGGCAATCTTGCGGGCACGTTTGGCCAGGTCTGTATCGGTAAATAAGGCAATGGTCACTGGCGCAGACGAAACCTGCTCAAAGTTTGAACCATAAGCCAATTTTGCCAGTTCAGCATTTTTCTCACGAACGACCACAAACTTCCATGGCTGGCTGTTGTGGGCACTTGGAGCCAAGGTTGCAATTTCGATAGCAGTACGCACATCTTTAGGGTCAACTGGCTTATCAGTGAAATGCTTAGTCGCATGACGTTTTTTATTTAATTCAAGAAATTTCATAATCGATTTCCTTTTCTAATTCTACTGCTTCCATTCTACCATATTTTGAAAGAGCTTGCAGAGATTTTTCATAGGAAAAGCAAGAGCAAAAAAACTGCTCTGCACAGTTTGTAATAATTCTTCTATTCAATCACTAAAAAATTAGCAGATGAAATCATACTGAGACAACTTCTCCGCTGTCACCTCTTCCAACTTTTTCTTTACCTGACCTTTTATAGCCGTATCCATCTGTGATTTTATTTTCCCAATAGCGACTTTTGTCTCCTCCGCACTTTCTTTTACTTTCTCTTTATAATCTGTTTGCAAGGAATTTTTTTCTTTTAAGATTACTGCCGCCATTGTATAGATTCTATTCTTCTCCATCATGCGATACATCTGACGTAAAGCAAATTCATATTCTTCATCTGTGTAATATTCATTTAATGGTGCGAGCATATGATCTCCTTAAATCTCCGATTGTCTGTTCTAACTCATCACGACTTTTACGATAATCTCTGTCTAACAAATCCTCTCGATACTGCAATTCATCTTCTCTACGCCTACACGCAAACTGAGAATCCTCCATCAATTGTTGTAAACTCCTATAAAACTGTTCTCCATCTTGGTAACTGTGTTGTCCTTTTTGAAGAAAAGCAGTCATCTTACCAGCTTCGTCTTCTACGATTCGGGCAAGTCGATCTCGACGTTCATAGAGTTCATTACGTTGATTCGTAAAAGTTGCTTTCTGCTTTAGATACTCATCTTCCAAATCATGATACTCTTTTTCTTTTGCTTTTAACTTTTGGAAGACTAAATCCGACTGTTCCATTTTCTAAACTCTCCTGCCAATTCCTTATCTGTAGCTAGTTTATTCTCTATGACTTGGATAATCTGTTGGTTAAGGCTAGCAAACTCTGTGGCTAGTTTTTCGGCCTTTTGATTCACTTGCTCAAAATCTTGCTCAACTGAACCAACAATCGTATCATAAGTCACACCCACTGACGCAAAAGTCGATAGGACTTCATCATAACTCAGGTATCGGAAGCTACTAAAGTCAAGCTGATTCCATAAATCCTGTACCTTTGACACCACCTCCTCTTGAAGGTGCTTGATGTCGTCTGCACCAGCTCGAGCCGCATTAGCCATTCCTTCCCCTAGAGCCATCCCCTGTAAGCTATCCAAGTATATTTCTTCCTTGCTTGACAAACCATCTGCTGAGAGGTAGCTTTTGATTTTTTGGTAGCGATACATACCTGCTGTTGCTTCTGCTAGCGCCGTTACTTTGAGATTCGTGATTCGTTTTCCGTCCAAATCAACTAGCTGGCCATTCTCATCAAACTTCCACTGTGACAAGTTATGATATTCTAACTTGTCACCCCAGTTATCTTTTGCAGGGTAGATGTAGGGATAAATGGCTGTTTGAGTCGTATTCCCCGTAATATTGCCAATAACATCATACTTATGACGGTAATTGCGAAATTGTTCTGGATGTTCTTGCATGTACTTGATTTCTTCTTTCGAAATCAAGTTATGAATATCTGGCCCATTATACCCAACATTGGCATAACCTCGCTTTAAAGCGACATACATAGCCAGAGACTCTCCAAGCGAATGCCCCGCAGTTGTGATTTTAGCAGAGTGATGTTTTTGTCTGACCTCTTCCTCCACCTCCTTGGCATAATTCAAAGCTGTCACAAACTGAGAATCTACTACTTTCGCAGAATTTAGTCCTGAACGAAACTGTAGTTTATCCCTCCCGAGCCCTAAAGACTGTGCATCCGTTTCAAGATCCTTTATGTCATCTTTATTCGTCCCTGCATAGGCAATCACTACATGGCTATAATCCACATTCCCATTTTTATCCACAGGAGCAACTGCCATCGCCTGCATACCGTTAGAGGTGTTGTCTATGGGATTGGTGATTACTTTAAACCGGTCGTTCCCAACCAAATCATCCTTACTATAAGGTCTATTCACCTTTAGAGCATCCACTTTATAAACATCGTCAGCAATATATCTATAATCTTTTTCAGTTATCATTTTAATTTACCATACCTTACATCTATGTCCAAGTCTGATTTACTATCAATCTGTTTTCTCTTTTCTAAAACTTCGCCTGAATTTCTAGATGTTAGTTGGGACATACTAATTTCACCACCTACATTCCATAATGTGAATCTAACATAGTACTTATCATTAACAAGCGCATCACCACTCCATGTCCCTGTTATACTATCCTTAGAGAAAGATTCGAATTCCACCACGCGAACTCCTTCGTAATGATTAACTAAGTATAACGCCATCCTATCCTGTTCAATTCTCATTTTCTCTTCCAACGTTCTTTCTTTTTGGTGATTCAAACTAAACATTACAATTCCTCCTATAATACAAATTACTAAAGCAATAATACCCCATTTTTTGTGCCTATTCATGGACACACCTCCTTATATTATTCTATAAAGCAACTTGGTCTTAATTGTCTTATAGTATAGGACCAATAGCCGCTATGGTCTTGTGCATTGAATTCAAGATCAGCATAGTTCACTCGCGATTTCCTTTTCTAATTCTACTGCTTCCATTCTACCATATTTTGAAAGAGCTTGCAGGGATTTTTCATAGAGTTAGTACTTCTTTCAAACTCTCTGCTATTAATTTGGAGCTATTTAAGTAGGTATCGCTTTAGATTTGAAGCAATCAAAAAGCAGGTGATCGAACACCTACTTTCTTATATTATTGACCAGATGTGTATGGAGCAATTGCTTTATAAGCCGCTTCCAGCGCTTTCTTCATTGTGTCACGTCCAGTTTTCAACTGTTGAACAAATAGAGTACGAGTTTGTTCTGGCACTACTGTATCATCAGAACCAATACTTGAAAGGCTTTCGTTAAATGACTCTCTTACAGTCTCCATAGACTTAAGCGCTGGTTCAACTTGGGCGTTATATGCTTCTTTTCCACTCTCTGGAATTTTTTCCCCAATTTCAACTGCATGCTTTTTATAATTGTCGACTAATTTGCCAAAGACTTTCTTCACATCTCCAACAGTTTTAGCATTGTCAATTTCTTCATCGGTGATCAAAACAACCTCATTATTTTCTGTCTTTGAACTAGACGTTGTTGATGAAGTCTCTGAAGAAGAAGTTTGTTCTACAGAGCTTGAAGTCTTAGTCGAAGAATCAGACGTTGTTTTCCCTGAACATGCTGCTAAAACAACAACAGATAAAAGAGCCATACTGGCTGTAATAATTTTCTTCATAATGTTCTCCTTTTTATTAAGAATTAAGTTCATTGTATAACAAAATAATTTCAATGTCAAACTTTAGCTAAGCTGTCTTTTCTTCCTTATCGTCTGACTCTCTTCTAAGCAATTCGACTATAAACCTCACTTCGAAATAAGGGCTGCCCGCTTTATTTCTCACTTTGCAAGAAATCAAAATAATTCTTTACATCCTCTATATACCCATGCTTTTCAATTAAACTAGCTAAAAGTTCCAGATTGTGCCCCCGATAGTTGTCTTCTCGTCGTAGCTCTTCATACATTTCGATAAAGGGAAGGTCCTTAGACTTGGCCAATTCTAATTCTGCTTCATAATCATATGAAACTTTTCGGAATAGAATATTTACCAATTCCCCATCTTCCACTTCTATCACGGCATACTGGGCACGGTGATTTTTTAACGCCTCCCAATCAAAATAGGGCATGCCAATCGAACCTGGATTGATGATTTGTTGCCCTCGGCTTCCATAACGAAGCAACTGCTTGTGGACATGACCGTAAACTGCTACATCTGTCTCCTCATCAAGTAGCTGGTCAAATTTCTCCGTATCATTGTCAACCAGCAAGTCTCCTCCATAGTTTTTGTCAGGTAAGTTGTGAGAGAGCGAAAAACGCAGCCCATCAATTTCTTTCTTCGCAACCATAGGCAGGCTCCGCAGCCAAGCGATCTGATCGGGATCCATTCGCTCCATCAAATACTGCGTCATACGCAAGAGCTGAACTTCCTGTGGGTCTTCTAAGCCATATTGCCCATCTAAAGCCTCAAGGACACAATCATCCCAATTGCCTCGAACACTTGCTGTGATAGGAAGTTCCTTTAACAGAGCGACCAAGTCATTTGCACCTGGACCCGGGAGGAAAATGTCTCCCATAAGCCAATATTCACTGGCTCCTTGAGTTTTAGCATCTGCAATTACTGCTTCTAAGGCTGTCGCATTGCCATGAATATCTGATAAAATTGCGATTTTATGGTTCATGATGGTTTCCTTTTTCTATTTCATCTAGCCAATTGTGAAACTCCCAACGAAGAGGATTTTCCTTGCCTATTCTTTGTCTCAAATAACCTTGATATTGAAGATAGAAAGCGTAATCTCCCCAACTACTCCACACTTGAGAAGGTTTTGGGATACACAACTGTTTGTTCGCCCTCTCTAACACGATGTTATCTATCGGTACGTGTAAAAAAGGAAAAACGGAGTCTAGGGTTACAGCTTCAAGCATATACAGATACTTGAACGTCATATTAATCCACTTTTGAGCATGACCATAAGTGAATCGAATCCCATTTGAGCGATAGCAATCTATCAAAACATCACAAGTCCTATGATGCCAACTATCAAAATCAGTTTGACACAGCTTGTCCCGATTCAAGAGATTTAAAATTGCTTCTTTGATACATTTAGAGGCCCGATTTCTCATCTCCAAGCGCTGTTCATCTGGCATGCCATGAAATCGCAAGGTTCGATTAAAATCCAGATAGGCTCTTGTAGTTGCAGCCAAAAATAAATCTTTTGAATTCCCAAAGTAAGCAAATCGTAAAAAAAGGAGTATATCTCTGTCAATCTCAATCCTATTCATTTCTTCTACTTTCTATCTAGATACTTATTCCAATTCTTTTAATGGTTCTGCTACTTGAGCCAACTCCACTTCTTCCTGTGGGTTCAACTTTCTCTGCACAGCTTCTGCGACTGCCCTTGGCACACCAACTTCGACAATCTCATCCACACTGGCTTCCTTGATTTTAGTGAGAGACTTGAAATGCTTCATGAGATTCTGCTTGCGTTTAGGTCCCAGACCGTCAATCCCATCCAATTGAGATGAAAAAGAATTTTTGGAGCGCAGTTGACGGTGGAAGGTGATAGCAAAGCGGTGGACCTCATCTTGGATGCGCTGAAGCAGGAAAAATTCCTGAGAATTGCGAGACAACTCCACCACTTCCAGTGGATCTCCGAAGAGCAATTCATGGGTTTGGTGCTTATCATTTTTTTGAAGCCCAGCAATGGGAATGTCCAAACCTAGCTCTTCTTGAATAACCTGCTTAGCAATATTGACCTGACCTTGTCCCCCATCGATGACAATCAAATCTGGCGGAGTTAAACCATCACGTTGAACTCGGCCATAACGTCTGCGAATGACTTCACGCATACTGGCATAGTCATCTGGACCTACAACCGTTTTTATCTTGTACTTACGGTAATCCTTCTTACTGGGTTTACCATTGACAAAGACCACCATGGCAGACACCGGACTGGTTCCCATGATATTAGAGTTATCAAAGGACTCGATGCGGACTGGGGTCGGAATTTGAAGCAAGCGTCCCAGATTTTCAATAGCTCCTTGGGTCTTTTCGACAGATTTTTCTAGCAGATTGAACTTTTGCTCCAGACTAACACGGGCATTTTTTATGGCTAGATTGACCAGTTGTTTTTTCTCTCCACGTTGGGGCTTGAAAATCTTGGTATCCACCAAGGCCTTGACGGCTTCTTCGTCAATATCCTGCGGAATCAATACTTCATTGGGAACCAGGTGAGATTTTTCTTGATAGAATTGTCCCACATAGGTCAAGAAGTCCTCATCCGGATCGTTGTAATAAGGGAAAAGATTGACATCCCGCTCGATGAGTTTTCCCTGACGGACAAAGAAAACCTGAACACACATCCAGCCCTTATCCACATAGTAACCAAAGACGTCCCGATTTTGCAAATCTTTCGCCATGACCCGTTGCTTGGTCCGAAGCGTTCCAATGGCCTGAATCAGGTCACGGTATTCCGCCGCACGTTCAAATTCCATGGTCTGAGCTGCCGCAGCCATCTTCCCCTTGAGGTCATCGATGATTTTGTCATCCTGTCCTTTTAGGAAATCAGAAACCTCCTGAGCCATGGACTTGAAATAAGCCTCATCTTTCTGACAGATGGTGTGGGCCATACATTGGCCGATATGGTAGTAAAAACAAACCTTAGACGGCGGGTTGGTACATTTCCGAAAAGGAAAAATCCGATCCAGTAGTCGCTTGATTTCATTGGCCGCTCCCACATCAGGATAAGGTCCAAAATAAAGACCTCCGTCCTTTTTGACCTGACGGGTGATAATCAAGCGAGGATAACGCTCATTGGTGATTTTGATGAAGGGATAGGACTTATCATCCTTGAGCATGATATTGTACTTGGGCTTATTTTCCTTAATCAGGTTGATTTCTAGGAGAAGTGCCTCAATATTGGACTCAGTGACGATAAATTCAAAATCCACAATCTCAGATACCAGAGCTTCCGTCTTGGTATCGTGACTCCCACGAAAATAGGAGCGCACGCGGTTGCGCAGATTTTTAGCCTTTCCTACATAGATAATAGTGCCATTTTTATCCTTGTGAATGTAACAACCAGGGCTGGTTGGCAGGAGCTCTAGTTTTGATTTAATCAAGTTGTTCATAGTTCCATTATAGCAAAAAGGCCGTAACAGGACGAACAAAAAGCCCACCAATCACTTGTTGGAGGAGCTTTGATTTCATTTCAGATTGCACCGACTTCATCTAGTCGCTACTGGAATAGAGTTCTTGAACAGCTGTCACATCCTGAGGCTGAATTCCATAGTAAGAACCTGCTGGCTGCATGACAGAAGTTTCGTTGGTATGATCCAATCCGATAGCATGCCCCAGCTCGTGCTCTGCCGTGTGCACAATCCGTTCATAAGAATAACCATAACTTGGATTGGATAGATAATAATGATTTAGGCGAACTGTTACAGATATAAATTGATTGGTCAATAGATTGGTTTGACTCTCGGCTTGCCCAGCTACAGCGGTCGATCCATCATTCATCTCACTTGCCACAATATCTGCCTGACTAGGATACGCAACTACCTCAAAGGTAAAGGATCCCGTTTGATTCCAGTTTTTTATAGCTTCTGCATAGGCACTTTGGAAGGTCTCATTCATTTGAGGCTCAATATAGATGCGAGCTGAGGCCTGAGCCCACTTGCCTTCTGCATGTTGGTGACTGTCTGTCTGAGACAAGACTTCCAGCGTTCCCGTCTCCTTCCATTGATTCCAGCCACCTTGACCAATCTGGCTCATTTTTTCAACCTGATTGACCGCAGAATGAAAATCACCAGACAGATACCAAAGCACTCCAAAGGCAATGAGCAGTAGAATGACCACAGTCCAAACCAGACGCCAGAAGAAACGCCAAATTCCCAACAGAAATCGGAAGAATAATCGAATAATCCAGAACATGACGCCCCACCTTTCATAAAAATAAGAATCTATCTTGAAATCGATGGTCTCCCATAATCAAGATAGATTCTCTATTTTACTCAATAAAACTGAAAGAAACCTAAAACTAAGATAAGCGTTCTTCCAAAACAAAGTTAATTGGTAGAGTAGCCAAAAAACGCTCCAATTGTTTTTCCCAGTAGTACCACTCGTGCTTACCTGGACTATGACTATAGGTCACCTCAAAACCAAGCTTTTTAAGGTTTTTCACTGCGAAATTATTGGCAGAGTAGAGATAGTCTTGCTCTCCACACCAAGCCCATAGTTTAGTCTCTTTATCGGATTTTGCAGCGACAGTTTCCAGCGAATGAGGACTAGCTGTCCAGTCTTTAATCTCTCCAAAAACTCCTCGCCAGTAGGCAAGTGACCCCAGATCCTGACTTTCAGGAGAAAAATCCTGAAAACTGAGCGCACCAGAAAAACTAGCCGCATGAGAAAAAAGATTCGTTGCCAGAGCGAGTTTAAAGGAACCGTAGCCACCCATGGAGAGACCTGCTATGAAGGTCTTTTCTCGCTTGCTGGTCATATTGGGGAAGAAACGCTTCATAACCTGAGGTAACTCTTCTGCAAGAGCAGTAAAGTAGTTGAAACCATACTGGGTATCTGTGTACCAGCCATTGCTAGTATTGGGCATGATGACAATGAGATTAGTCCCGCGCAACAAACGCTCGACATTGGTTCGCTTGAGCCAGCTATTTTGATTTCCTGACATTCCGTGCAAAAGATAAAGGACAGGAATATCTGTGCAATCTGGTTCAGTCACCCGACTAGTATCTGGATAGAGTACGGTAACGCCCCACTCCATATCCAAAACTTCTGAGTAATACTCAATATTCATAACTGCCATGGTTTTCTCCTTTTACTATTCTATAAGAAAAAGCCGAATTTCGACTTTTTCTGTAGGTATTCTGCTTATCATTTTGCTTCCATCACGACTGGCAAGATTGCTGGGCGGCGCTTGGTTTGATCAAAGAGGTACTTGGTCAGATTGTCGCGAACCTTGCCTTTGAGATCTGCCCAGTCAAAGTCATCACCTTGAAGATACTCTTCTACCGTTTGGTTAATCAATTCTGAACTTTCACGGAGAATATCGCGGCTCTTCTTGAGATAAACAAATCCACGCGTGTGAACACGGGCCTTGGCCACAATTTTCTTCTCACGACGGTTGACAGTGATCGCCACGATAAAGATTCCATCCTCTGACAAGACCTTACGGTCACGAAGGACCACATTTCCAACATCTCCGATGGCATTTCCGTCAATCAAGACATCACCTGCAGAGACTGCTCCAGCTGGGACAAAGTCTCCATGTTCGTAGGACATGGTCGTTCCCTTTTTAGGGATGAAAATGCGTTCTGGCAACATTCCAACTGCCATGGCAGCCTTGGCATGCGCATCCAACTCACGATATTCCCCTTGGATAGGGAAGAGGTATTTTGGTTGCAAGAGATTGATCATCAACTGCAAATCACGCGCATTCCCGTGTCCGGATACTCGCAAGCTTTGAGTAATGAGTTTCACTACACCACCAGCTTGGTAGATCATGTTTTCAACACGCGCCATGACGGCTTCTTTGGCGATAGATGGAGTCGTTACGATATAGACCAAGTCCCCATCTTTGATTTCCACATAGCGGTGGCGACCAATAGACATCTTGCGAAGTCCATTAATAGGCTCACCCATACGGCCCGTCTCAAGGATAATCAACTCATGGTCTTCAAAACGAGACATTTCTTTTGGTTTAATCAAGAGACTTTCATTCGCTAGAGATAATTTTTTGAGACGAATCGCAGTGCGGACGATATTTTCAATATCAAATCCAGTCAAAACAACTCGGCGACCTGTATCTGCTGCAGCATCAAAAACCTGCTGGATACGAGAGAGGTTGCTGGCAACTGCTGCAACGATGATACGACCTTCCCAGTCTGCAATGGTCTGGGTAATTTCGTCTCCAACTTCACTCTCACTCGCCACTTGGATATTGCTGTCCGCATTGGCTGAATCGCTGAGGAGCGCTAAAACACCATCACGACCGATTTCAGCCAAACGAGCAAAATCCGTCGCATAGGATTCGCTAGCTGTCTGGTCAAACTTGAAGTCCCCTGTATAAACGATGCTACCTTCAGCTGTTTTCAGAACTATTCCCAAACTTTCTGGGATAGAGTGAGTTGTACGGAAGAAGGAAACCACAGTCCCTCCAAAGTCAATCTCTGTATCTTCATCAATCACATGGAAGTCATTGAATTTCTTAACCATATCATTTCCTTTGACAAAGAGTTTGGCCAACTCAATGGTCAACTCAGAGCCAAACACAGGCACCTTAGCCTCTGCCAAAAGATAAGGCAGGGCACCAATGGCATCCGCATGTCCGTGGGTCAAAAAGACCCCAGCTATACGATCACTATTTTCAAAAAGATATTCCATATTTGGAATAACGACATCTACCCCTAGTTGTTCATTTTCAGGGTATTTAAGCCCCGCATCCAAAACAAAAATAGATTCATCGATTTCAGCGATGTACATATTTTTCCCATTTTCTCGTACACCACCTAGTGTTGTTAAACTAATATTACTCATTTTTCCTCCGAAACTTAATTATCTTGATTATAAGGTAAGTTTACCCTCTTATTCTAAAAGTTCTAAAACTTTCAGCCGAATCTTTTCCTACCATTATACCATTTTTTTGATGATTTTCAAAATGAAGATTTGTTTCCAAAAAAGAGCTGGTTGCCCAACTCTGTCCTACCTTCTAGTTTTCTGCCATTAAAAAATCATACATTTCCTGCACCGTACCCAGCGCCATCATTTCTTGATCTTTAACGGTTTGTTTGAGATTTTGGTAAATCCGACTTTCTCCTATCTCTCGCTTTGGCGCTTCCTTATTGACTGTCATGACACCATCTTTGATTGTCACAAAGCCCAGTTCTTCAAAGACTTGAATCATCTTGACCAGCAAGATTTGTTGGATATTGAGATAAGCCGCCAAATCCTTAAGCTTGTAGCGAATATCAAACTCTGGGAACTGGTAAATAGTCTTGTACAATTTTGCAAACTGTTCTCTAGTTCCATAACCTGTCAGATAATAGGCTTTGTCAATGTCATTTTTGAAATAGACGGCAGAGAAATGTCGCTCCTGAAAAATGGTCTTCAGCAAGGTAATATCCTCAGGAATATTCTTCACGACAACCGCCTCACTATTCGCCAAATTTGGCACTTCTCCAGCGAAGTCCAAGACTGGAACCCCTTCTGGCAAGACAGCATTCTTCCCTCGAATGTTAAAGAGTTGAACGCCTTCCACACGCGCATCTACCATCATCAACTGGAGGGCAGTTTGGCCATTCCATTGATTGACAGACAAGGTGACTGCCAATTCTAGATTCTTGGTTTGAGCAAACTCCGTCGCCCATCTACCTTGTCCGAAGGCCACCACTTCAAAACTAGCTTCTCCCTTAGAAATTTTTAGTTTGAGGTGAGTATTTCCCGCCCCCATACTACGAGCACTCTCGACAGTGAAATCTCTGATGTAAAAAACAGGTTTCTGATTGTCCATACCAAAGGGTGCCAAGCGTTCAAAACTTTTAACCGTTTCTATGCTAAGTGTCTCTAAATCTAACTCTTCATCTAAATTTAACTTGTTCTTACCACTAGTATCTGCTCCTTTTTCACGGATATAGTCTTCCAAGACCTGAGATAAATCTGTGAGTTTCTCCACTTCCAGCGTCATTCCTGCTGCACCAGCATGGCCTCCAAAGGCTATGAAGAGATCTCGATGGGGATCCAGAGCTTCAAAAATATCGACCGCTTCCACACTGCGAGCGCTACCCTTGGCACGACCATCTTCAATATTAAGAACAATGACTGTCTGCCCCAATTCTTCCAGCAAGCGCCCAGCCACGATTCCTAGAACTCCAGGATTCCAACCTTCTTTAGCTAGGACTTGTACCTTCTTCTCAGGATCCACCATGGTCTTGGCTTCTTCATAGATAGATTGAACGATTTCCTTACGTTCTTCGTTTTTCTGGTGAATCATGAGGGCAATCTCATGCGCTTCCTCATCGTCAAATCCAGTCAACAAATCAATGGCTGGATTCGGATCATCCAAGCGCCCCAAGGCATTTAAACGAGGGGCAATCTGAAAGCCAACCGTTTCTTCTGTCACTTCATTGGCAGCAATCCCAGCCATGTCTAGCATTTCTTGTAGACCGATGCGCTGAGTATGCCCCAACATTTCCAGACCATATTGAACCATGATACGGTTTTCATCCGTCAAACTTACCATATCCGCAATGGTCCCGATAGCTACCAAATCTAGTAGCTCAACTTGCACTTCTTCTAAAAGAGCGCAAGCTAGCTTGAAAGCCACTCCACAACCAGCTAACTGTTTGAAGGGATAGTCCGCATCTGGATGCTCAGGGTGAACAATCGCATAGGCATCAGGAAGAGTTTCCGGCATGGAATGGTGGTCGGTCACAATGACATCCACTCCCATAGACTGGGCCAATTCAATGGCTTCATGGCCAGCAACCCCATTGTCCACTGTCACAATCAAGGAAATTCCCTCTTGCTCGATAAAGTATTTATAAACACTGGCATTGGGACCATAGCCATCGGTAAAACGATTTGGCAGGTAAACACGGCACTCCGCGCCAAGCTGTTCCAAACTTTCCTTAATAATAGAGGCCGAAGTCATGCCATCCGCATCGTAGTCTCCATAAATGAGAATATTTTCCCCTTCTTCAATGGCCTGACGAATCCGTTCCACAGCCTTATCCATATCATGGAGCAGATAGGGATCATGCAAGTCCTCTAAAGAAGGTTCTAAAAACTTCTTGAGACTTTCTTCATTCTGAATCCCTCTTTCAAATAATAACCGAGCCACCTCAGGACCCAGTCCAGCCTTCTTGGCTATCTTTGTAAAATCCGCATCTTCAACCTGCGGGGCAAACTGCCATTCATAAGTAGGAGTTATCAAAAAAACATCCACTCTTTCTAAGAATTCTATCGTTTCATTATAACATGATTTAGGCTTTTTCTCTATCCAGATTGCTTTTTTATAACATTTTAGTGAATTTTTTCAGATATGATTTGACAAGAACATTCTTTTGGTGTAGAATCATGTTATAAAATCTAACACAAAGGAGATCTCTCATGGCTTTAGTAGAATTTAAAAACGTCGAAAAATATTACGGAGACTATCACGCACTCCGCGACATCAATCTCCGTTTTGAAAAAGGACAAGTCGTTGTCCTGCTTGGACCTTCTGGTTCTGGGAAGTCTACTCTTATCCGTACGATCAATGGTTTGGAGGCTGTTGACAAAGGAAGTCTCCTGGTCAATGGACACCAAGTAGCAGGTGCCAGTCAGAAAGATTTAGTTCCTCTTCGTAAGGAAGTCGGCATGGTTTTTCAACATTTTAATCTTTATCCACACAAAACGGTGTTAGAAAACGTGACACTTGCACCCATTAAAGTTCTAGGAATTGATAAAAAAGAAGCTGAAAAAACAGCCCAAAAATATCTGGAATTTGTAAATATGTGGGACAAGAAAGATTCCTATCCAGCCATGCTATCTGGTGGACAAAAACAGCGGATCGCCATCGCACGTGGTCTCGCTATGCATCCGGAACTCCTCCTCTTTGATGAGCCAACATCTGCTCTTGATCCTGAGACTATCGGAGATGTTCTCGCAGTTATGCAGAAACTGGCACATGACGGAATGAATATGATTATCGTTACCCATGAAATGGGCTTTGCCCGTGAAGTTGCGGACCGCATCATCTTTATGGCCGATGGAGAAGTTTTGGTGGATACGACAGATGTCGATGACTTTTTCGACAATCCAAGCGAACCTCGTGCCCAACAATTCCTCAGCAAAATTATCAACCACGAAAGTGACAAAGTCAAATAAGGAGACGCCTATGAAAAAGAAACTCTTTTTATCCGCATTATTAATTGGCCTTTTCAGCCTTGTTGCTGCCAAACCAGTTCAGGCTGATACCAGTGTCGCAGACATTCAAAAAAGAGGCGAACTAGTTGTTGGTGTGAAACAAGACGTTCCCAATTTTGGCTACAAGGATCCTAAGACAGGGACTTATTCTGGTATCGAAACTGACCTTGCCAAGATGATTGCAGATGAGCTCAAGGTCAAGGTTCGCTACGTTCCTGTTACCGCTCAAACCCGTGGCCCCCTTCTTGACAATGAACAAGTCGACATGGATATCGCGACCTTTACTATCACAGAAGAACGTAAAAAACTCTACAACTTCACCAGTCCCTACTATACGGACGCTTCTGGCTTTTTGGTCAATAAATCTGCCAACATCAAAAGCGTTGAAGACCTGAATGGCAAAACCATCGGAGTTGCCCAAGGTTCCATCACCCAACGCTTGATTACCGAACTGGGTAAAAAGAAAGGTCTGAAGTTTAAATTCGTCGAACTTGGTTCCTACCCAGAATTGATTACTTCCCTTCATGCCCATCGTATTGATGCCTTTTCCGTGGATCGTTCTATCCTGTCTGGCTACATTAGTAAACGGACAGAACTGCTAGATGATAGTTTCAAGCCATCTGACTATGGTATTGTTACCAAGAAATCAAATACTGAGCTCAACGATTATCTTGATAACTTGGTCACTAAATGGAGCAAAGACGGTAGTTTGCAGAAACTTTATGACCGTTACAAGCTCAAACCATCTAGCCATACTGCAGATTAAGGAGGACACCCCATGACAGATTTATCATCTTGGACAGCCTATTTTCAGGATTTTGGACAATTTTTCAATGGTTTCCTCTTCACTCTTGCCCTAGCAATTGGATCCTTTATCCTAGCTATGGTCTTAGGAATCATCTTTGGAGTCCTATCAACTAGCAAACATCAAATTTTAAGAATTTTGGCTCGTATCTTTGTCGAATTTTATCAAAACACTCCCCTCTTGGTGCAGTTTGTCATCGTCTTCTATGGTTTGCCTCTTATCAGTGACCATACCATCATGATTCCGATCTATTGGACAGCTGTTCTCTGTGTAGGACTCTATCACGGAGCTTATATCGCTGAGGTTATTCGCTCAGGTATTCAGTCTATTCCTAGCGGTCAGATGGAGGCCGCCTTATCACAAGGTTTTACCTATATCAGTGCCATGCGCTTGATTATCTTGCCTCAGGCCTTCCGTATCATTCTCCCTCCTTTGACCAACCAAATCGTTAACCTCATCAAGAATACCTCTACCGTCGCTATCATCTCTGGAGTAGACTTGATGTTTGTGACCAAGTCTTGGTCGGCTCTAAACGGAAACTACATCCCTGCCTTTCTAGGTGCCGCACTTCTCTACTTTGCTCTATGCTTCCCTGTCGCCCAGTTTGGTCGCAAGATGGAGCAAGCCAACAAAAAAGCCTATTCACTTTAGGAGGTTACTATGGAATCTATTTTAGAAGTTTTGACCCCAGATAACCTAGTCTTTATCTTTAAAGGCTTCGGCTTGACCCTCTACATTTCTCTGATTGCCATTGTCCTTTCTACCCTTATAGGGACAGTGCTAGCCGTCATGCGAAATGGAAAAAATCCTGTCTGGCGAATCATCTCCAGTATTTACATCGAATTTGTGCGTAATGTTCCCAACCTCCTCTGGATTTTCACCATCTTTTTGGTGTTTAAGATGAAGTCCACACCAGCTGGTATTACAGCCTTTACCCTCTTTACCTCAGCAGCCCTAGCTGAAATTATCCGAGGCGGTCTCAATGCCGTGGACAAGGGCCAGTACGAAGCAGGAATGTCGCAAGGATTCACTTCAGCCCAAATCCTCTACTACATCATTCTCCCACAAGCGATCCGTAAAATGCTGCCAGCCATCATTTCTCAGTTTGTAACCGTGATTAAGGATACCAGTCTTCTATACTCTGTTATCGCCCTACAAGAGCTCTTTGGCGCTAGCCAAATTCTCATGGGACGCTATTTCGAGCCAGAGCAGGTCTTCAGTCTTTATATCCTGATTGCCCTCATCTACTTCAGCTTTAACCTAGCGATTTCAAGCTTATCCCGCATGCTAGCCAAACGCTGGCAACAAGCAGCAGAATAAAAAAGAAATGTGAACCAACAACAGGGGTTCACATTTTTTTGCTATAAATGAAAAGAGCAACCCAACACTATGCAAACGTTTTACTTTTTGGTAAAATGACTTTAAAACCATAAAGCAAGGAGAAAAATCATGATCCACGACCTTTACAAAGAATTCTCTCAACTGGAACAAGTAGAAGCCATCGCTCTTGGTGGTTCACGTGCAGGACAAGACTACGATCAAAATTCTGACTATGATGTCTATGTCTATCTCAACTCTCCTATAGATGAGACGATTCGCCAAAACATTCTGAGCAAGTACTGTTCTTATATGGAAATTGGAAACCAGTTTTGGGAGTTAGAGGACGACTGCGTGCTAAACAACGGTGTCGAAATCGAGTTGATTTATCGTTCACTGGAGTCGTTTGAACAAGAACTAAACTCAACTGTTTTTCAGCATCAACCCCAAAACGCTTATACAACCTGTATGTGGCACAATCTACTCCATAGCAAAATCCTATACGATCCAAATGGACGCTATGCTTCTCTCCAAAAGACTTACCAGATTCCCTATCCTCAGGAACTTAAAAAACATATCATTGAAAGGCAACTCCTTTTGCTAGAACAAGCCATGCCTGCCTTCTCTCACCAAATAGAAAAAGCTATCAAACGCCAAGATTTTCTCAGTATGAATCATCGTACAAGTGAATTTTTTGCTTCCTACTTTGACTTGCTGTTTGCCCTCAATGAGCAAACCCATCCTGGTGAAAAACGAATGTTGGAGTACGCAAAGACCAATTGTACTCTCCTCCCTAAACAATTTGAAGAAACTATTCGCAAGTATTTCCAACTACTCTATCAACCACAACAAGGAGAACAAGCGATCGTAACCTTGCAAACTATCCTGAAGGAACTAAAAGCCATTTTGCCATAGACCAAAAAGAAAATGTGAACCTCTGTTGCTGTTCACATTTTTATTTACCGTTGACTGTAAAATTCTAGTCTGCTCATATTTAGTTGCCTATTTTTGACTCTCTCTGAAAATCTGCAACTAGGTTAGAAATTGTTCAATTGATTGACGAGCAATCATGAAGCCGTTCCAAAAACCGCACTCACAATCACTTACCCTGCTCTTTCATTACTAGTGACAATTTTTCCCTTAGGGTTACTACAAGATTTTTTAGAGATTCTAACAAGAATTACAATATGAATTTTACATATTACCATAGAACACCTCTATAGGAGAAAATCAGAGCTAAAATTAATAAAATATAGAAGGCGATAAAAAGCCATCTCATCTTCACACATAGGGCAATATATTCTCTGATAAAGGCCGATGGAATATAGTAGGCGGCTGTACGGCAACCAAGACCATCTCCCTTCATCCCAATACGGCGAGCATAGGTACTGGTACGAAAAACATGATAATCATTGGTCACAAAGAGAAAACGTGGACTGGCCACCAGCTTCTCTCCCATTTCTTTTGAGAAAAGAAGATTCTCATAGGTCGTTGTCGAGCTTTCCTCTAGGAGAATTGCTTCTCTCGGAACATCCGTCTCTTCCCGCAAATAATTACAAATTGCCTGAGCCTCGGAAATCTTCTCATCCCCTCCTCGACCACCACTAGCGATCAATTTGACATCTGGATTTTTCGACTTGTGGTAAGCCTCAACTGCCTTGTCAATGCGACTCTTGAGTAAGGGAGTCACTTTTTCTCCATTCAATAAGCCTGCTCCGTGAATGATAATAAAATCATAATATTTTTTCTTAGGAATAAAAAGATACAGAATAGAATAAAGCAGAAATCCTGCAAAGGCAAAACCAAAAATCAAATACGAATAAATCAAAAAGAAAAAGATAATATTCACTAGATGATTGGTGTAGAACAAGCCATTGGTATCGCTCATTCGGATCGCCATGATCACAAAAAAGAACAGAATCATGCACCCTAATCCTAGAGACAAATAATTTGCCTTAGATTTTCCTTCTTTCTTCAATAACACAAATCCGTTATAAATAAGGAAAAAACCACTTAGAAAAACTAAAAGAGGCAGCAGGAGAAAAATCACTGCAAAGAAAATCATGTGCAATTCTTCTTGCCCAGACTCGTAAAAAAGATTGGCGATAGACAGGTAAGAAAAGAGCAGAGATAAAAGCAAAAGAGCCGGATTCCAGAGACTGCGATTGTCCCTAAAAAATGAAATCAGAAAAAGTAGGACAAAAAATCCTGTAATAAAGTACATAGTCTTCTCCTTTGATAACTACATTTTACCATAATTATGGCGATAGAAAAAGAGGACTCTAGCCCTCTTACTTTGTCATTTTATCCTGAGCATCTTCCACAACCTGAGCCAGACTCGTCTGACGAAGTTGGTTTTCCATCGCTAGTTGGATATCCAGCAATTTTTGATCCAAAACTTCATGAATATTGGCCCCTACTGGACAGTTAGGGTTGGGATTATCATGGAAACTAAAGAGTTTACCAGATTTTCCTAAACATTCAACAGCCCGATAAACATCAAAAAGGCTGATTTCTTGAAGATCTTTGATAATCTCAGTACCGCCCGTCCCACGCGCAACCGATATCAGTTCAGCTTTTTTGAGTTGGGACAAGATTTTGCGAATAATGACTGGATTGACCCCAACACTGGCTGCGAGAAAATCACTGGTTACCTTGCTCTCTTGACTCTTGATGGCAATGATGATTAGCATATGAGTCGCAATCGTAAATCGACTTGAAATTTGCATCTTCTTCTCCTTTCACATCCTATCTGATACCCATTATACCCTTTTGTGTTGTAATGTCAATCGTTACCACCATCCAGCCATGCATCCAACTCGGCATCATGTCCCTGTTCTTGGGCAATTTCATACAGAAGCTCCTGATTATGAGTATGGTGAATCCCGTTCACCAAACTTTCATAGTAAATCTGGAAATAAGGGAGTTTTAAATCCTTAGCCAGCTGCAATTCGGCTTCTACATCATAATTCACTCGACGAAAACCAACATCAGACAAACCTGCCTCATCAAACTCTAAAATCATATATTGAGCCCGCAGGTCCTTACGCAACTGCGCATCTAAAAAGAAGGGTTGCCCAATCGAACCTGGATTAAGAATCAACTGTCCGTCACTTCCGTAACGAAGAAACTGTTGGTGAATATGCCCATACACTGCGATAGAGGCATGCGGCTCCGTCACCAATCTATCAAAATCTTCTTGTTTTCCCGTATGAATCAACTCTCTACCCCAGTTTTTATCAGGGAGATGGTGGGTGATTCCTACCGTCAAATCACCAAACTGACGATGAACTTGCATGGGTTGATTGTGGAGGTCTTCGATTTCTTCAGGGCTAATCTCTTCTAAGATATACTGGCATTGGCGTAGGAGATAGCGATGACTAGCTTTTGTTGGATCTAGCTTGCGATGCAAACCACGCCAGAGACTATTCTCCCAATTTCCCAGCACTCTTGCAGTGATGGGCAAGCTAGCTAAGAGATCCAATATCCTTCTACGTCCTGTTCCAGGCATGAGAATATCTCCCAAAAGCCAATACTCTTCTACCTCTGCCGCTCTTGCATCAGCCAGTACAGCTTCCAGAGCTGTCATATTTCCATGTATATCTGAAAGAACTGCTATTTTAGTCATTCTTTCTCCTCTTTTCCTCTTACTTCTTCTGTTAGTATTATAGCAGAAAACACTGCAAAAAATCACTATCACTACTTACCTGATCAACTTGTAAGAGCTTCCAAATCGTGCTATAATATAGGTAGAGAGCTCCCCTTCATTTAGGATTATATGGTATTCAACCTCTCTCAATTTTTGCAGATTGGAGGACTATTGCCATGCGGAAATATCTTAAGTATATCCCATACTACCTTGTCATATTCTTCTTTTACTGGCCTCTCTATGAGTTGCTGTTACTGCTGATTTCTGACCCTTATACGCTGAAAGGACTTTACATTTATAACATCATCCTCTTTTCACCTTTGGCAACCTTTATCGTATCCCTTCTTTATAGCTACCGTTTCCAATTCTCACTGTGGTGGTTACTTGGTGTAGGGTTGCTCTTTGGTTTTACCATCATCACTTTCAATGAATTCATTCTCGTTTATTTCCTAGCTTATGAACTCTTTGCCCTACTTGGTATGGCTTCAGGTTCAGGTATTAAATATATGCTCCAGCAAGGAAAAAATAAAAAACTTTCACAAAATCCTTGAAAATTCTCGCAATCATGCTATAATAATGCATAGAGACGAGTCACTTAGTCCCTTTCTACTAGAGAGTGCGTGGTTGCTGGAAACGCATAGAGAGCCTAAACTGATACTACTCTACTGACTTTTATGCAAACATAAAACGGTGGCTACGTTAAAGCCAATCTGAGGTGTCCCTCTTTTTTGAGGAACATAAATGAAGGTGGAACCACGTTGCGACGTCCTTTCGAGGATGTCGCTTTTTGTTTTATTAACGAAAAATCAAAAGGAATTTCTATTTATATTTCAAGGGCACCTTTACTATAACTAGGCTAATAAAAACTTTATAAGGAGAAAACCATGATTAAGATTACTTTCCCAGATGGCGCTGTTCGTGAATTCGAATCTGGCGTAACAACTTTTGAAATTGCCCAATCTATCAGCAATTCCTTGGCTAAAAAAGCCTTGGCTGGTAAATTTAACGGCAAACTCATCGACACGACTCGTGCTATCACTGAAGATGGAAGCATCGAAATCGTGACACCTGATCACGAAGATGCCCTTCCAATCTTGCGTCACTCAGCTGCTCACTTGTTTGCCCAAGCAGCTCGTCGCCTCTTCCCAGATATTCATTTGGGTGTAGGTCCAGCTATCGAAGATGGTTTCTACTATGATACGGACAATCAGGCTGGTCAAATCTCCAACGAAGACCTTCCTCGTATCGAAGAAGAAATGCAAAAAATCGTCAAAGAAAACTTCCCATCAATCCGTGAAGAAGTGACTAAAGACGAGGCACGTGAAATCTTCAAGAACGACCCTTACAAGTTGGAATTGATTGAAGAACACTCAGAAGACGAAGGCGGTTTGACTATCTACCGTCAGGGCGAATACGTGGACCTCTGCCGTGGTCCTCACGTCCCATCAACAGGTCGTATCCAAGTCTTCCACCTGCTCAACGTAGCTGGTGCCTACTGGCGTGGAAATAGCGACAACGCGATGATGCAACGAATCTACGGTACAGCTTGGTTTGACAAGAAAGACTTGAAGAACTACCTTCAAATGCGTGAAGAAGCCAAGGAACGTGACCACCGTAAACTCGGTAAAGAGCTTGACCTCTTCATGATTTCACAAGAAGTCGGACAAGGTTTACCATTCTGGTTACCAAACGGAGCGACTATCCGTCGTGAATTGGAACGCTACATTGTCGACAAGGAAATCGCTGCAGGCTACCAACACGTCTACACTCCACCAATTGCCTCCGTGGAACTCTATAAAACTTCTGGTCACTGGGATCACTACCGTGAAGATATGTTCCCAACTATGGACATGGGAGACGGTGAAGAGTTTGTCCTCCGCCCAATGAACTGTCCTCACCATATCGAAGTTTATAAACACCATGTACACTCATACCGTGAATTACCAATCCGTATCGCTGAGATTGGCATGATGCACCGATATGAAAAATCTGGCGCCCTTACAGGCCTTCAACGTGTACGCGAAATGTCCCTAAATGATGGTCATACTTTTGTAGCTCCAGAACAAATTGAGGAAGAATTCAAGAAAATTCTTCAATTGATTATCGACGTGTATGAAGACTTTAATTTGACAGATTACCGTTTCCGCTTGTCTTATCGTGACCCAGAAGATAAACACAAATACTTTGACAACGATGAGATGTGGGAAAATGCACAACGCATGTTGAAAGCAGCTATGGATGATATGGAACTGGACTACTTTGAAGCTGAAGGTGAAGCAGCCTTCTACGGACCAAAATTGGATATCCAAGTTAAGACAGCTCTCGGAAAAGAAGAAACCCTTTCTACTATCCAGCTCGACTTCTTGCTTCCAGAACGCTTCGACCTCAAATATGTTGGAGCAGATGGTGAGGAACACCGTCCAGTCATGATCCACCGTGGGGTTATCTCAACTATGGAACGCTTTACAGCTATCTTGATTGAGAACTACAAGGGTGCCTTCCCAACATGGCTTGCACCACATCAAGTGACCCTCATCCCAGTATCCAACGAAAAACATGTGGACTACGCATGGGAAGTAGCCAAGAAACTCCGTGACCGTGGTGTCCGTGCAGACGTAGATGAGCGCAATGAAAAAATGCAGTTCAAGATTCGTGCTTCACAAACCAGCAAGATTCCTTACCAATTGATCGTTGGGGATAAGGAAATGGAAGACGGAACAGTCAACGTTCGCCGCTACGGCCAAAAAGAAACACACACTGTCTCAGTTGATGACTTTGTTGAATCTATCCTGGCTGATATCGCCAACAAATCACGCGTTGAGAAATAAGTAATTAACACAAAAGCCTCCATTCGGAGGCTTTTTCTCATCTATGTTTACTCAATAACGAGCTTCACTTCCGCAAACTTAATTCGCACTGTCGTTCCTTTTCCAACCTCAGACTCGATGCGAATCTGGTGACCCAGTTCTTCAGAAATTTTCTTAGATAGATAAAGTCCAAGTCCAGATGACTGCTGGGTCAAACGCCCATTGTAGCCTGAAAAGCCACGTTCAAAGACTCGGAGCACATCGCTGTTTTTAATCCCGATTCCCGTATCCTTGATACAGAGCTCCTGACCTTCCATATAAATCTCTAGCCCACCTTCCTTGGTGTATTTGAGACTGTTTGAAAGGATTTGTTCAATGACGACCAACAGCCATTTCTTATCAGTCACGATGATTTTGTCAAGGTCATGGAGATTGAGCGTCAGTCCTTTTTGGATAAAGAAAAGGGCATACTTGCGAACCACTTCCTTCACCAAATCCTCCACTTGAACCTTTTCAAATACCAAGTCATCATGGAAGCTCTCTAAACGCAGGTACTGCAACACCAGGTTGGTATAGGAGTCAATCTTAAAGATTTCCTGTTCCAGTTGCTGCTTGACCTCACGATCAGAGACTTCTGCCACTAAAAGTCGACTAGCCGCAATGGGGGTCTTGATTTGGTGAACCCACAAGGTGTAGTAGTCCAGCAAATCCGTCAGTTTACTTTGGACTTCCGACTTCTTTTGATACAATTCAGACTCACGCTCTTCGAGCTTTTCTGCTAGCGCACATTCCAGAGGAGACTTGGGATCTCTCTCTGCATAGAGCACTTCCTGACGGTAAACCTGAGCTTCCGCAAATATATCCCAAGCCAAAAATAAGAAGGTCAAAAAACTACTTAGCAGAAAGAAATAAAGAAAATAAGTTCCTAGACTAGCAAATAAAAACTGAAAGAGAAGGACGAGAAAGCCTAATGAAAAAATATAGGCAAAAACGCGACTGCGAGAACGCAGATAGGCTAGAAAAAATGATTTCCAATCAAGCATGTTTCAGTCCGTATCCTATCCCTTTCTTGGTTTCGATAAAACCTGCCAAGCCTTGTTCCTCCAACTTTTTGCGCAAACGAGCAACATTGACAGACAAGGTATTGTCATCGATGAAAAAGTCGCTATTCCAGAGTTCCCGCATCAGGTCATCACGCGCCACGATATTGCCCGCATGTTCAAACAAAACCCGCAAAATTTGAAATTCATTCTTGGTCAAACTCAGGACTTCCCCCTGATAGTGCAAATCCATAGACTTGGTGTTGAGGATCACACCCGCATACTCCAGCAGACTTTCATCTCGGCCAAATTCATAAGAACGGCGCAACAAGCCCTGAACCTTTGCAAGAAGCACCTGCTGGTCAAAAGGCTTGGTCACAAAGTCATCTGCTCCCATGTTGATCGCCATGACGATATCCATAGCCTGGTCTCTCGAAGACAGAAACATAATGGGCACCTTAGAAATCTTACGAATCTCCCGACACCAGTGGTAACCATTAAAAAGAGGCAGGCCAATATCCATGAGGACCAAATGAGGTTCCGACTGGACAAATAAACTCAGCACTTCCATAAAGTCTTCTACCAAAACGACCTCAAATCCCCACTCAGAGAGCAATTTCCCAACTTGTTGCCGAATGACTTGATCATCTTCTACTAGTAAAATCTTGTGCATGCGCTCCTCCTTTGCTATTTCTCAAAGTATCAAAACCCTTCATATCAGATTTACGGATCAGTATCTCATACTGTTTAGCAGTCTATTTCCCAAATCCAGATCAGAAAACAGATGCTAAATAGAGAACATTCCCACTGATATCATACCTTATTTTTAATTATAGTTCCAGCCTTATCCTATATTTTCCTTTTTGTGCTCATTAAGTTAGCGCTTCTTTCACTTATTTAATAGATCTAGCCTTCTTATTGACAAGCTAGCCATGATTTGTTAGAATATGAATGAACGAATAATTATATTCATTCATTAAACAAAGGAGGTTAAATCATATTGGACAAAAAACAAGCTTTAAAAACAGCTGCCTATGAAGTTTTTTCGAAAAAAGGTTACAAGGCAACAGGAATTTCAGAAATTGCTAGGCAAGCTGGTGTTGCAGTCGGCTCTTTTTATAACTATTACGAGAGTAAAGAAGCCATTTTTCTAGATATCTATATAGATGAAAACAACCGTGTTCGCCAAGCTATGATCGAAGAACTGGATTGGGAAATTGACATGACCGACCTCATTGGTCAACTCTTTGCTCAGTCCAGAACTCTCGTTTCTTCCAATAAAATCCTTGCAGAATGGTACAATCCTGCTATAGCAGATGAGTTACACAGCTACTATTCCTCGGAGGAAGGCAAAGTCGCAAATCCATTTCATCAGTTTCTAGTTAAAACTTTTACAAATCGCATGCAGGCTGAAGGGTATTCGCCAGAAAAGATTCAAGATATTTTACAGGTTTATAATCTGTTTTACTACATGGATATGCATATCACGGAAAAAGATTTTCCAGATATTGGCAAGACCGTTGAAATACTTGCAACCAACTTCATAAAAGGAGTTCTAAAATAAAGAATGGATTTCTTTATTTTTTGGAAAAATATGAATGAATTTGTTTTTAGTTCATTCACAAAATTGAGAACAGGAGTCATAAAAAATGAAAAGAGGTAAAAAAATGTTTATTATCATTCTATCAACACTTGGAGTCTTAGGCCTTATAACTTGGGGTGCCATCGCCTACCTTGGACGAAGTCAGATATTATCGATAAAATCCATCGAAAATCCCAGCGGAGATCTGTATTTAATTCACATCACAAAACCGAGTCATCAAACCTGGAAAGCTGGGGCTTATGCTAAGTTTACACTCCCTGATACCTCGTCTACTACTAATAAAAATGAAGTTAAGGGAGAGCAAACCAGTCGATGGCTAACCATTGCCTCCACACCTGATGAAGATGAAATCCTCATTTTAACGCATAATAGTGGTAGCCTCTTTAAGGAAACCTTGACACATTTACCGGTTGGCAGTGAGATTGAGATGAGTTGGCTGGATTCCTCTTTGACCGTTAAAGATATGAATCAGCCACTAGTTTGCTTTGCATCTGATGTCGGCATTTCTGCTCTACGCCCCCTTATCAAAGAATGTGCTGGTAAATCTCCAATTATTCTCAACCATTTTGACAAAGGAGTTACTATTTTCGATAATGAGATGAAGGAACTGTCTCAAAAGACATCGAATTTTACTTATAAAACTAGCGATGAACTTTCTCAAAGTCAAGTATTTTTAAAACGTGCTATTGATGAATACGGCAATCAAGCCAGCTATCTCATCACAGATCAGCCTGATGATGTAAATGAGATGAAGAATTTTTTAAAGGAAAATGGGATTGATAGCAAAAATATACAAGTAAGCTCGTTTAGAGGTTTGAAATAGGAGCAGCCTGTCTTCTATATATCTGAATCAATCCCTGCTAGGTCATCCAAACAAGCCCACTAGCTAATTCTTGGTAAATGTGATAGGATAAACATAGAGAAAGGAGCTTTTATGGCCAATATTTTTGACTACCTGAATGATGTAGCATACGATTCCTTTTATGACCTCCCCGTGAACGAGTTAGATGTTCTTGCCTTGACCGAATTAACCTACCTTACTTTTGATGATTTAGTCGCTCAAGAACCCCAGCGCCTCATAGATCTTGCAGCTCAAATCCCTAGAGAAACAACGATGCTGACCAGCAAAAACCGCCTCCAGTTATTGGATCAACTCGCTCAACACAAACGTTTTAAAAATTGCAAGCTCTCAAACTTTATCAATGATATTGATCCTGAATTGCAAAAACAGTTTGCAGCCATGACTTATCGTATCAGTCTCGATACCTATTTGCTAGTCTTTCGCGGAACTGACGACAGTATCATCGGTTGGAAAGAAGATTTCCATATGACCTATATGAAGGAAATTCCAGCTCAAAAACACGCCCTCCAGTATTTACAGGACTTTTTTGTTCAACATCCTAACCAAAAGGTTGTCCTAGCAGGGCACTCAAAGGGGGGCAATCTAGCCGTCTATGCTGCCAGTCACCTTGATTCCCTTTTACAAAAAAACATTGTCGCTGTCTATACTTTTGATGCGCCTGGGCTTCACAAGGAACTAACCGAAACACCAGGCTATCAAAACATGATGGAAAGAACGAAAGCATTTGTCCCACAAGGTTCTATCATCGGGATGATGCTGGAAATTCCTGATAAAAAAATCGTCGTTCGAAGCACTGCCCTAGGTGGTCTTGCCCAACACGACACCTTTAGTTGGCAGGTTGAAGACAAGCACTTTGTCCAACTGGACGAGATCAATAGTGACAGTCAACAAGTCGATACAACCTTCAAGGAATGGGTTGAGACGGTCCCTGATACGGAACTGCAACTCTACTTCGACCTCTTTTTTGGAATCATTCTCGATGCAGGCATCTCCTCTATCAACGACCTCTCTTCCTTCAAGGTCATTGAACACATTCACCATCTCTTTGTCCAAGCCCAATCCCTCACTCCCGAAGAAAGAGAAACCATGGGACGCCTAACCCAACTCTTGATCGACACCCGCTACCAAGCTTGGAAAAATCGTTAAGGTATAAAAATACTTTCTAATACCCTAAGCCTTCTCTTCTGTGTTATACTGATATCAGTACATTCTTTGAGAGAGGAAATCCTATGAAAATCCATAAAACTGTCAATCCTGTTGCCTATGAAAACACCTACTACATAGAGGGAGACCATCACCTGATTGTGGTTGACCCAGGTAGCCATTGGGAAGCCATTCGCAAGACCATCGAGAAAATCAACAAACCAGTCTGCGCGATTCTGCTGACCCACACCCACTACGACCATATTATGAGTCTTGACTTGGTCAGAGATACTTTTGGAAATCCCCCAGTTTATGTAGCAGAGAGTGAAGCATCTTGGCTTTATACACCTGTAGATAATCTCTCTGGTCTCCCTCGACATGATGACATGGAAGATGTGGTCTCAAAACCTGCTGAGCACACCTTTGTTTTTCATGAAGAATACCAGCTTGAAGAATTCCGTTTTACTGCCCTACCAACCCCAGGCCACTCTATCGGTGGTGTTTCCCTAGTCTTTCCTGATGCCCATCTAGTCTTGACGGGAGATGCTCTTTTCCGCGAAACCATCGGACGGACCGACCTCCCTACTGGTAGCATGGAACAACTCCTCCATAGCATTCAGACTCAACTCTTCACTCTTCCTAACTACGACGTCTACCCCGGCCATGGTCCAGCTACGACTATCGCTCACGAAAAGACTTTTAATCCCTTTTTCTAGCAAGCAAAAAAACCAAGGATGCTATCCTTGGTTTTAGTCTTACCAAATAATCACACGATCCTCTGGTGCGCGCCACATACCGTCGCCTTCTTTTACATCATAAGTTGTAAAGAAGTCATCGAAGTTGGGTACTTGGATGTTGACACGGAGTTTAGCTGGCGCGTGGACATCGACACTAGCCATGAGTTTCATCAACTCCGGACGACCTTTCATGCGCCAGATACGAGCAAAGTTGTGGAAGAATTCTTCAGCAGAGAAGTCTGGTTCTCTCTTGGCAGCTTCAAGGGCTGCAGCAATTCCTCCCAAGTCGGCAACGTTTTCTGATACGGTTAGTTTTCCGTTGATCCTTGCGCCGTAAGATTCTTGGCCATCAAATTGGTCGATAACTTTTTGCGTTTTTTCTTTAAAGGCGGCATAGTCACTCTCTGTCCACCAATCCTTGAGACTACCATTTTCATCAAAGGAAGCGCCATTTGTGTCAAAGGCATGAGAAATCTCGTGGGCAATAACAGCACCAATACCACCGTAGTTAGCAGAAGACGACTGATGCAAGTCATAGAATGGAGCCTGTAAAATGGCAGCTGGGAAGACAATCAAGTTCTTCTGAGGATTGTAGTAGGCATTGACCATATGAGCTGGCATACCCCACTCCTTGTAGTCAACCGGTTGGTTCCACTTGCTCCAGCTGTGCTTGATTTCCACACGCGCAAAGGCTAGGGCATTATCAAAGAGACTAGCAGTTTCGTCCACTACCTTGTCCTTGTAGCGGGCTGGCAATTCCTCTGGATAACCGATATAAGGCTTGATGACATTGAGTTTGACAATGGCCTTGTCACGTGTTTCAGGCGTAAGCCAGTCATTCTTAGCCAAACGTTCCTTATAAACGTCAATCATAGTCGCTACTTTTTTCTCTACGTCTGCCTTAGCTTCTGGAGAGAATTTTTCATGCGCGTACCAGATACCAAGGGCTTGCTTAAAGGGACCTTGGGCCAAATGATAAGCTGCCTTGACCTTGTCCTGAGCTTCTNGCACACCTGAAAGGGCACGTCCATAGGCACCTGACAAGACACGAATCTCATCTGTCAAATAACTGGTTGAAAGATTCACCACTGCCAAAATCAAGGTTGCTTTGAGTAGAGGCCAAGCTTCCTCACTATAAAACTGATCTGCTGCTTGCCAGAAACGTTCCTCATCTACGATAACCTTGTCAGGAACTTGCCCAAGAACAGCTTGGAAGAAGTCATCCAAAGGTAGGGCAGGAGCAAATTTTTTGAATTCTTCATAAGCGTATGGATGGTAGAGTTTGGCATATTCTGAACTTTCTTCGTTTGAAAGAACCACTGCTGCGATACGACGGTCCAATTCCAATCTCTTCTCTAGTAAGTCTGCGATTTCCTCGTCTGAGAAATCATAGGCTTTGAGAAGATTCGTTGTACTTTCCTTCCAAAGAGTCAAGAGCTCCTCACGTTGAGGATGGTCTTCAGCATAGTAGGTTGTATCTGGCAAGATTGTTCCTGGAGCACTGGCCCAAAGAACATTGGTTCTGGCATCCATAAAGTCTGGCGATACACCAAATGGAAGGAAGTTTGGTTTACCAGCTAGTTCGAACTCTGCCAGTTTGCTGGTAAAATCTGCAAAACTCTCCAAATCCTGATATTCCTTGAGCAGAGGAAGGACGGGCTTGATCCCATCTGCTTCTCTCTTATCAAAATCGCGTACCATGCGATGGTACTTAACAAAGTTTGCGAGGATAGCATCCTCTGGGACATCCTCTCCTGCCAACCACTTGTCCGTTGTTGCCAGCATCAACTCTTCAATTTCCTCATCAAGGTCAATAAAACCACCTGTTCGAGATTTATCAGCTGGAATGACAGCTGTTTTTTCCCATTCGCCATTAATAGCATCATAAAAATCATCTTGATAACGTGTCATCTTGTTCTCGCTTTCATTTTTCACTTATTCTTAGCTTAGCAAAAAACACTTGGGAATGCAATTAAAAATGGTTTCTCTTTTTTCTTCGTTTTTCAGTTATTATTTTAAATTTTTCAAAAATTAACTTGACTTAATTTTTTTTTTAAGGTATATTAAAAGGTAGGAGGAATACAACTGTATGATACGTATCGAAAACCTCAGTGTCTCCTACAAAGAAACGTTGGCACTAAAGGATATTTCACTAGTGCTCCAAGGACCAACGATTACCGGAATTATTGGTCCAAATGGTGCTGGAAAATCAACTTTATTAAAAGGTATGTTGGGAATTATCCCACATGAAGGTCAGGCCTTTCTCGACGACAAAGAAGTCAAGAAATCTTTACATCGAGTTGCCTATGTCGAGCAAAAAATCCATATCGACTACAATTTCCCTATCAAGGTCAAGGAATGTGTCTCACTGGGACTCTATCCATCTATCCCGCTTTTTCACACTTTAAAGGCCAGCCACTGGAAAAAAGTGGCAGAGGCTCTTGAAATCGTTGGACTTTCAGACTATGCTGATCGCCAAATCAGCCAGCTCTCAGGAGGACAATTCCAACGTGTGTTGATTGCCCGCTGCCTTGTGCAGGAAGCTGACTACATCTTTTTAGATGAGCCTTTTGTCGGGATTGACTCGGTTAGTGAAGAGATTATCATGAACACGCTGAGAGACCTAAAAAAATCTGGTAAAACAGTTCTCATCGTCCATCATGACCTCAGCAAAGTCCCCCATTATTTCGACCAAGTTTTGCTTCTCAATCGAGAATTAATAGACCTTGGTCCGACTATAGAAACCTTTACCGAAGCCAATCTTAAAAAGGCCTACGGTAGCAAACTCTTTTTCAATGGAGGTGACCTATGATAGCAGAATTTATCAATGGATTGCAAAATTTCCATTTCCTACAAAACGCCTTGATAACAGCTATTGTCATCGGAGTTGTTGCTGGAGCTGTGGGATGTTTTATCATCCTACGTGGGATGTCTCTCATGGGAGATGCTATCTCTCACGCAGTTTTGCCCGGCGTAGCCCTTTCCTTTATCCTGGGAATTGATTTCTTTATTGGAGCGATCATCTTTGGTTTGATGGCTTCCATCATCATTACCTACATCAAGGGAAACTCTATCATCAAGAGTGACACTGCCATTGGTATTACCTTTTCATCTTTCTTAGCCTTAGGTGTCATCTTGATTAGTGTTGCCAAGAGTTCGACAGACCTCTTCCATATCCTTTTTGGGAATATCCTCGCTGTCCAAGATACGGACATGTGGATTACCATTGGTGTGGGGGCATTGATTCTCTTGATTATTGGGATTTTCTTTAAACAACTATTGATTACATCCTTTGACGAGCTCCTGGCTAAAGCAATGGGAATGCCCGTTAATTTCTACCACTATCTACTCATGGTGCTCTTGACCCTTGTGTCAGTCACTGCCATGCAAAGTGTTGGAACTATTCTTATCGTGGCCATGTTGATCACCCCAGCTGCGACGGCTTACCTTTATGCTAATAGCCTAAAGAGCATGATTTTTCTTTCATCAACCCTAGGGGCAACCGCTTCTGTTTTGGGACTCTTTATCGGCTATAGCTTCAACCTCGCAGCAGGATCCAGCATCGTGCTCACATCCGCCAGCTTCTTTTTAATCAGTTTCTTTATCTCTCCAAAGCAACGATACTTGAAACTAAAAAATAAAAAAATCAATAAATAAGGGGAAACCCTTCTGGAGGAATCTAATGAAAAAATTAGGTACATTGCTCGTTCTTTTTCTTTCTATCATTGGATTAGCTGCCTGTGCTAGTGGGAAAAAAGATACAGCATCTACAAACCAAAAACTAAAGGTTGTAGCGACTAACTCTATCATTGCTGATATTACTAAAAATATCGCTGGTGACAAGATTGATCTTCATAGTATCGTTCCTGTTGGTCAAGACCCACACGAGTACGAACCACTTCCTGAAGACGTAAAGAAAACTTCTGAGGCTGACCTCATTTTCTATAACGGTATCAACCTTGAAACAGGTGGCAATGCTTGGTTTACCAAATTGGTTGAAAATGCCAAGAAAACTGAAAACAAAGACTACTATGCAGTTAGCGACGGTGTAGATATCATCTACCTTGAAGGTCAAAACGAGAAAGGCAAAGAAGACCCACACGCTTGGCTCAATCTTGAAAATGGGATGATTTATGCTAAAAATATCGCTAAACAGCTGATCGCAAAAGATCCTAGCAACAAGGAATTCTACGAAAAAAATCTCAAAGACTATACTGAAAAACTAGACAAACTGGACAAGGAAGCCAAAGAGAAATTTAACAATATCCCTGCTGAAAAGAAACTCATCGTAACCAGCGAAGGATGCTTCAAATACTTCTCTAAAGCTTACGGAGTTCCAAGTGCCTACATCTGGGAAATCAACACAGAAGAAGAAGGAACACCTGAACAAATCAAGACCTTGGTTGAAAAGCTTCGCCAAACAAAAGTTCCATCCCTCTTTGTTGAATCAAGTGTCGATGACCGTCCAATGAAGACTGTTTCACAAGACACAAATATTCCAATTTACGCACAAATCTTTACTGACTCAATCGCTGAAGAAGGTAAAGAAGGTGACAGCTACTACAGCATGATGAAATACAACCTTGACAAGATTGCTGAAGGTTTGTCAAAATAATCCATTAAAAACGTCATTCTCACCGAATTGGCGTTTTTTCAATTTCCGGTCAAATCATTGGAAAAATCTGACAATTCTCGGTAAAATAAAAGAAAAAAGAATGGAGTAGTTTCATGACCACTTTTCTCGGAAATCCTGTAACTTTTACAGGTAAACAACTGCAAGTCGGAGACAAGGCACTTGACTTTTCTCTCACTACAACCGATCTCTCTAAAAAAACGCTAGCTGACTTTGATGGAAAGAAAAAAGTCTTGAGTGTTGTCCCTTCTATCGATACTGGTATCTGCTCAACGCAAACACGTCGATTCAACCAAGAACTAGCTAACCTCGACAATACCGTCGTTCTTACTGTTTCTATGGACCTACCATTTGCCCAAGGACGCTGGTGTGGGGCTGAAGGCCTTGACAATGCCATCATGCTTTCAGACTACTTTGACCATTCTTTCGGGCGCGATTATGCCCTCTTGATCAACGAATGGCATCTCCTTGCACGTGCCGTCTTTGTTCTCGATACTGACAATGTCATCCGTTATGTAGAATACGTTGACAACATTAACACGGAACCAGACTTTGAAGCTGCTATTGCTGCAGTGAAAGAACTGGACTAAAATCAAAGCCATTGGGGCAGAAGGCTAGAGAAATCTAGCTTTTTTTGATATACTAGATGGAGAGAAAAGACAAGAGGAAACGAATGACGCCAAATAAAGAAGACTACCTAAAATGTATTTATGAAATCGGTACGGAAATGCAAAAAATCACCAATAAGGAAATTGCTGCCCGTATGCAGGTCTCTCCACCTGCCGTAACAGAGATGATCAAACGTATGAAAAGTGAAAATCTCATCCTCAAGGACAAGGAGAATGGCTATCTATTGACAGATATCGGCCTCAAACTAGTCTCAGAACTCTATCGCAAACACCGGTTGATTGAGGTCTTTCTAGTTCACCATCTCGACTATACCAGTGACCAGATCCACGAGGAAGCTGAGGTCCTAGAGCACACTGTCTCTGACCTCTTCGTAGAGAGACTGGATAAACTGCTGGGTTTCCCTAAAACCTGCCCCCACGGAGGAACCATCCCAGCCAAGGGGGAGCTATTGGTTGAAATCAACAACTTACCACTGGCAGACGTCCAAGAAGCTGGAACCTATCTCCTGACTCGCGTTCATGATAGTTTTGAACTACTCAAATATCTAGAAAAGCATGAAATCCATATCGGTGACCAAGTCAAAGTCAAGCAGTTTGATAATTTTTCCAATACTTTTACACTGGTCAACAAAGACGAAGACCTCCAAGTTAGTATGGATATCGCCAAACAACTCTATGTCGAAAAAATCAACTAAGCCCTTATTCCTGAAAGAAATTCTTTTCAGGGATTTTTTATTATTTTGCTTGTAACTCCCATTTGTTTGGTGTAGAATGAAGCTAGATAAAAGAGGGAGGTCTTCCTATGAAAAAGCTCTTTAGAATCCATTTTGCAGCCGTTGTAGTCAGCGATTTGCTACTGTTGGTAACTTTCAGACCCCGATACGAACTTTCTTTGGAGAGAGGCCTGATTTTTTGCTTCATTTTCATCCTTGCTCAAGGACTACTGCTATTTCGCTTAGTCAATCGACTCAAAAAACATTTCTCTGAGATTTATCCTCAGATGAACAAAAAAATTCGCTTCTACTATTTAGGAGTGCTTATCAGCGATTTTCTATTATTTGTCTTTTTAGCCATCACTGACCCTCAATATTTCTACTCTCTTACTCCAGTCTTTACTTCCTGTCATTCTACTTTATATTATATGACGGCTAGCCACCTAAGAGAAAACTATCCCGACTTTTACAACAAACACATTTCTTTATGGGAGTGTTTCTAAACAAAAACCAAGCCGACAAGGCTTGGTTTTCTTATCTATTTTTTGTATCAAGGATAATGGTGACCGGTCCGTCATTGACCAGCTCCACCTGCATATCCGCTCCAAAAATACCTGTCTGAACAGGGACTTCCTGAGCTAGCTTTTGGTTGAAAGCCTCATAGAAGGCAGCTGCCATATCCGGCTTGGCGGCACCTGTAAAGGCTGGACGATTGCCTTTCTTGGTATCCGCAAAGAGGGTAAACTGAGAAATAGAAAGGAATTCCCCTTCAATATCCTTGACAGACAGATTCATCTTGCCTTCTGCATCAGAAAAAATCCGCATATTGACAAGCTTTCTCACAGAATAGTCCAGATCTTCCTCTTGGTCCTCTGGCCCAACACCGACCAGTAATAAGAGTCCCTGATTAATTTTTCCATGAACCTGACCTTCGATACTGACTCGGGCTTTCTTGACTCGTTGAATGATGATTTTCATAATAGCCTTTCTGGTAACTGAAGAGAGAATTAACCGTTGGTCCGTTTGACAGAGTAAACCTCTGGCACACTCTTAATCTTGTCCACGACTGTGGTCAGTGTAGAGAGGTTGGAAATACCAAATGAGACATGGATATTAGCAAATTTCATATCCTTGGTTGGTTGAGCATTAACGGTTGAGATATTTTTGGTCGTGTTGGAGAGAACTTGTAAAACATCGTTCAAAAGCCCTGTACGGTTGAGACCATAGATATCGATGTGGGCAGTGTATTCCTTGCTTGAGAATTGATCTTCCCACTCCACATCAAGGAGACGTTGCTCGTAGTTTTCTTGGGCACGGAGATTCATACAGTCCACACGGTGAATAGCCACACCGCGTCCCTTAGTAATGTAACCGACAATGTCGTCACCCGGAACTGGATTGCAACACTTGGCAATCCGAACTAGGAGACCTGAAGCCCCTTCAATGACCACACCACCCTCATGCTTAACCTTGAGGGTTTCTTTGTTCTCGACTTTAACTTCGCCACCTTTGACAAGCTCTTCTGCTTCCGCCTTGGCCTTGGCACGCTCTTCCTCACGGCGTTCCTTTTCGGTCAAACGGTTAAAGACGGTAATAGCGCCAATTTCTCCAAAACCAATAGCTGCGTAGAGAGCCTCCTCTGTCTTGTAGCTGGTCTTTTGAAGAACCTCATCCATATGGCGCTTGTCCATGAATTTATTGGCTACATAGCCGTTTTCTTGGAACTGGGCCATCAACATCTCACGGCCCTTGTTAACGGATAATTCCTTGTCTTGATTTTTAAAGAACTGACGAATCTTGTTGCGTGCCTTGCTGGTCTTGACCATATTGAGCCAGTCACGACTCGGACCAAAGGAGTTGGGGTTGGTGATAATTTCAACCTGATCCCCTGTCTTGAGCTTGGTTGTCAGTGGAACCATACGGCCATTGACCTTGGCACCAGTCGCTTTTTCACCGACTTTGGTGTGGATTTCATAGGCAAAGTCAATCGGTCCTGAATCTTTTGGTAGGGAGCGAACCGCACCATCAGGAGTAAAGACGTAAATCTCCTCCGCCAGATAGTTTTCCTTAACAGAGTCCACAAATTCCTTGGCATCATCAGCCTGGTCTTGGAGCTCCATCATCTCCTTGATCCAGTTCATTCCAATAGCAGATTCCTTGCTGTTGACCTGCCCTTTAATGCCTTTCTTATAAGCCCAGTGAGCCGCAACCCCATACTCAGCCACTTCGTGCATTTCCTTGGTCCGAATCTGGAACTCAATCGGCCCTTTTGGCCCATAGACGGTCGTATGGATAGACTGGTAACCATTGGCCTTACGATTGGCGATATAGTCTTTGAAGCGGCCTGGCATAGGTTTCCAAAGTTCATGCACATAACCCAGCATAGCATAGACATCACTCTGGGTATCTAAGATACAGCGAATGGCAATCAGGTCATAAATTTCCTCAAAGCGTTTCTTCTTATCCTGCATCTTGCGGTAGATCGAATAGATATGCTTAGGACGACCATAGATTTTCCCTTTGAGATTTCTTTCTGTAGCGTACTCTTCCAACTTGGTTACAACTTCATCGACCAAAGCCTCACGTTCTCTGCGTTTTTCCTTCATCATGTGGGTGATCTTGTAAAACTCAGTTGGATTGAGATAACGGAAAGATAGATCTTCCAACTCCCACTTGACACTGGAAATCCCTAGACGATGAGCAAGTGGTGCGTAAATTTCCATGGTTTCTCTGGAGATCCGTTCCTGCTTGTCCTTTCGCAGGTGTTTGAGAGTCCGCATATTATGCAAACGGTCCGATAATTTAACCAAGATAACACGGATATCCTCAGACATGGCCATAAGCATCTTGCGGTGATTTTCAGCCAATTGTTCCTCAAGTGATTTGTACTCAACCTTACCAAGCTTGGTCACCCCATCAACGATAATCCGAACATCATGACCGAACTCTCTTTCCAAATCATCCAGTGTCGCATCTGTGTCTTCAACCACATCATGCAAAAAACCACAGGCAACGGTTACGGCATCCAGCTTGAGCTTAGCCAGAATCCCTGCTACCTGAATGGGATGGATAATATAGGGCTCACCTGATTTCCGAAACTGCCCACTATGACAGTCAACTGCGTAAATCAATGCTTTTTGTACAAAAGCAACGTCTTCCTTTGTTAAATATTCTCTCGTTAAAGCGACTACCTCATCGCCCGTCAAATTTACTTCTTTCGGCATCTATACTCTCCAATTCTTCCTACCATTTTATCACTTTTTTAAGGATATGAAAACTAGAAAAGCTCTGTTTTTATGCCAATACCAATCATTAAAAAAACACTGCCAGATTTCTCTAGTAGTGTTTTGACATTTCATTTGCTTAGTAGACTGTTTTTTCAGTTTCTACGTCGAAGAAGTGTGCTTTGTTCAAGTCAAATCCAAGTTCAACTGTTGCACCTGTTTGCAAGTAGTCACGAGCATCCACTTTGGCAACAAATTCGTCTTTACCAACTTGGCAGTAAAGGTGAGATTCTGAACCAAGCAATTCTGATACTGAGATAGTAGCTTTGACAACTGATTCTGGGAATGTTTCAAGGAAAGCAGGTTCTGCATTCACATCTTCTGGACGGATACCGAAAATCAATTCTTTTCCTTCGTAGCCTTTGTCACGAAGAACTTTCAAAGCACCTTCTGGCACTTTCAAACGGAAACCGTCAGAAACAATTTCACCACCAACCAATTTCACATTGATGAAGTTCATAGCTGGGCTTCCGATAAATCCTGCAACGAACTTGTTAACTGGGTTTTTGTAAACTTCTTGAGGGGTACCGATTTGTTCAACACGTCCGATAGTACCTGTACCAGCAGGGTTCTTAGTAGCTGACATGATAACGATACGGTCTGCAAGAGTCATCGCTTCTGTTTGGTCGTGGGTTACGTAGATAGTTGTAGCTCCGATACGACGGTGGATTTTCGCGATTTCAGCACGCATGGATACACGAAGTTTGGCATCCAAGTTTGACAAAGGTTCGTCCATCAAGAATACTTTTGCATCACGGACGATGGCACGACCCATGGCAACACGTTGACGTTGACCACCTGAGAGGTCAGCAGGTTTACGATCCAAGAATTCTTTCAAACCAAGGATTGCTGCTGCTTCTTGAACACGTTTGTCGATGTCTTCCTTGCTGTATTTACGCAATTTCAAACCGAAAGCCATGTTGTCATATACAGTCATGTGTGGATAAAGAGCGTAGTTTTGGAATACCATGGCGATGTCACGGTCTTTTGGAGCTACGTCGTTGACAACCACGCCATCGATAGATGCAGTACCTTCTGTGATGTCTTCAAGACCAGCAATCATACGAAGAGTTGTTGATTTACCACATCCTGAAGGACCTACGAAAACGATAAATTCCTTGTCTTTGATGTCCAAGTTGAAGTCTTCAACTGAGTAGTGTTCGCTGTTTGGATATTTTTTGTAAATATTTTTAAGATTCAATTCTACCATGGAAGGTGAACTCCTTTAATTATTTGATAGATTTATTATATATGAAAACGCTTTACATTTCTATGGCAAGGTGACCAAAAAAACAAAAAAGTTCTGTGCAAGTTGCACAAAACTTTAGAGAATATCTGATAAAATCAACTGATAGCACAAGGTGAGATCGGTCAACTCCTTCAACTGAAGCCCAGTTAATTCTTCCCATCTATCAATCTTGTATTGGAGAGAGTTGCGGTGAAGATAAAGTTGCTGGGCTGTTTTAGTTAGGACAGCACTGTTTTCCCAAAGGGAGAGAATGATTTCCTGAATCTGATCTTGGTCCAAAATCATCTGGTGCAGGCATTCCTTGATTACCTTCAAGTCCACGCTCCTTTCTCCCATACTCCAAAGATAGAGTTGTGAAAAGGTATGAACACCTTGGTGACCCTGACGCCACCAAGTCTTAAACAAGTCTCGCTCTGCTTGGATTAAATCTGACAGAGCCTGATACCCAGCCTGTGACCAAACCTGTCCTAACATGATAGACAGACGAAGACCAAAGTCATACTCCACTGCTTCAATCGTATCACTTAAAATAGCTCGTACAGAGCTGTACTTATCTTGTTGAAGAACAAATACATAATCCTGAGCCCCGACCTGTAGCACTGTCTGGCAGTTGGGAAAAAGAGTCCGCATCATGTCTAGCCAAGAGGCCAGATTTTCCTGTTGGAAATAAGAAAGATGACAATAAACCAATTGAATCTTTTTGAAAGCTTGCGGTGCCTGCCCCTTCCCCTCAATCAGATAGGGATACCAAGGATCGAGCGAACGAGCCTGCTCCTGCTGGGTCAAAAGGGCAACCAGCTGCTTTTCACGCTCGCTGAGCCCAGCTTCCTCCAGTAAAATCCACTGCTGAGAGGCTAAAGGGAGAGTTAGATAGCCTGGTTTCTCTACTGGCTGATCTGAAATCTGAGCTTCAGGAAACCAGTCTTGTAGTTCTTTAGCAAGCATTTCTACTCCTCCACTTTTTGGATACACCAAGAAATTAAGGTCTCTAGCCGCTCCAGATTTTCAGTCAGATGGAGATACCCCATCACCGCCTCAAAGCCAGTAGACATGCGGTAGGTCACCACATCAGCATTTTTAGCCTTTGTGTGACTATTGGTATTGCGACCACGTTTGTAGATTTCTTCTTCTTTTTCCGTCAGGACTTGCTCCTCCAACATAAGGGCAATCAAGCGCGCCTGAGCCTTGGCTGACACATACTTAGTCGCCTCTTGGTGGAGTTTATTGGGCTTGGTCATGCCTTTGAGGATGAGATGGCGACGAATATACATGGAGTAAACTGCATCTCCCTCAAAAGCCAGCGCTATCCCGTTAATGAGGTTGACATCAATCACGAGTCCACCTCACTCCATCCTTGGTGTCAAGGAGCTTAATTCCTTGAGCCGCCAATTGGTCACGGATTTGGTCCGCTGTCGCAAAGTCACGATTGGCACGCGCCTCTTGACGTTTTTGGATCAAGGCCTCAATGTCTGCATCTAGAACTTCTTCTATAAAGACAATACCAAAAACTTCTAAGAGCTTGGCCAAAGCTGCCTTTACTTCAGCGGTGTAGTTACCAGAGTTGATCCACTTGGCCATCTCAAAGACAACTGTGATGCCGTTGGCAGAGTTGAAATCCTCATCCATAGCGGCTACAAACTTATCTTTAAAGGCTTGTAACTCTTGGACATCAACACTCCCAGTAAATGGCTGCTCATAAGTGTTCTTCAGATACTTGAGATTAGTCTCCGCATCACGCACTGCTTTTTCGGTAAAGTTGATAGGCTTACGGTAATGCTGAGTCGCAAAGAAGAATCGAAGCACTTGGCCATCAAGAGTTTTGAGGGCATCATGGACTGTGATAAAGTTGCCCAAGGACTTAGACATCTTGACATTGTCGATGTTGACAAAACCATTGTGCATCCAGTAGTTGGCGAAAGTCTTGCCTGTTTTGGCTTCTGACTGGGCAATTTCATTGGTGTGATGCGGAAACTCCAGATCGGCTCCCCCACCGTGGATATCAATGGTATCGCCCAAAATCTCTGTCGACATGACCGAACACTCGATATGCCAACCCGGACGACCAGGTCCCCAAGGACTATCCCAAGAAATCTCGCCTGGTTTTGCAGCTTTCCAAAGGGCAAAGTCCACAGGATTTTCCTTACGAGCTGTTTCTTCATCTGTACGACCTGAAGCACCCAGTTCCAAATCTTCCAAAGTTTTATTGGCCAACTTAGCATAGTTGTGGGATTTTTCCACACGGAAGTAAACATCCCCTTGACTCTCGTAAGCATAACCTTTTTCAATCAAGTCAGCGACAAAACGAATGATGTCCGCCATAAACTCCACTACACGCGGATGGCGAGTAGCAGGTTTGACGCCTAAGGCCGTCACGTCTTCACGAAAGGCAGCAATGTACTTGTCCGCAACCTCTTGAGGCGTGATGCCTTCTTCCTTGGCGCGATTGATAATCTTATCATCTACATCCGTGAAATTGGAAATATAGGCAACCTCATAGCCACGATATTCAAAGTAGCGACGAATGGTATCAAAGGCTACCGTTGAACGAGCATTCCCAACGTGGATATAGTTGTAGACGGTTGGCCCACAGACATACATGCGAACCTTGCCCTCTTCAATGGGCACAAATTCACGTAGGCTGCGGGTCATGGTGTCGTAAATTTTAATCATGCGGTCCACTCCCTTCTCTATTTCTGACTTTTTCGGCTGAAAACCAGCTCTGCAAATGGGCCAAATTGTCTGAGGTTATCCAGTTGGTAAAAGCGCTGCCCTTCCTCTTGGGTAAAGAGGGGAACCCCCTTTCCTAGGATAAGGGGTGCTATCTGAATAATGAGGTGGTCGAAAAGATCCGCATCCAAGAGCGGTCCTACCAAGGAATTACCACCAATCACAAAGACATTTTTGCCTTTGTCAATCTGGCGAACAAAGTCCACCACATCCCCAGCTACTGGCTGGTAATTGCTAACAGGCAGGTGCCTATCATGCGTAAAGACATAGTTTTCCGTAGCTTGATAAAAACTTTCTACATCTTGCAAATCTTGGATTTCCTCAAAGGTCCGCTTGCCCATGATGGTGATATCCATTTGCCTGTAAAAATCATCATAGCCTGTATCCTCTACAGAACCAAGCTGATGCAGCCAGTCTATCCTGTGCTGGCTGTCTGCCAAGTAGCCATCCATGGTGATACAGCCGTAAAAATATACTGCCATTCTTGTAGTTACCTTTCTAGTTCCTTTGCTATTGTCAAAGCGATAGTGAAAAAAGTCATGGCATCAGCTGTCCGATCTTCATGGCGGGCATCCCAGGTTCGGTTATGATGATCCACATAGTCAGCTGTGTAGAAGAATTGATAGACCTTGGTCTTGCGAAATTGGCTCCAAGCCATGATAGCTGAAGCTTCCATGTCCACCACTTGGGCACCGGCAGCCAAGCGACGCTTGATCTTATCAGGCGTTTCCCGATAAAAGGCATCAGTCGTCCAAGACTTGGTGCGGATATGCTCGATGCAAGATTTGTTCAAGGCTCCTTCCATAGTTAAGAGCAAAGTTTCATCATAAGCTATCTCATCACTTGGAGGAGCGTAATGGTAACTTGTACCTTCATCACGTAGAGCTGAACTTGGTAGGATAATCTTATCTGCCTGAATAGACTGATCTAGAACTCCGCAAGAACCCAAAACAATAAAGTTCTTAAATCCTCTTGCTTTGAGTTCTTCTAAGAGACCTACAACCATTGGGGCTCCAATCGTAGCTATAGCAACTGCTACCTTTCTCCCATCTTTTTCATAGATATACCATGGAAGTCTGCCATTTAGATTGGTTAGATAGCCACCTTCGTAAATATCTTCAAACTGCTTTACTCGTTCAACGATTTCTCCATTAAAAGATAAAATAATCGTGTCACAGATTTCTCCACCACCACGAATACTTCGATCAGTTGGTTCGATAACAGCAGGTACATTTTCGAATTCTTCTAATAGCATTTTTCTACTCTTTCTCATTCAGATAAACTACCTGTGTCTGTTTGACAAAGCCGATTTTTTCATACAAGCGCTTGGCACCTACGTTGCTGTCCTCTACTGCAATCTGAAATTCCTTATCATTTTGCTCAATCAGTTGGTTGATAAGAGATTTTACGAAGTAGCTTCCATAGCCTTTTCCACGTTCAGGTTCCGATATTACCAAACCATAGAGGTAATTTGTATTAGTCGATAAATCTACCGTACAAGTTCCAATAACCTGACCGTCTTTTAATAAAATATATAGACGACTTTCTGGATCCTTCAGAGCTTCGGCGACATATCTATCCACAACTTCTCTCAATTCATGCTCCTCTGAAAATGCCTGAAATTTTAACTGGCTAATTTGCTCCTGATATGAACTATCTGCTAACAAAACTTCAAGATTGGAAAGTTTTGTTAACGGATAAGGTCTTCTATCCTTACCTAACCAGGTTTCTGTATCTTCATCCTCGACCAATCCCCAGTTGCTGACAAAATCAGGATGACGCTCTAGAAAAATACGTTCTGTCTGAAAAGTAACTGAACGAATAGGGAAAGAAGCCGTTTCTTTCTCAAAACTCGTAAACAAAGCACGCGCAATTCCCTGACGGCGATGATTTGGATGAACCAGTATCGTCACTTCCACATCTTGGTCATCAGCATAGACAGTTAATAGACCAACAAGTTCGCCTTTTTCATAATAAAGGAAAAAGGCGGGCATGTTTGGGTCAAAATTAAGCATGTTAGAAAGATAGGGATCACGATAAGTTCCATCATAGGCTTGGCAACAGTCAATTAGTTTTTTCGCTTCAAATAACTCTTCTTGGCTCAACTTATTTCTTGCTTGAATCATATAGGTATCCTCTACAACCCCGACGATCTGTGACTGGCTTCTTTAGCCTGCTCGAGTTTATTGACGTAGTACTCTCGTTTTTCTTCGACTTCGTGGATGATAGGCTCATCCTTCTGTCCATGAACGCGGACGATCTTAGCCGGAATACCGACAACTGTTACATCACTAGGTACATCTGCCACGACAACTGCTGCTGCACCGACTTTGGCATTTTCACCGATTTCTACTGGCCCGATAACTTGGGCATGGGCCGATATGAGAGCTCCTTTACGCACAGTCGGATGGCGTTTGCCACAGTCTTTCCCTGTCCCACCGAGAGTCACTCCGTGATAGAGAAGAACGCCTTTTTCAACAATCGCCGTCTCTCCAATCACCAGACCTGAACCATGGTCGATAAAAACACCTGAGTCAATCTGGGCACCCGGATGAATCTCGATTTGGGTCCAAAAGCGCCAAAACTGACTGTGCATCCGAGCCAGGAGTTTGAAGCCGTGCTTCCAGAGAAAATGCGAGAGACGGTGAGCCGCTAAGGCCTTGACACCTGGATAAGTCAGTAGAACCTCCAAAGTGGTGCGCGCCGCTGGATCATTTTCTTTTACAATATCAATGGTTTCGCGCCACCATCCCATACATTTCTCCTTTTCTTATTCTGAATCTTTTGGTGTTTCTGTAACTTCTTTCTTAGGTTTGTGGTCCTTTTGATGACGTGGGCGGTGAGGACGTTCAGCCTTTTCACCTTTTTCATCGTGTTCTGGTTTTGGTGGACGAGGAAGAAGAGCTTTCATAGAAGCATCTACACGTCCTTTTTCGTCAATCTTGATAACTTTGACATCGACTTCGTCTCCAATAGCCACCAAATCTTCGACATTATTGGTACGTGTCCAAGCCATTTCCGAAATGTGAACGAGGGCATCTGTCTTGTCAAAGAGGTTGACAAAGGCACCAAATTTCTCGATACGAACAACTTTGGCATGGTAAACTTCGTCCACCTTAGCTTCACGAACCAAACCAGCAATAATTTCTTTGGCACGGTTAATGGCATCTTGGTCGCTAGAGTAGATAGACACATTTCCTTCTTCGTCGATATCAATCTTAACGCCTGTTTCAGCGATGATCTTGTCGATGGTTTCTCCACCCTTACCGATGACAATCTTAATCTTGTCCACATCAATCTTGATAGTATCAATTTTCGGAGCAGTTGGAGCCAATTCTGGACGCACTTCTGGAATAGTAGCTTCGATCACATCAAGGATTTCAAAACGTGCTTTCTTGGCTTGAGCAAGGGCTTCTGTCAAGATTTCTGCAGTAATCCCTTGGATCTTGATATCCATTTGAAGGGCTGTAATCCCGTCGCGAGTACCTGCAACCTTAAAGTCCATGTCTCCAAAGTGGTCTTCCAAACCTTGAATATCTGTCAATACTGTATAGTTATTTCCATCTGAGATAAGTCCCATTGCAATACCAGCTACTGGCGCCTTGATTGGCACACCACCAGCCATAAGGGCAAGAGTACCCGCACAGATAGAGGCTTGAGAAGAAGAACCATTTGATTCCAAGACTTCTGCTACCAAGCGGATAGCGTATGGAAATTCTTCCAAGCTTGGCAAGACTTGAGCAAGAGCACGCTCACCAAGAGCACCGTGACCAATTTCACGACGACCAGGGGCTCCGTAACGACCAGTTTCCCCTACAGAGTATTGAGGGAAGTTATAGTGGTGCATAAAGCGTTTCTTGTACTCTGGGTCCAAACCATCGATGATTTGAGTTTCTCCCATCGGAGCCAAGGTCAAGACTGAAAGAGCTTGAGTTTGCCCACGAGTAAAAAGGCCAGAACCATGTACACGAGGAAGATAGTCAACCTGCGCATCTAAAGGACGGATCTCATCGACCTTACGCCCATCAGGACGCACCTTGTCTTCTGTAATCAAACGGCGCACTTCAGCGTGTTCCATTTGTTCCAAGATTTCAGCCACATCACGCATGATACGGTCAAATTCTTCGTGGTCCGCATATTTTTCTTCATACACCGCAGTCACTTGGTCTTTAACTGCTTGAGTTGCAGCTTCACGAGCCAATTTTTCTTCAACTTGGACCGCTTTTTGGAGGTCGCTGTTGTAGGCTGCGATGATTTCAGCTTGCAAGTCAGCATCCACATGAAGCAATTCCACTTCTGCTTTTTCCTTACCGACCGCAGTAACGATTTCTTCTTGGAAGGCAATCAATTCTTTGACAGCTTCGTGTCCTTTCAGAAGAGCTTCCAACATGATTTCTTCTGACAATTCTTTGGCACCAGACTCAACCATGTTGATAGCGTGCTTGGTACCTGCAACTGTCAATTCAAGAAGCGAACGCTCTGCTTGTTCTTGTGTCGGGTTGATGATGATTTGGCCATCTACATAGCCCACTTGTACCCCAGCAATAGGTCCGTCAAACGGAATATCTGAGATAGAAAGTGCCAAGGATGAACCAAACATAGCCGCCATTGGAGCAGACGCATTCTCATCGTATGAAAGCACTGTATTGATTACTTGTACTTCGTTACGGAAACCTTCCGCAAACATAGGACGGATCGGACGGTCAATCAAACGCGCTGTCAAAGTCGCATCTGTTGAAGGACGTCCTTCACGTTTCATAAAGCCACCAGGAAACTTCCCAGCCGCATACATTTTTTCTTCGTAGTTGACTTGAAGTGGGAAGAAATCCCCAGTTGCCATCTTCTTAGACATAACGGCCGCAGTCAAGACAGTTGACTCACCATAACGCACGACAACAGAGCCATTTGCTTGCTTAGCAACCTGACCAGTCTCTACGATTAACTCACGACCCGCAAAAGTCGTTTGAAACACTTGTTTTGTCATTTTAATCCCCTTTGGATTGATGAAATTATACGCCTTGCCTACAAAGATCAAGATACTAAGCCGTTAAGCAACTCAAAGGAAAATAGGAAATCGAACGACGGAGCGACTGCTCCTAGATAGATTTATCTTTTTCCATAGAGTTGTAGGCGTGTTCAGTTACTCAAGATATTTTGGACATTTAAAGTTGAGTTTTTGCAACCTTAATAACTTAAATACCCTCATCTTTGTATCAAGTACGTACAGAGTCTATTTTATCATATTTTTCTTAAAAAGTGCGGGCTTTTCTATTAAAAAGGAACCATTCCCCCATGAAAAGAGGAATGGTTTGTTGTTTATTTTATTTAGCGAATTCTTTAGCTCTCACAACTGTCATTTTTCATTAAAAAGCAAGTAAATGACAAGCTGTCGTCTCAGTGGTTAAAGTAAGGTTAGTCTCGCTAACGTTACAGGCAAACTGAAAGACCAAGGCTTGCAGTTTAGCCATGAAATCGAAGATTTGCTGCGGCCTAACCACTTTAGACGAAGTGCTAAAAGAATCGATTATCCTAAAGACTGATGATTAAACAAGGCATGGGTTGCTTGGTGGATGTATTTGGCTGTTTCAGCATTGTTCATGGTGTAGAGATGCACACCTGCGACATCCTGAGTGACCAAGTCCACGATTTGATCCACTGCGTAGGCAAGTCCTGCTGCTCTGAGCGACTCAGGGTCATGCTCATACTTGTCCAAGATGGCCTTAAATTTACGTGGAAGGTGGATATTCTCACACGTTTTCAAGAGACGAAGCGCTTGGTTACGGTTAAGAATTGGCATAATCCCTGCATGAATAGGAACATCAATCCCTGCCAAGGTACACTTATCTTGGAAATCATAGAAACGCTCATTATCAAAGAAAAGTTGCGTTACGAGACTTGAGCAACCTGCATCCACTTTCTTCTTGAGATTTTGAATATCCGAGATCTGGTTTGGCGAATCAGGGTGTCCCTCCGGGTAGCAAGCTCCGACAATATCAAAGTGAGGGGCTTGTTCCTTGATGAACTCAATCAAGTCTGTTGCGTAGCGGAAATCCTTTTGCGGTTCCACATCAGGAATGATGTCCCCACGTAGAGCTAAGATTTTTCGCACACCAACCTTGTCCAAGTCCGCAAGTGTCTCTGCAACCTTCTCCTTGGTCAGATAGATAGCTGGCAAGTGGGCAATAGTTGGAATCGCCAAATCATTCTGGATAAAGTCAGCCAAACGAACCGTTGTTTCCTTGATATTAAATTTATTATTGCTGGCGGTCACACTGATAAAGTGCGGTGTCAACTCCCGCATATCCTGCAGGGCTGAAATAATTTTATCATTACCCACTGCTGGGTTTGGAGGGAACACTTCAAATGAAAGTGACGGCGTTTGGCGTGACATAGTCATTATCCTTTTCTTTTTGATTTCATTATTGCTGAGCCGGCTAGGGCCAAGCTATTCCTTGATCAGTCAGGGTCAAGAGAGAAATCTTATCTTACAATTTCTCACGCGCAGCTTTGGCTGCTTCGACAAGGCGGATCAAGCTTTCTTTTGTTTCTGGGATACCACGTGTTTTCAAACCACAGTCAGGGTTAATCCAAACTTTCTTGCTTGGTACTTTGGCAAGGATAGCTTCGATGGTGTGGTCGATTTCGCCTTCGTTTGGCACACGAGGTGAGTGGATATCGTAAACCCCAGGTCCCACTTCTGTTTGGAAGTTTTTCGCTTTGAGTTCGTCCAAGATTTCAAGGTTTGAACGGCTGGCTTCAAAGGAAATAACGTCCGCATCCATATTGTCAATAGCTGGGATGATATCTGTAAATTCTGAGTAACACATGTGAGTGTGGATTTGTGTATCTGGCGCTACTGTAGAGTGTACCAAGCGGAAGGCAGGGATTGCCCAGTCAAGGTAATCTTCGTACCAGTCGCTACGACGGAGTGGCAATTTCTCACGAAGAGCAGCCTCGTCGATTTGAATGATTTTCACACCAGCAGCTTCAAGGTCAAGAACTTCATCCTTGATAGCAAGGGCGATTTGAAGAGTAGAATCCTTGATAGAGATGTCTTCACGCGGGAATGACCAGTTGAGGATGGTAACAGGTCCAGTCAACATACCTTTAACAGGTTTGTCAGTACGGCTTTGTGCGTAGCTAGACCATTTCACAGTGATTGGGTTGAGACGTGTGACGTCACCCCAGATGATTGGTGGTTTCACCCCACGCATACCGTATGATTGTACCCAACCATTCTTAGAGAAGAGGTAACCTGACAAGTTTTGACCGAAGTACTCAACCATGTCGTTACGCTCGAACTCACCATGTACAAGCACGTCAAATCCAACTTCTTCTTGCCATTTGATCCATTCGTCGATAGTTTCAGCAAGGAAGGCATCGTATTCTTCTTGTGACAATTCACCCTTACGGAAGGCCAAACGTTTGGCACGGACTTCCTTAGTTTGAGGGAATGAACCGATAGTCGTTGTTGGAAGAGCTGGAAGTTTGAAGGCTTCTTCTTGGATAGCTTCACGTTCTGCAAAGGCAGGCAAACGAGTGTAGTCAGCGTCTGTCAATCCTGCAATGCGCGCACGAAGTTCTGCATTTTCACCCACACGTTCAGTCGCAAAGAGTTCTTTGTTAGCTGCAAGAGCTTCTGCGCCTTGACCATTGCGGATAGCATCCAAGTCACGAAGTTCTTCCAATTTTTCAACCGCAAAGGCAAAGTGGTTCAAGATAGCTGGTTCAAATTCTTCGTTAGCAGTTGTAAATGGCACATGAAGAAGTGAGCATGAGCTTGTCAATACGATGTTTTCAGCTGGAATTTGCTCAAGAACAGCTAAACTCTTTTCGTAGTTGTTACGCCAGATGTTCTTACCATTGACAATACCTGCGTAGAGAGTCTTGTCAGCTGGGAAACCACCTTTCACAAGTTCAAGAGTTTTCTTACCTTCAACGAAGTCAAGACCGATGGCATCTACTGGCAAGTTCACAAGGTCAGAGTAGACGTCACGAACATCACCAAAGTAAGTTTGAAGCAAGACTTCAAGACCTTTTTTATCAGCCAAAAGTTTGTTGTAGAGGTTCAAGAAGAGAGCTTTTTCTTCAGCAGTCAAGTCTTTAACAAGAGCAGCTTCGTCCAATTGGATACGAGTCGCACCAAGTTCAGCCAATTTTGCAAAAACTTCTTGGTAAGCAGCGACAAAGCTGTCTACGAAGTCTTCTGCTTTCACGCCTTCTTCAAAGTCTGATAATTGAAGGAAAGTGAATGGCCCTACAAGGACAGGACGAGTATTAAGACCAAGTTCTTTAGCTTCTTGGAACTCATCGAAGATCTTGTGACCAGCCAATTTGACTTGAGTGTCTTTTTCAAACTTAGGAACGATGTAGTGGTAGTTAGTGTTGAACCATTTCTTCATCGGAAGGGCACGAACATCCCCTTTTTCACCTTGGTAACCACGCGCCAAAGCAAAATAGCGCTCAAGGTCAGACAAGTCCAAGTTTTGAACAGATGCAGGCACCACGTTGAAGAGGAAAGCTGCATCGAGGAAGTTGTCATAGTGAGAAAAGTCATTTGATGGGATTTCAGTGATGCCTTTTTCTTTGACAATGTTCCAGTGTTTCGCGCGCAATTCTTTTGCCGCTGCTAAGAGTTCTTCTTCTGAGATTTCTTTTCTAAAGTATTTTTCAGTTGTAAATTTTAATTCGCGGAATTCACCCAAACGAGGGAAACCGATGATTGTAGTTGACATGATGTGTCCTCCAAAATTTGTTGTTGAAACTATCTTAACAGAAAAGAAACTGTCTGTATAATTGTAAATAATTAGGCTTTGATATAGTTTGAAACTATACCACTGTTTTAAACAAAAGAAAAAGACTTGAGACCAGCTTCTCAAATCCTTTGTATTGCTTGTTTCATTGCTGTATTTTAGTTAGAATGCTCAAACGAGCTATTGATGATTCTCATCAGTGACTATGACTTGCTATTAGAAAAGACTATAGGTTGGTTTTCTTTTGTAATTCTGATATTTCCCTGAAAAAGTGCGGACGGGAGGTAAAATTATCCAGTGGATGATTTTAGCAAACCAAGTAATCTCATCTCTATCAACTTTTTTCCTGTTCAAGTGGTACGACTGCTAGTGTCTTTCCTAAACTGGCTAGAACTTTCAATACCGTATCCAACTGAGGACTAGTCTTTCCTGTTTCCATTCTAGCTATAACAGGCTGGCTCACTCCACTGAGTTCTTCCAGTTTTTTCTGACTGATCCCTTGCTCATGTCTAGCCTCAATCAACTCACTCATGATAGCCACTCGCATATCACTTTCAAGGATTTCCTCCTTGGTAAAGAGTTCAGATCGGACATCCTTCCAATTACTTCCAATGGCACTATTCTTCATCACTTAACCCTCTTTCTTTTATTTCCTTCAGTTCACGCTTGGCTTTTTCAATTTCTCTCCTAGGAGTTTTCTGAGTCTTTTTGACAAAATGATGCAAGAGAACAAAACTCCCATCAAGCCACGCTACAAATAAAACTCTACCTCTCAGCGGTCGAAGTTCCCAAATCTCATCTTCCAAATGTTTGATATAGGGTTCACCTGCTCTAGTCCCATGCTGACTAAGCAACTCGATATAGTCGTTTAGTTTATTGAGTTTGATGCGACTGTCCTTACTCTTCTTTCTAGCCAATTCTCTCATATAATCTAAGACTGGCTCATTTCCATTTTTGTCCTTATAGAAGTAAATCGTATGCACCAAGCAACCTCTTTTCAATTTAATTATAACTTAAAAGTTATTAAAAGTAAATCCTAACACTCATAAAACAAGACCTTAGAAAAACTCTAAAGGTCTCATCTTTATTATTCGAAAAATTTATGAGAAGAGTTATAATGTGGAGCTAAGCCTGACTCTTACTCCAGCTCAATGCCTTTCTCTCGGAGATTAGCCAGGCACTCCTCATAGTATCCTGCATCATGCTCACTATAGACGGGATTACCTAGGTTCTCCTCAGGCAAGTCTTGATAAGGATGACAGATCTTGCCACGGTAGTTCTTGTCCAGCCACTCTGGACTGACATTGTAGCCACGGTCAGCCATCTCCTTCATGATCAAGCGATGATAAGCATAGAGATGATAGGGCGAGTGAGTAAAGACATAGTCCACCGTCGCATGCTTTCTGCCCCAGCCATTGCCACGCAGAGCACAGCACTCTCGATGTTGTCCCAAAAGTTGGGGACGGGGAAGTTGTGAAATCAAAGCCTCATGCCAAAGTCTCATGGGAGTCTCCTTTCAGTAAAGTCGAATGTTGCAAGTAGCTATTTGGATAGAGTTCAAGCAAGTCTCGAGTTTTAGCAATCAAGTCTTCCTTGGAAACCTGACCAAAGCGGTAGCGATCCAGTAAGAGCATATAGTCCTTACGCTCGGCATCTGTCGCTTTCTTTTTGAAATAGCCCCAAATATGCTGAAAGGCATTGCAAACCTGACCCCTATGCTCTGGGATTTGACAGGCACGGTCAATCATCTCTTGAACCAGACTCAGCTCCACCTGTTCATTCTTCAAGTATTGGCGAATCTCATTGTAAATATTGCTGGAATGGCTCAAAACGAGGTATTTGTTTCTAGCCCAGAGTTGTTGACACTGGGATTTTTGGTTAGTTTGTTCCATGTTTCTCCTTACTTTCTATCAGTTTCCAGGAAATATGGAAACAAAGTTGTATCTTAAAAATGAGCGAATTATGAGCGAATCAATTAAGCCCATCACCCTTTAAAGTTTTTCAAAAACTCTTTGAGTTCAGCATCGGCTTCTGATGTAGTTCCGTGGAGTTGGTTCAACATTTCAAGTAAAGAAGCTGTTTGGCTTTCGATAGCTTTATTTATCTCGTTAATCTTGCTGACGATATCTGTCAGTGGTTCAATTTCTTCTTCCTCGAAGGTATCTACGTAACGAGGGATATTGAGGTTATAGTCATTTTCTACAATCTCTTCATAGCTTGCTAGGTGGGCAAACTTATCAATCTCCTCACGAGACTTGTAGGCTTCCAGAATCTTCTCGATATGAACATCCGTCATGATATTCTGGTTTTTCCCCTTATCAAATTCCTTAGAGGCATCGATAAAGTAGACATCACGATTGGTGCGGTTCTTTTTGAGAATGATTACCGTGGTCGGAATGCTGGTGTTAAAGAAGATATTGGCAGGTAGACCGATAACCATGTCAATAGCCCCTTCTTCTAGCAAAGCCTTGCGAATGGTCCCTTCCGCATTTCCTCGGAAAAGAACACCGTGGGGAAGAACGATAGCCATGACCCCATTATCCTGCTTGAGGTGATAATATCCATGCAAGAGGAAGGCAAAGTCAGCCTTGGACTGGGGTGCCAGTTTCCCAAAAGGAGAGAAACGAGGGTCATTCAGAAAGCCAGAGCTTGCTGACCACTTGGCAGAGTATGGAGGGTTCATGAGAACACCGTCAAAGTTGGTCGGTTCCTGTGTCGGCCAGTCTTCATCCAGTGTATCAGCATTGTGGAGGAATTGATTCTCAACTGGAACACCGTGTAGAATCATGTTCATCCGAGCTAGGTTATAGGTCGAGGTATTGAGTTCCTGACCGAAGTAGACCACTGTCTGAGGTTTATGAGAGTATTTCTTGGCATTAAGCAAGAGAGAGCCAGAGCCCATGGTCGCATCATAGATGGTAAAACCTTGCTGGTCCTCACGACCTAAAAAGGCAATCTGCGTCATGAGCTTGGCAACAGGCTGAGGCGTATAGAACTCACCAGCTTTCTTACCCGAGTCAGTCGCAAACTGACCGATCAGATACTCATAGGCATCCCCCAGCATATCGCCTGCATGACCCGCTACATCCAGCACAGCTAACTCCTTCATGACTGCTGCCACCGTTTGGTTTTGCTTTTGAGGAGTTGCCCCTAGCTTTTTAGAGTAGAGGTCGATATCTTCAAAGAGATTTTCATAGAGGTCGTCGCTCTGCTCGATATCACGAAAACCTTGAGCTAGATCTTCCAGCTGGAAAGTCCCCTCATTGACCCTTGCTACTAGAGCGGTAAAAGTCAGGTCTGGCTTGATACTATAGTTGAGCTCGTCGCTCATAACTGATAACAGGTCCTCATGGGTATCCGCATCCTCGTAGTAGGAGCGATAGACCTCAAGGGCATCCTCCAGACTATCTGTCCCCTCCTCCATGGTCTCCGCCACGAAAAAGAGCAGCTTGTCAGACAGGTACTTGTAAAAGACCATTCCCAAGAGATAAGACTTGTAGTCATTAGCATCCATCTTGGAGCGGAGAACATCCGCTGAGTTCCACAGGGCTTGGTAGAGCGACTGGGAAGTTTGTGTTGTTTCCATAATGTTTCTTTCTAAGTTTATTTTCAAGGAAATTGATATTAATTTATAGGTCTCCAATCATTATCAATCTTGTTCTTAGATACAACCCATGGCTCAGAAATTTCAAAAATTTTAAACTCATGGTATTTATCTTTTGAATCATAATACGATATCCTAACCTCATCAAAATTATCGTTAACTTCTTTTTTATAAATAACAAAATATAGATCAAATCTTTTTATTTCATAAGCATCAACTAGAAATGAATACGCTCCATTTTCGCCATAAAAAAATGTCTGATTGGATTTTTCATAATAATTCATTTGAGTCATTTTGGCAACTTGGATATTATTCTTATAGAGGACTAGATTTAGATTTCTAATAATTTGTTTCTTGGCTGTTGTATTATGTATTTCAATCCATAAAGGAACTGAAAAAAACATTTCGCTTACTGAATCTTCGAATCCCCAAACTCTGCCAGATAGTTTATTATAAACCGATTTGATATAAATCTTAACTTTTCCTCTATTGGATAAAATACTTGAAACAATTACTTGTAATATAAAACCTATAAAAGAACCTACAAGCGAAAACAAAGCAGAATAAACTAACAGAGTAAACTCAAAGTGTTGAAATAAATCATTCACATTCTTTTCCTCCTTAAATAAACATATCCTGCAAGAGTTTCTTTTTGAGTGTTTCTAGCTGAGAAATTTTTTCTTGGTGAGAGTTGATGAGATTATCGAGATTAGAGAAATAGGCACCGATGGCTTGTTGTTCTTTGAACTCTGGAAATACAAATTTCAAACTAGAAAAGTCTTTAAAACTGATACTTTTCCCATCTCTAATTCCATAAGTGACTGTCTCTAATCGTTTTATAAAATCTCTTGAAGTTAAAATTGAATTCCAAAAATCTGGTAAGTTATTTGCTTTATCAATAAAATCAATAATTGTATATGCAGGAGAGGTTATTCCTTCTAATTTAGATAAAGCAAAACCTCCCTGAAAAGAACGTAAATGAATCACAAATTGACCTGGTTTGACTATCTTGTAATTATTGAGAGTAGCTTCATCATATTTAATATCAATACCAATTTCATCTCTCAAAACCATACCATCAATTTGAGAAGCCTACAGCACAGGTAATGAAGCCCTATTTTTCTTAGATACTGACTTAAAAATTTCATCTGCACGTTTTATCTCCCAATCACCTTCAAATCCGCTCAAACGAATCTCAGGGACTGTCTGTCCAGCTTTGGGAAACATTTTGGAGAGCATGGTCGCCTTGAGAGCTTGGTAGTTAGCGAGATTGTCCTTGTAGCTAGCCAGAAGGTCGTCGAGGGTACGGAAAAGAGATCCGATGGCGGATTGTTCGGGAAGAGATGGAAAAGATATTATAAATTTTTCTACATCATTTTTTGTAATGTTAGGATCTTTTCTACTACTCGCTGCAACATTTCTCCAACTTTCTTTTTTAAAATTTAAAAAATTTAGCAGAAAATTTGGATCAATTTCATTGACTGGCACCAAAGCTGCTAGAGCTTGATTAATCGTAGCAGGATAAGATAGTAACCCTGTTCTTCCAATTTGATTAAATCCTCCGTACATTGCTATCAATACTGAATTTTTAGGTAAAACTCTTAATTTTGATGCTCCACATACTGATATATTTTCCTCATTAGAACGTATTATAGAATTATTTAAATCTGTTGTTTTTACCCATGGAATCTCTCCATTTTGATAATTTCTATTATCAGAACGTGACGGAGTGTTTCCGGAATAGACTTCGTATAGTTTTCCTAATTTAGATTTTGTCCAAATATTATTAAATTCATCTAATCTAATTCTAGGAATGGATTTATTCCCCATAATCTTAATATACCTCACTATATACTATAACTTCATTTTTAATAAATTAAAATCTTTATTTATATCTTTTTTCTTTAAATTTGAAATAACAAAATTCTCTGTTTCAGGACTCCAATATAACTTAAGATATTTTTTTGTTCGTGTCATAGCAGTATATAGAATGTTATGATTAATTTGTTCATCTACTTCATTAGTGATAACAATCTTTACAGATTCATATTCCAAACCTTGAGCCTTATGGATTGAAATTGCGTACGATACTTGAAAAGGAACAGTCGCTGAATTATCTTCTATATCCTCATCCGCACTACTATATCTATCTACACTAAACCTAATAACAGAATTGTTAATGTCGCTACTTTCCAAAAGTTCTAGCTCACTATCAGAAACATCTAATCCATTTAAAACTACTCCTAATAATTCTATAGTAAAAATTATTTTATCACTATTTTCGATAACTTGAATATCTCTAATAATTCCCTTTAAATTATTATACAAAACTCCATTAAATCTACTTGACTCACTAAAAACTATAGGATCATTAATTTTATAAAATTTGGAATTCCATTTGATACTTTGATTAGGATTAGATGCTTGTAACAATCTATTTATGTTATTAATGCCATAAATTCCATCATAATTTAAGCTTAAAATAATTTCATCTTCATGATTTTTTTCAAATATACTGTCATCCAATGGAAAATTCAAATCTTGTCTAGATAAACACTCCATGATATCTGGTTCAATATTTCTTACTTTATTCCAAACCTCAATCAAACCATCATCTCGCGTTCTATATGGTATAGCTAATTCTATTATAGCCTCATTTTTTATAGTTTTTTTAGCAAGTTCGAACCAATTCCCAAACTGAATAGCCTCAATTTGGAAAATATCTCCCACTAAAACTAGGAATTTACACGAGATTTTTTTTAGCAATTTTGCCATATCAGAGTTACTCACCATACTACACTCATCAACGAATAGTATGTCGCATTTTATTTCTGTTTTATATTTAATTTTCTGAATCGTTGAAAATTCACAATTCGATGAACTAATTCTTCTCCTTAAATTTTCAACTGCTGTATGAGTCACAGATAAAAATAATTTATCTGCTGAATTAAAAAATTGTGCAATATGATTTATAAAGTATGTCTTGCCCGTTCCAGCTGAACCATATATCAAAGCAACTGCAGAATCAGAAAATAGTGAGGTTAGTTTTTCTTTTTTAAAAGCATCATCAATATTATGTTCGTTTTTTTCTAACCATCTCTCAACTGATTGAGCATGATTTTTGTTATTGCCTCTTGAGAAATCTATTAATTTATTCAAAACTTCAAGTGAATCAGTTTCATATTGTGAAATAAAAACTTGTCCATTTTCAATTTTTAATTTTCTTCCTGCATGTTTACTTATTATTTTTCTATTATATTGCCCAACTAAATCCTCAACTCTTTCAGAGTATTCTTCTGGCAATTCAGTTATTGATGTATATATTTTCCCATGAATTTCAGTATTATTTTTTATTAGTCTCGCTAGAAATTCACTATCTTTCCCATCATCATCAATACAAGTTAATAGATCATATATTTTAGGATTATGATTAATTAAAGAAGAGCAAAACGGCATCTCATCAAATGGAATACAACCCCATTTTAATCGAAGACCAGATAATTTTATATTTCCTCCTTCACATTTATTGTACGGGTGATTATCATAAAAATACTGTTCTTTTAAAATCTCATTATTCATATGAAATAATAAGTATTTTAGGATATTAGATCCCGGCTTATTTGCCTGAATTATCATTCTAGCATTATCTAAGATATCAAAGATGTAAGATACCTTTGATTTTTGATTGACATAAGCTTTGGTTTTTTGATATAACTCCTGATTTAGTTCTATAATATCAATTAAATTTATTTGATTTTTCTTTAGAAATGCCATTAAAATTCTATATTCCGAGTGTGAAGACTTCACCTCATCTCTCCCAATTTTTAGGATACGGCTTAAAGAATGAAATTCGCATGGACGAATAGCAACATCCCAATCAGCAATTACTGATATAGTTAGAATAGAGCCATATATGCTTATTTTTTCATTTCTTATATATAGCTTCGTTGCATAATTTGACATAATTTCTTTATTAGTGTACGCTGTTATTCTCTCAGATTTTTTACAGTTACCATATGTACTAGTATATGTTACTTCATAGTAAATATTTTGATTCACAAAAAAAGGCTTGATTTTTTGGATATAATATCTCTCACTCTCGGTTATTGGATATTTAGGATTATCAATTACATCAGCAATTTTCGCATAATATTCTTCAGACATTGTATCAGTGTAAAGTGGAAATTTTTCTAGATTCTCTAAAACCTCAAATTCATAATTAGTTAGTAAAAACTTTTTTATTTTCAGCATATATTCATAATATTTAAGCAATAATCTCTCTGAGTTATTCTCATCCAGGGTATAATGTGAAGCCGATTTTTGAAGAAATCTATGAATTTTTCTTAAAAAAATGTAGTTTGAATTTCCATTGATGTATTTTATACTTAAATCTATACTCTGATAATTCCATTCCAAATCGACATTTTTGTCATGGTTATATATTTTAACAGCAATATGTTCTACAAAATTTCTTAAAGCATTCATAATATTTTGAGAAGAAAAGCCACGTTCTCCACTCATATTCATCTGTTCTATATTTTTACAAATATTTTCATTTATATCTACAATGTGTTTATCAATCTTCATAACTTTTTGCTCCTGCTTAACGATATATTCTTTAATCTACCGAATATAAATTTTAATAATTTCAAGTTTATATAATAAATAGCGCTTTCCTTTCGTCTATCATTATACCACGAATCCACAAAAATCCCCTTAGAAATCCATTTCTAAGGGGTTGTCCTTATCCTGCTACTTGTTCTGCTTCTTCTACTTTTACTTTTTTCTCCTTCTTGTTCGAACCAGTCAATCGTCGCTTGCTATCTCGGATTGCATTCAGGTCTTTGAGGAGTTTGGTCAGGTGTTCTTTTTCTGGATAGGCTTCTGCACTGGCTGCGGTATAGCGCATAAAGAGGTCGTAGATGCTGGTTAGTTCGGTACGGACTTGTCTGGTCTTGCCGACCTCCTTGGCAGACTTATGCGCACGCGCCTGACTTTCCACCTTATCATACTCTTCCTGCGCACTGATTACCGCCGTCAGCATGGGTGTCAGTCCTAGACCGGTCACTGCCGTGTGATAGTGTTCTTCACTAAGGGTTTTGAGTAGACTCTTGATTTCTGCCGTTTCCACATCATTGCTGTGCTTGGTGATATCCTTGTACTTGGCAAAGACTGGTTTCAAGGTCTCATGGGCTTCTTTAAGTTTGGTCTCCTTAATCTTAGCAAATCCTCGATGAAGGGTAAAGAGACCGACTAGGGCGCTGTCACGATTGCGATCGACTTCGGTCAGGTTCGTCGCCTCTTTCTTTTCTACGATAGCGAGTTGGCCTTGGAAGTCTGCTAGCTTGCTCTTGAAGGAATCAAGGTGCTTACTATACATAGTCTCGTCCTTATGCGCCTTAGCAAAAACTTCTAGTAGTTGACCCGTATCTACCATGAGACTTTCAAACTCGCGGTTGGTAAAGTTGGTATAGCTTAGCGGATGGATAGTGAATGTTTTTGTCATGATGATAACCTTTCTTTTTTCATTATTTCAAAAAGGAGTTTTCCCTTAAATTTATAAATCCATTCTAACAGTTACTTTAAAAGATTTGTCCCCCTTCCTCTGAACTGTCAATATTTTCATCTAAAATGTACTTTTCAGGGCAAATCTTTTATTTCCAAAATAAAAAATCCCTATCTGACTGGAAACATATCTGTCTGTCAGCTAGAGACTCTTACTATTTTTAGATTTTAACTTTTCTAGCTTTAGAATACATCTAAACTTTAGGAAAGATGACTATTCGAAAGCTCGAAGACCTCAAAACTCTCTCAGGCAGAGCATTCGAAGCTTAGAATACTCATAAATTTATGTATTCCTTATCATTCTAAGCTTAGAATACATCTAAACTTTAGGAAGTGTATGTCTTCGAAACTTCGAAGACCTATCTTCCAACCCTCAATGGCTCAATGACTTCTTCGACCAGCTGCTTACAGGCTTCCTTGATTTGTTTTTTATAGAGGAGGGGATTGAGGGCATCTGTCACTTCTATCTTATAGTCCTGATAGCGCTGACTCTTGGTCAACTGGCTCTCTCCTAGTTGTTTTTTGGCTCCCTTACGGTAGTGTTCGACATAGTAACGGAGTTCATCCTCACCGACATACCAACGCTTGCTAAAGACTTGGATGTGTTGCTGGATGACCGCCTCGATCATCTGATCCAAGATATTTGCGATAGACTGACCACGATAGCTTTCTTGATTTGCTTGGACTTCTCTCCAAAGTTCAGTAATGATCTGGGCAAGATTTGGATTGGTCTTCTCAAGGCTCTGAATATAGGTATCCACTGCTTCTCTATCCTGAGCGCTTAAGTTCTTTTCTTGACTCTGACCTTGCTCGATTAGGCTTTGGATCAAGGTCAAGATATAGGCATAGTTGATCTCATCTACTTGGATAGACTCCAGTTCATAGTGAATATCAAGGGGCTCCTCATCCTCATCACCATCATCTCTTCGACTTTTTAATTCTGCAAGGATATTTTGATAAAAACCTAGATAGTTTTCCAATTCTTCTGCGCTTAGTCCTGTCTGGGCATAGATTTCTTCCTCATCATACTCTTTATACACTCGGATAGAGGCTAGATATTTATCAAAGACTTGATAGGCCTTGGCAAGCTTTCTCAACTCAGGTGTAGAGATTTGCTCGATTTGAAGCCCTTCCTCCGGATCATCGGTGATGAGATTTTGGAAATCACTGCAACTCCGCAAAAAGTTTCTCTTTTCCTCTTCCCAACTCGGCGCTAGGACCTCATTTTCTCCACCATTTGAGTAGAGTTTGAGAGCATTATCCACTGCTTCCTTAAAGGCTAGGGGCTTTTGGAAGGTGATGATATGACCATAAGTCTTACTAGAATCAAAGATACGATTGGTTCTACTAAAGGCCTGAATCAAGTCCTGCGGTTGCATGGGCTTTCTGTCGATAAAGAGAGTTGATAGACAAGGGGCATCAAATCCTGTTAGGAGACGATTGACCACGATAACCAAGTCCAACTGTTCATTGCGATAAAGATATTTATCCTGTTTTCGGGCTAGACGGTTATTGACATCTGTATTAAAACCACGAAGATCCGCCATGGTGAAGTGAGTATCAAACTCTTGGTTGTAGTCCTCTAAGACCTGCTTCATGTGGTCTTGGTTGACTCTTGAGTCTTCTTCATTCTCCGTAACGGAGTAGGTGATGGTCGCCTTTGGAAAGTCAGGAAGGACCTGCTTGACCCTCTCCGATACCTTAACTCTCGTCTCCCCAGCCTTGACTCGTTTGAGCAGGTCATAGTAGGCTTGGGCTTGAGGGATTGACTTGACAGTCAAGATAGCATTGTAGGTCTTACCTACTCCCTTTTGGAAGCCTAGCTGTTGGCGGGATTTATTGATAATGGCATCCAAGACTTCCAGCATGTGCTCCTCATTTTCGTAGACGGTATCTGGTATGTCATCTTCAGATTTATCCGTGATGAGGGTATTACGATAGTCTACTTTAAAGCCCAAAACAGCTCCGTCATGGATAGCTTCCTTGACCGTATATTCATGGAGACGATCACCATACTGTTGCTGGGTGGTTTGGGCAAGATCTCCGACCTGCTGGCGTTTATTTTCCTTAAAGATAGGCGTTCCTGTAAATCCATACCAGAGGGACTGAGGGAAAAAAATTTTAATATCCTTTTGTGTTTGTGGCGTCACTGCACGGTGGCATTCATCCACCACAAAGGCCACTCGGAGTCCTTTGATTTTATCCGCATCTTTTTGGTAAAGACCTTGGTCAAACTTGCGCATCATGGTCGTAATTTTCTGGATGGTAGTCACCACGACCCGCTTGTCATTACTACCTAGTCGCTTGACTAAATCATGAGTATTATCCGTCTCATCAATATCAATGACATCATTGGTCGCATAAGAGAGAAAAGATGAAGTGGTCTGTTGGTCCAAGTCCCTGCGGTCAACGACAAAAATCGTTTTTTGGATAGATGGAATTTGAAGGAGATTCCTCGCTACCTTATAAGAGGTCAAGGTCTTCCCTGAACCTGTTGTATGCCAAACATAGCCTGATGCTTGCTGGCGAGAAGCTTCCTGCACCGCTTCGATGGCATGAATCTGATAGGGGCGCAAGAGGATGAGAGCTTTCTTGCTATCATCAATGACCGAGTATTGCATGACCATCTGGTGCGCACGAGGGATAGAAAGGACTTCGTGGGCAAAGCTGGTCAAGCTCGTTATGGGTTGGTTCTCCTTATCCACCCACTTAGTTAGAAATTGCTTGTTGAGTTTGTTTTCTCTAGCTGCGGCAATATAGCGTGTATCGACCTTGTTGGTCACAACAAACATCTGCAAGCTAGAGTAGATGCCACGGAACTTACCTTCGCGATCATACTTTTTAATCTGATGAAAGGCATCTAAAAAAGCGACTCGGGGACTTTTAAGTTCGATTTGAATCATCGGAAGACCATTGATCAAAAGTGTCACGTCTAGCCTACGGTCTTGGTCCAGAGTATTAGCTTTGTCTCTCTCGACTTGGTTGACAACTTCATAGCTAGACTTACCAGCTGCGATATTGTCTCGCCAGATAACTGATAAACGAATGGTTCCTAGGCTAGCATCTTCTCTTTGAACCTCAACTTTGGCAATACCATTTTCTCCGACCAACCACTTGGCAGCATCGTAGTAGCTGACAAAGTTTAATTGGTTCTGAATCTGGCGTTTTTCCTGCTCTGTCAAAGGATAGTCTGCTAGCAGGGCAACGTTGTTTTGGGCTAGTTTAGTAAAGAAATTGTCCCATAATTGGTCTTCTGTTTTGAGGTCCTCCCTATAAGTCCATTGGCTTTCCCCAGTTACCAGTTGGGTGATCAGTTGTTTTTCTATCTCCAGTTCTGGCTTTACTTGCATCATTCTCTCCTTTATAATGCACAATTTTACTATATTATATCATGTTTCAGATGGATTTTCCCATACGCCCCTACTCCAACTGGCTTTTAACCTTCTTCTTAGTCAAGATACGGTCGTTTTTGTTAGAGAGAGCTTTGATACGAGCTTCGAGAAGGATTTTCCGTCCGGCCTCTGTTCGTGTGTAGACGAGGTGATAACGTCCGATAGTTGGCGTTAGGAAGTCGAGAAATTTTTGTGCCTCTTCCTTGCGCTTGTCAAAAAGACTAGGCACGACATAGTAAGGTGACTGACCTTGTCGAACTTTCTCTGCCTTCAAGAGATAGCGCTGGTTGTCCACTGGAGCAAAGAACTCTCCCACAGTCTGAGCAAACAACTCCTTGTCCCTCATGCTTCCTCCCTTGAGATAGGCAAAGACCATGTAGTTTCCCTTGTCCTCCTCTACCTGAACACGGGATTGATCGTCCGTTAGATACCCCGAATCTAGCAGAGCCTTTCGGATCTGCTCACCAAGGAATTGCATACGCTTATAGGGGCTTTTATAGAGGAGATAGCGTGATGTAGCAAAAGCTAGAAAGAGGAGACAGGCTACCGTAAGCCACCAAACTCTAATCAGTCTCAATCTAAACAACAAGAACAATAAATCCACTGCTAGGAGCAACAAAGACATGCGAACCCATTTTAATGCATCAAGCAAGAGCATGACTGGGATCTTCTGTTTTTGGGTTGCGACTTCTGTAACTATCTCGAGCTGATCCGCTACGATAAGAGCATCTTGCCATTTTTGGCACAAGTCTGCTCGATCCTTGGAGAGACTCTTAACTCGCTCATTATACTCACTGATTTGCTTTTTCTTAAAAGGGGGCTTTGGAAAATCCAAACGATCCAAACCGGTCTCAATACTCTCCTGATTATAGGCCAGTCCAAGAAAATGTTCCATACGACGAGACAAGGTTTGCAGATCCTGATTGCTCTCTGGTCTTGGCTCCTCACCAGGAAGAGTGATGAGCGCTTGCGCTTGAACGGCTACCAGATGCCAGATGTTACTGGTCTTTTCTGGATGTCCCGGCCAGATACGAATGGCACGCCCCCGCATCTGGTTACTCAGCATAAAGCTCCCCACAAAGCTTCCGAGGATTAGGGAATTGACACAAGGAGCATCCCAACCCTCTCCGAGGAGAGATTTGGTTCCGACTAGGACTTGAATCCGACCGCGTTGAAAAAGTTCCGTCACCGCCCCTACAATACCCTTAGCCGTACTAGGAAATCCCACCTGCACATAATCCTCTTGGTCTAACTGACCAAGAGACGAAAAACTAAGATGAACCTGAGGCAAGAGTTCCTTCAACTCTGTTGCCACATTGGTGGGAAGAATAACGACACTCCCTGACAAGACAGCCAAAGATACAGGTATCTCATGCTCCTGAGCTTTCCGACGAATGCTTTCAAAATAAGGAAGAACTCCCAACTGAGAAATGGTTGCCTGATTATCTCCCAGATAGGTGGCAAAATCCTTGCGAATATAATCCGCCAAGACGAGTTGTCGCAAATCTTGTCCCATACTCTTATACTCAGTCAGAAAAATATCTGCAATACCAGACAATTTCCCCAAAGACTGATTTAAAATCTTGTCCCTAGACTTGGACTTGACTAAAGAAACCTGTCGCTGTTCGATCAACCCCCGTGCTTTCAAATCGGATTCTAACTTTTCCCTAAATCCATCTGGATCCTCATACCAATCTGGAGTTTGATAGAGAACACTCTGCAACAACAGCTCGAGCCAGTAGGAGTTCACCTGAGGCAGACGTTTCGCCCCCAAAAGATTCTCTAAAGAGTCAGGAATGGTCAAGCCTTGAGAATACATATAGATCAAAATAGCCGACAAGTACTTAGGGTCTTCTAGTAGAACATTGGATGAAATGTCTCCTTTGATTACCTTTGAACCTGACACTAGAGCTTGAAAGTCAGGATTGACCAAAAGCTGATGGATATACTCCCACTTTCTATCTTCAAACTGCCTGAGGTGTTCCGACTCTTCAGCTGTTGGTGAACAGATATAAACAAAATCCTGATGAGGACAGAGGGTTTCTTCCTTGACTAGTTCAGGTACCGTAATTTCTTGGTCAATTTCCCCACACATACGGATATAGCGTTCCCAGAGTTCAGGTTCGCTGTCATAAGGTGGTGTCGCTGTCAGGGAGATGACTTGCAACTGTCCATACTGCTTGCGAAAGGTTTCCAGACTTTTCCACCATTCATTGCGCAGGTGGTGGCATTCGTCCAAGCAAAGAGTAGCAACTTTCTGAGCTCTTAGACTTGCAAGCAAATCAAACCCCACAAAATCCTCTGCTTCTCCATCTTCTTGTGATTGCAATTGGTTCATAGCGCTATGAAAAGCCTGATAGGTCACAATCGTTAATGCCTTCATCTCCTTTAAGTTTTGGGAAACGAGATCTGAAATCTTCTGTTCATTCTCTAAAAAGGCTGTTTGGATCCTATCTACCCATTGTTCACGAATGGTGACAGTTGGAACCAAGATAAGGGCTGGGTTGCCAAAACGAGCGATCAGCTCGATACCAATGGTGGTCTTGCCGGACCCTGGTGCCGCCACTAGGTGAACATGGCCATCTGTTTGATAGTTCTGAAAACGATCTAAGACTTCCTTTTGGTACTTTCTCCATCTTCCTTTAAATTTTAAATCTAACATTTCTTTCACCATTATATCTCTTGACTTACTCCTTTAATTGTACCACACTTATATAAAAAGCAAGATAAGGAATCAAATTAGTCTTTATAAGAAAAATATGGTATAGTAGAATCATACTATCTATAAGGAGTTTCTATGTCACAGCACAAGCAAATGAAAGCTGTTTCTCCCCTTCTGCAGCAAGTCATCAATATTTCGTCTATCGTCGGGGGAGTCGGTACATTGATTTTTTGTATTTGGGCCTATCAGGCGGGTGTTTTACAGTCCAAGGAAACCCTATCGGCCTTTATCCAGCAAGCTGGGCTTTGGGGGCCACCACTCTTTATCTTTTTACAAATTCTACAAACTGTTGTTCCGATCATTCCGGGAGCTTTGACCTCAGTGGCTGGAGTCTTTATTTACGGCCACATCATCGGAACCATCTATAACTATATCGGCATCGTGATTGGCTGTGCCATTATCTTTTACCTCGTGCGACTCTATGGAGCTGCCTTTGTCCAGTCGGTCGTCAGCAAGCGCACCTATGACAAGTACATTGGTTGGCTAGATAAGGGCAATCGTTTCGAGCGGTTCTTTATCTTTATGATGATCTGGCCTGTCAGTCCAGCTGACTTTCTCTGTATGCTGGCTGCCCTTACCAAGATGACCTTCAAACGCTATATGATTATCATCGTTTTGACCAAGCCCTTTACCCTAGTGGTTTATACTTATGGTTTGACCTATATCATTGATTTCTTCTGGCAGATGTTTTGAGAATAGAAAATAGCCTGATACTAAATATACTTTAGTATGGAAATCATGCCTATTTTTTGATAGTGAATCGAGGACTTACCTAGCCTTTCCGCCGTGATAAAAACACCTGAAATCATTAGATTTCAGGTGTTCGGAAACCTTGAGACATTAGGCTCAAAGTTTAGGTATGGAATTTCGAAGAAAGTCGCTACCGTCCGTAATCACTTAAGGAAAGGCTCAAAAAACATTGTCTTTAAGCAAAACATCCGTTTGGTTTCCCAAGCGGATATTTTGTTTGTTTTATTTTGCGACACTCTTAGCAAGGACAAAGTTTCCAAGTGTAGCAGAACCATTGCCTGCGACTGCTGGGGTCACGATGTAGTCACGCACGTCTGGTACAGGTAGGTAGCCGTTGAGAAGAGCTGTGAATTTCTCACGCACACGGTCCAGCATGTGTTGTTGGGCCATAACCCCACCACCAAAGACGATCACATCTGGACGGAAAGTCACTGTAGCATTGACCGCAGCTTGAGCGATATAGTAGGCTTGAACGTCCCAGACAGAACTGTTGAGTTCGATGTTTTCACCACGAATACCTGTACGAGCCTCGAGACTTGGACCAGCCGCAAAGCCTTCCAAACAGCCCTTGTGGAAAGGGCAAACACCGTTAAATTCTTTTTCTACATCCATTGGGTGTTTAGCCACATAGTAGTGCCCCATCTCAGGGTGACCGACACCACCGATAAACTCACCACGTTGGATAACACCTGCACCAATCCCTGTACCGATCGTGTAGTAAACCAAGTTTTCGATACGACCGCCAGCATTGTTACGAGCAACCACTTCACCATAGGCAGAGCTGTTTACGTCAGTGGTGAAATACATGGGTACGTTGAGGGCACGACGAAGGGCACCAAGTAGGTCTACATTTGCCCAGTGAGGTTTTGGAGTCGTTGTGATAAAACCATAGGTTTTTGAGTTTTTATCGATATCGATAGGACCGAAGGAACCGATGGCAAGACCTGCAAGATTATCGAATTTCGAAAAGAACTCGATGGTTTTATCGATGGTCTCGATAGGAGTTGTTGTAGGAAACTGTGTTTTTTCTACAACGTTAAAATTTTCATCTCCGACAGCACAGACGAACTTTGTACCGCCCGCTTCTAAGCTTCCATATAATTTTGTCATGATAAACCTCTTATCTTTGTTTTCTCTATTATAGCACATTTTAAAGGGCTAGATTTCTCAATATTTTAGATTTTCCTCTGTAAATCTTACCATCCAAGTAAAAACGAACAAACATAATATTTGTTCGTTTTATTTTTAGATTTGATTTTCGAAGAGGATTAGGCTTTCACTTCGATGATCACGTCACCCTTGACAACAGAACCACTTGCGACTGGTGTAACAGAAGCGTAGTCTGCTGTGTTAGTTACGATAACCATTGTTGTGTCGTCAAGACCTGCGGCAGCGATTTTGTCTGAGTCAAAGGTTCCAAGAACGTCTCCAGCTTTGACCTTGTCGCCTTGAGAAACTTTTGCTTCAAAGCCTTCGCCGTTCATAGATACAGTGTCGATACCAACGTGGATCAAGATTTCAGCTCCCTTAGCTGTCTTCAAACCAAAGGCGTGACCTGTTGGAAATGCGATAGATACTTCTGCATCAGCTGGTGCGTAAACCACGCCTTGGCTTGGTTTTACAGCGATTCCTTGTCCCATTGCACCACTTGAAAATACTGGGTCATTGACATTCTCAAGAGCAACCACATCTCCAACGATAGGAGTTTGGATTGTTTCATTTTGAAGAGTATCAAACTCTTCCACTACTGGTGCTTCTACTGTAGTTTCAGTAACTGTTTCTGCAGTTGCTGTTGCGGCTTCATCAGCAAAGACACCTGCTGCTTTTGTTTTACCATAGAAATAAGTCAAAGCAAAGGCTGCGGCAAATGAAATCACTTCTGCAACTACATACATAGGGATTGAACCTGCTTTAATAGATAGGAATCCGATAAATCCAGCTGCTCCCAAAGAAACAGCAATGACATGGGTCAAGCCTGCAACAAAGGCACCAACTGCTGAACCAGCAAGAGCACAGAAGAATGGGAATTTGTATTTCAAGTTCACTCCAAATAGGGCAGGCTCAGTAATACCAAGGAAAGCAGAGACAGCCGCAGAACTTGACAAGCCTTTAGTTTTAGCATTTTTAGTCAAGAAGTAAATAGCAAGAGTGGCTGCACCTTGCGCCACGTTTGCCATTGAAGCAACAACAAAGATGTAGTCACCAAATCCAGTACCGTTATTATTATATGCCGACAATAACTGTGTTTCAATAGCAGGGAATGATTGGTGAAGCCCTGTCATAACAATCAATGAATATGTTCCACCAAAGAGCCCCATACCAAATGCACCTGTAGTATTGTATAGCCATACAATAGCATTAGTAATGGCATCAGAAACCACCAACATCACAGGACCAATAACTGTAAAAGTTAGGAATCCTGTAATCATAACTGATAAAAGCGGTGTGAAAGTAAAGTCAACTGCAGATGGCAATTTTTTGTGGAAGAATTTTTCTAAAGTTGCCAACAACCAGACAGCCACAAGAACTGGAATAACTTGGTAAGCATAGTTTGTTTGTGTAACATGGTAACCTAAAATATCCCAAAAAGCTTCTTTACCACCCAAATCTGGTGTGGTCATAATCATACCAATAGCTGCACCAAGGAATTGGTTTGCTCCAAAGCGTTTAGCTGCTGAAATACCTACCAAAACAGGCAAGAACATAAATGGAGCAGCAGACATCAATTGAATCATCGCTGAAATACCTTTGATAGCAGGGTACATGTCTTCAATTGATTGAGGTCCAAATAAGTCTGGTGATGTCAAGAAGTTACGTAATGCCATCAAAAGACCACCTGCAACCAATGCAGGAATGATTGGAACAAAAATATCTGACAAAAGCTTAATCAAATCCATCAATGGATTAAATTTTTTGTCTTTATTCGCAATCTCTTTTAAATCATCTGTGGAAACTTCTTTCAAACCTGTTTTTTTGATGATTTCTGCATATACAAAGTTAACGTCTCCAGGACCAATAATAATTTGGTATTGTCCGTTTGTGCTAAATGTACCTTTAACATCAGCATTGTTATCTAGAGCTGCCTGGTTCACTTTTGTTTCATCCTTTAATACCAGACGAAGGCGGGTCGCACAATGTGCTGCAGCTACAAGATTCTCTTTGCCGACAGCCTCAATGACCTCGGCAGCAACTTTACTATAATCCATAGCAAAAATCTCCTTATAAAATTTTGTTCTTGTTTGAAAGCGATTTATTCGCCCTACGACTATTATTTTATCATGTTTCTAAAATATGTCAAGCGTTTTGCAGATTTTTTTATTTTTGTTCTCTTCCTTATACTCATTTATGATAGTTTTTGATCGTATTTTTCTATTTCCTCATAAAAACATCCTTATGTTAGAGGGTTCAAAGCTTTTGTTTTTCATTTTCTTTCATTTTTTCGTGAAAATTTATCAGATTCCCTTTACTTTATTTCTGGCAATCGTTTGACATATTTTTCTCTTTTTTAACATAAAAGACTTGCTTTTTTTGCCGAAAACGTTTACTATTAATAATAGAATAGAACTTATGGAGGAAAGATAAAATGGAATGGACAACTGAGCGTCGTTATAGACCCTATGAAGATTGGACGCAAGAAGAAATTCAACATATAAAGGAAAAGATGGCACAATCTCCCTGGCATACTCATTACCATGTTGAGCCAAAAGCAGGACTTCTCAACGACCCAAATGGCTTTTCTTACTTTGATGGCAAGTGGATCCTCTTTTACCAGAATTTTCCTTTTGGTGCAGCCCACGGTTTAAAATCTTGGGCACAGCTAGAAAGTGATGATTTGGTTCACTTTAGAGAAACTGGAGTCAAAGTTTTGCCTGATACTCCATTAGATAGCCACGGTGCCTACTCTGGTTCTGCCATGCAGTTTGGCGATAACTTGTTCTTGTTTTATACAGGAAATGTCCGTGATGAAAACTGGATTCGTCACCCTTACCAGATTGGAGCTCTTTTGGACAAAAGTGGCAAAATCACGAAGATTGACAAGGTCTTGATTGACCAACCAGCAGACTCTACTGACCACTTCCGCGACCCGCAAATTTTTAACTTCAAAGGTCAATACTATGCTATCGTAGGCGGACAGGACTTAGAGAAAAAAGGCTTTGTTCGTCTCTACAAGGCTGTGGACAACGACTACACAAACTGGCAAGCAGTTGGCGACCTTGACTTCGCTAACGATCGCACTGCCTACATGATGGAATGCCCAAATCTGGTCTTTGTAGGGGAGCAACCTGTCCTTCTCTACTGCCCACAAGGTTTGGATAAGGACGTTCTAGACTATGACAATATCTTTCCAAATATGTATAAGATCGGGGCTTCCTTTGATCCTGAAAATGCTAAAATGGTAGATGTGTCTCAACTTCATAATCTAGACTATGGTTTCGAAGCCTATGCGACTCAAGCCTTTAACGCTCCAGATGGACGTGCATTGGCAGTAAGTTGGCTTGGGCTACCAGATGTTTCTTATCCATCTGACCGTTTTGACTACCAAGGAACCTTCTCCTTGGTAAAAGAACTCACTATCAAAGATGGGAAACTCTACCAATATCCTGTCTCAGCCGTCAAAGAACTTCGTGTCTCTGAAGAACCCTTTTCAAATCGTGCTCAAACGAATAACAGCTATGAACTCGAGCTCAACTTGGAAGCCAATAGCCAGAGCGAGATTGTCTTACTAGCCGATAAAGAAAGCAAGGGCCTTTCAATCAACTTTGACCTTGTAAATGGTCAAGTGACAGTGAATCGTAGTCAGGCTGGTGAGCAGTATGCCCAAGAATTTGGTACAACTCGTTCTTGCCCTATCAATAACCAAGCTACTACTGCCACTATCTTCATCGACAAGTCAGTCTTTGAAATTTTCATCAATAAAGGAGAAAAAGTATTTTCTGGTCGTGTCTTTCCACATGCGGATCAAAATGGTATCCTCATCAAGTCTGGAAACCCAACTGGAACTTACTATGAATTAGATTATGGTCGCAAAACTAACTGATGTCGCAAAACTTGCAGGTGTCAGCCCCACTACCGTCTCACGGGTCATCAACAAAAAGGGGTATCTATCTGAGAAAACCATTCAAAAGGTTAATGAAGCCATGCGAGAATTGGGCTATAAACCCAACAACCTGGCTCGAAGTCTCCAAGGGAAATCTGCCAAGTTGATTGGGCTCATTTTCCCAAACATCAGTCATGTCTTTTATGCGGAGTTGATTGACAAGTTGGAACACCAACTCTTCAAAAATGGCTACAAGACCATCATCTGTAACAGCGAACATGACTCTGAAAAAGAACGGGAGTACATTGAAATGCTGGAAGCCAATCAGGTGGACGGTATCATCTCAGGAAGTCATAATCTTGGAATCGAAGACTACAATCGTGTGACGGCACCGATCATTTCCTTTGACCGAAACTTGTCTCCAGACATCCCTGTCGTTTCCTCTGATAACTACGGTGGCGGTGTCCTCGCAGCCCAAACCTTGGTCAAGACAGGCGCCCAGTCTATCATCATGATTACAGGAAATGATAATTCCAACTCACCTACTGGACTGCGCCATGCTGGTTTTGCCTCTGTTCTCCCGAAAGCGCCTATTATCAATGTTTCGAGTGACTTTTCTCCCGTCAGAAAAGAAATGGAAATCAAAAATATCTTGACCCATCAGAAACCAGATGCGATTTTTGCTTCGGATGATTTGACAGCTATCCTAGTTATCAAAATCGCTCAGGAACTAGGTATCTCTGTTCCTGATGAGCTCAGGGTCATCGGCTATGATGGGACTTATTTTATCGAGAACTACTATCCTCATTTGACAACGATTAAGCAACCTATGAAAGAGATTGCCCAACTCACTGTCGATCTCCTCTTACAGAAGATTGAAGGCAAGGAAGTTGCGACAACTGGTTACTTCTTACCCGTTACTCTATTACCCGGAAAAAGTATTTAAACACAAGAAAACTCAGACTGATTCGTCTGAGTTTTTTATGATCTTAAGTTTTCGAGATAGCGCTGGGCTGTCTCTAAGTTAAAGGTTTTATCTGCGATGAGGCGCTCAACGAGGGAAGCAACCTCGGACTCACTAGCACCTGCTAGGAGAGCTAGGGATTTGGCCTGTAATTTCATATGGCCTTGCTGGATGCCTGTACTCACCAAGGCTTTGAGGGCCGCAAAATTTTGTGCCAGCCCGATCGAAACGATAATCTGAGCTAATTCTTTGGCTGAAGGATTTCCCAGTAGTTCGTGACTAAGAGCCACACGTGGGTTGAGACCGATAGAGCCGCCCTTGGTCGCTACCGGCATGGGTAGTGTCATCTCACCGACCAATTCTTCTGTGTCCTTATCTATACTCCAACGGCTGAGGCCTTGATAGCGTCCATCTTGACTAGCAAAGGCATGGGCACCAGCTTCGATGGCACGCCAGTCATTACCAGTGGCAACCAAAATGGCATCAATACCATTAAAAATCCCTTTATTGTGCGTAGCTGCTCGGTAGGGATCAGTCTGCGCAAACTGGCTAGCCAAGGCTATTTTCTCCGCAATTTCTCGTCCTTGGTCCCTTTGAGGGCTCAAGTAGCGAAAGGCGATACGACAGCTTGCAGTCACCAGAGAATCGGTCGCGTAGTTGGACAAAATACCCATGAGACTCTGTCCCTGACTGAGTTCTTCTAAGACCGGCTTCAAGGCTTCTAGCATGGTGTTGAGCATATTGGCTCCCATAGCTTCCTGGGTATCGACATGGAGATAAACAACGAGAAAGTCTGTTTCACCTTTGATCTGCTCTACATGCAAATCACGCGCCCCACCACCACGTTTGACGATAGAAGGATAGGCTTGATTGGCAATTTCCAAGAGCTCCGCTTTCTTGCTGGCAATCTTCTCTTGCGCTATATCTGAATTAGCAACTTGATAAAGGGCTNCCTGCCCAATCATCTGACGCTGATGGACTTGAGCAGTAAAACCGCCTGCACGCTTGATGATTTTGCTGGCATAGCTGGCCGCAGCAACCACAGAAGGTTCTTCTGTCACATAGGGAACTGTGTAGTCCTGACCGTTCACCAAAAGTTCTGGAATGATAGAATAAGGCAGAGAAAAAGTTCCCACCACATTCTCACTCAGCTGGTCTGCAACAGCCAAGCTGACTTGTTCATCCTGCTCCAGACCCGTTTGCTTTTCAGGACTAAGGAGCGCCTGAGCTCGCAACAACTCAAGGCGCTCATGGTATGATTTTTTAGAAAATCCATTCCAACTTTTCTTCATTATTTTTCAACCTTGCTATAACGGCGTTGGTGGTTGAGAATTTCAACCAAGGCATAGTCTTGATGTTCATAGCCTGCAAATTGGGCTGAACCAGATTCATCCAACTGCAATTCTTCGAAGAAGACTTTTTCATAATCTGCAACAGACAGGGCAGTACGTTGATTGAGCTTGTTCAAGCGATCCTTATCAAGGTAAGCCTCATAGCCTTCGACCAATTCACCACTAAAGAACTCTGAAACCGCTCCACTTCCGTAACTGTAGAGGGCAATTTTATCTCCAGCCTTCAAAGTCTCTGCATTTTCCAAAAGAGAGAGAAGCCCGAGAAAGAGGGAACCTGTATAGATATTTCCAATCATCTGACTGTAGAGAATGGACTTATCAAAATTTTCTTGCAAACTATCCTTTTTTTCCTGAGATAAAGTCTTATCCATCATCTTGCGCAATCCTTTTAGGGCCAACTTAGGATAAGGCAAGTGGAAGCAGATAGCCGCAAAGTCATCCATAGTCCAATCATAGCGTTTCTTGTATTCACCCCAAGTCGTTGTCAGGCAATCAAGATACTGTTGGGTCGAGTACATGCCATTTACATAAGGAGTGCTTGAATAGTTCGGACGCCAGAAATCCATGATGTCGCGTGTTTGAGCAACATTATCATTGTTAAAGGCCATGATGCGCGGATTTTGGGTGATCAACATCGCTACACTTCCAGCACCCTGAGTTGGTTCACCTGGAGTTCCCACACCATACTTGGCAATATCACTGGCAATGACCAAAACCTTAGACTCTGGAGAATTTTCCACATGCAATTTAGCATAATGGAGAGCAGCTGTTGCTCCATAGCAGGCTTCTTTGATTTCAAAGCAACGGGCGAAAGGCTGGATGCCTAATAAACCATGAACAAAGACTGCCGCTGCCTTACTCTGGTCAATCCCTGACTCAGTCGCCACGATGACCATATCGATTTCTTCTTTTTCTTTATCTGTGAGGATAGAGTTGCTTGCACTAGATGCCAAGGTAACAATGTCCTCAGTCAGTGGCGCAATACTAATTTCATTTAACAAGAGTCCCTTGCTAAATTTTTCGGGGTCAACTCCCCTTGCTTCTGCTAAGTCTTGTAATTTCAAGACATATTGACTGGTCGCAAAACCAATCTTATCAATACCGATTGTCATATTTACCTCTGTTTTTTCATTCATTGTAAAAAATCGTTTCATTCTATTTTATCACAAATAGGGGCAAAAGAGAGAAAAAAGACTTGATTCACCAAATCAAGTCTTTGCTTTGACAGCCTTAGGAGGAGATTCTTCTCTGTTTTCGGATGTAGTAATAGAGCTTTAAAATCACCGTTCCACTTGCCATTCCAATAGAAATAACGAGGGCTAACATAACCACCAAAGTCGCGCTGGCAAGGGCATGGCTGTAATCGCCTGTCACAAAGAAGGCTGTCGTTCGATAGGATAGATAACCGGGCACCAAGGGAGCAAGAATGGCCAAAACAAAGACCACTGCTGGCGTCTTATATACAATACTTAAAATTTGGCTGATACAAGAACCAACCACCGCTGCAATAAAGGTCGCAACAATAACATTGGTTGGTTCTTTGAGCACGAGGTAGAGGAGCCAGACACCCATTCCCAGAACACCACCAGGTAGGAGCATGGAACGCTGAACATTTAGTACGATTAGAAAGGTGATAATGGCGAGTAAACTCGCCACTGCTTGGAGTAAAATACTTGTTAGAGTCATCTTATGTCATCAAAACAAGGGCGACGGAGGTGCCGGCCCCTAAAGCGAGGGTAATGAGCAAGGATTCAAACATCTTGCTCATACCAGAGTTGATATGGTTGGTCATGATATCCCGAACTGCATTTGTCAGAGCAATCCCTGGAACAAAAGGCATGACGGCTCCCGCTATGATCAAGTCTGCCGTCGAAGGAAATCCTGTATAGCGGGCCCAGAACTGGGCAATCAATCCAAAAACAAAGGCACCCGCAAAGGCGGTTACAAAAGGAATGCGGACAAACTTCTCTACATAGAGAGAAAAAGCAAAACCAAGTAAGGTCGCAATGGCTGCACCAAAAGCATCATAGGTATTCCCCCCGAACATAATCGAGAAAAAAGGGGCACTGAGAGTTGCTGCAATAGTCACTTGGAACTTGGTATAAGGAAGAGCTTGATTTCTGATTTCCTTTAGCCTTTCAAAAGCCGTAGAGAGATCGATCTGCCCTCCGACAAGCTCCCGTGATACTTGGTTGACATCGCAGACTTTTTCGATGTTGTAGGAGGAAGAAGTTACTCGTTTCATACGAGAAATATTGGTATTCTCAATAGAAAAGAAAATAGCTGCTGGCATGGCAAGAACGTTGCAATCCACTATTCCCTGTGAATGGGCAATGCGAATCATGGTGTCCTCAACCCGATGAATCTCCGAACCACTTTTCAAGAGAATGGTTCCAGCTAGCATAATCACATCAATGACAGCATTTAACTCTTTTGATTCGTCCATTTTCTACTCCTATTTTCTACTCCCTTTATTCTATCACAAAAGTTCATGAAAAAAAATCTTTGTCATGAAATCATGACAAAGATTGGGTTAATTTCGTTCATTGCTTGACGTTCTACCGCCATCTGAAGAATCCGTTGTAGGGTTGCTACCTTGATTGTTACTCTGTGAAGGCGTCGTGTCTGTTCCTGAATTTCCGTGTTGAGACGAACTTGATGAAGAAGGAAGTGGTTTTGGTTTATAAATCGAAATCTTAACACGTGTTTTATTGAGATCTACCTTTTCTCCAGGTTTAGGGTCCTGACTAACAACTGTTCCTTCAGCAGTTCCTTCAGGAGCAGTTGATACTTCCACAACTTCGATATTGGCCTCTTTTACACCAACAATCTGAGTCAAATTGTTCTTAGTAAATTCGAGACTGTAGCCAATGTAACTTGGCATGGAAACGCTAGTTACCTTCTTAGCAACTGTCAATACAATACTTGTTGCCTTTGTTAGGTCGTAAGTGCTTCCTGCAGCTGGGGTTTGCCTAATGACTGTTCCTGGATCGCTTTCGCTAGATTCCTCTTCCTCGATCTTGATAAGATTTTCTGGAACCTTTTTCCCTTTGAGCTCTGCGACAACATCCGAGGACTTACGTCCTACATAGTTACTTAGTTGGAAGGATTGCTTACCTGATGAGACGATTAGATTTACTTTGCTTCCTTCTTTTCGACCGCTTCCAGCTTCTGGATCTGTTCGAATGACGCGACCTTCGGCTACTGTGTCGCTGGCCTCTGACTTTTCTTCACCTACCTCAAAATTAGCTTTCTTCAGTGTTTCTTTAGCTTCAGCAACTGTCTGTCCCGATACATTTGGAATAGCAATAGTCGCTGGAGTTCGGGAGAAGATCCAAATCAAAGAGGCTGCAACTAGCAAGGCACTGGCCAGTAAAATCATGTAGCGAGCTTTAAACTTCCGTTTTTTCGCTGGTTTTGGTACTGGTGCTTCATCTACTACCTGCTGAGTCTGCTGTTTTGATTGAGGTCGCTCTAATTGTGGCTTAGCCTTCGGAATAGAGGTCAGAGTGCTTTGTGGAACTTTAGGCAAGGTCTTGGTATCAACCTTGCTTGCCTCATCAAAGACTAGCTTTGGTTCTCTCCTACGATTGTGAGACAAACAACTCGACAAGTCCACATACATTTCTGATACAGACTGATAGCGATCTGTCAATTTCTTGGCCGTTGCCTTGATAACGACATTTTCCAAAGCTTGTGGTACTGCTGGATTCTCAGCAATAACAGATGGAAGTGGTTTTTGGAAATGCTGGAGGGCAATAGTCACTGCACTATCCCCATCATAAGGGATATGTCCAGTCAACATTTCATAGAAAATAATCCCCATAGCATAGATGTCACTCTGCACAGTTGCCTTGGAACCACGGGCCTGCTCAGGTGAGAGATAGTGAACTGAACCGAGCATGGAGTTGGTCTGTGTCAGACTGGTCTCTGCAAAGGCCACGGCAATCCCAAAGTCTGTAACTTTGGCAGTTCCATCTGGTGTCAATAGGATATTTTGAGGTTTCAAATCTCGGTGGATAATCCCTCTCGTATGCGCCAGACGCATCGCCAAGAGAATCTGTCCCATAATACGGACGGCTTCTTCGTTTGAGAGAGGAGAGTGTTCTTTAATATAACGTTTGAGGTCCAGCCCTGCCACATACTCCATAGCTAGATACTGCTGACCGTCTTCCTCACCGATATCTGTTATTCGAACGATATGGGGATGATCCAGATCCGCCATGGCTCTCGCTTCACGTTGAAAACGTGCCACAGCAATCGGATCTGTCTGATAGTTAGTCCTCAGGACCTTAACCGCCACTTCTTCCCCGTCTAGGATCAAATCCTTGGCCAAGTAAACATCCGCCATGCCTCCTCGACCAATCTGTTTGATAATCCGATATCGTCCGGCAAAAATCTTGCCGATCTGGATCATTCTACTTCCTCCTCATTCATGTGAACAAGGGCAACCGTGATATTGTCTAAACCACCTGCATTGTTGGCAAAACGAATCAAAGTTGCCGCCTTGTCTGCCAAGGAAATATCACTTGTTACAATATCGTAGATATCGCTTCCTGAGATCATATTGGTCAAGCCGTCACTGTTGAGCAAGAGGTAGTCTCCTGGCTCTAGGCTAACCATGCCAAAATCTGGTTGAATTTCATCTTTTTGCCCAATGGATTGGGTAATGATATTTTTCTGCGGATGAATTTCTGCCTCCTCTGGAGTTAGCTGGCCAGCCTTTAGCAGAGCATTAACCAAAGAATGATCACTTGTGAGCTGGCGATAATCTTCACCACGGATCAAACCGATACGAGAATCACCAATATGGGCATAAATAGCTTGATTTCCAATAATGGCTACTGCTTCAAGCGTTGTTCCCATCCCCTTATAGGCTTCGTCTTTCCCCATCTGATGAATTTTTTGATTTTCAAGTTCCAGATAGTGGGCAAACCATTCACGGACCTCATTGACGGTGTCGATTTGGGTATCAACCCAAGCCACGCCTAGGTCTGTTACTGCCATCTCACTAGCGATATTGCCTGCACGGTGTCCTCCCATCCCATCAGCCAAGAGGATCATGGTGCGTCCTGCTCGGTTGACAAAGTGATTGACATAGTCTTGGTTATTTGTTCGTTTCTGACCAACATCTGTTAATAATGCTATTTCCATTGTGTCAGTTCCTTCCTATTCTGATATCTTACGGAATTGGCTGATAAAGAATCCATCACTTCCGTACAATTCAGGAGTGATCAAGATACAGCCGTCCTTCAAAATATCCTTGCATTCGTGTTCTAGTTTAACCTGCTCAAACTCGGGGTGACTTTCTAAAAATGCCTCAACGACGTGAAAGTTTTCCTCTGAGACGATAGTGCAGGTACTATACGTTATTATACCACCTTTTCGTAAGGTTTGACAAACACTACCTAGTATTTCCAGCTGAATTTGCTGTAATGTTGCGAAATCCGCCGTTTCTTTATTATATTTGATATCTGGTTTGCGGCGCAAAAGACCAATTCCAGAACAAGGAGCATCTACTAAAATCTTGTCAAAAGAGTCTTTTTCAAAAAACTCATGCACTTTTCTGGCGTCCAATTTTTGCGTTTGCACTCGATCTGCCACACCCAAACGCTCCGCATTTTCTTGGATCAAGTCCAACTTATGATCATAAAGGTCCAAAGCCGTCACCTTACCAGATGTGAGGAAAGAAGCAATATGGGCTGTTTTCCCACCAGGAGCTGCACAAGCATCAAGCACTCGCTCTTCTCCTTGTAGATCAAGAGTCGGAGCAACCAATTGACTAGACTCATCTTGGATGGTAATGGCCCCTTCTGCGAACAAATCATGTCCTGCAAAGTGGCCTTGCTCCTTGACCAGACCAGTGGCTGCCAAAGGGGAATCAGCCGCCTCTAACAAAGCTTTGATTTCCTCTTTTCGGCTCAAGTCGGTCACCCGAATACTGGCCTTATTTCGCACCAAGAGACTTTTAAAGATGGCTTGTGCTCGCTCTTCACCGTATTCTTCCTTAAGTTTAGACACGAGCCAAACCGGGAGAGAATAGGCGATGGAATCACGCTTATTTTTGCGTTTGATGCTGTCAACATCTGGCCAGCCTTCTCGCAAAATACGACGAAGGACGGCGTTGACCAATTTTTCACTGCCTTTTTTACGGAATTTAGCTATTTCCACCGCTTCATTGACCACTGCGTGATCGGGAATCTTATCCAGAAAACGGAGTTGGTAGATACTCATAAGGAGCAGGATATAGAGCCAGTTATCTAGCTTGTCTCGGTCTTCGATAAAGTGGGACAGGTACCATTCCAGAGTCAGTTTGCGGGTTACCGTTCCGTAGACAATCTCTGTTACTAAACCCTTGTCTGCTGCTGAGAGTTGACTCCCCTTGAGGTGTTTATTTAAGGCAATATTTGAATATGCTTGATTGACAAAAACATCCTCTAGCACTGCTAGGGCGAGACTTCTAGCCGTTTCTACTTTAGTCACCAAATCGTTCTCCTACTGTCAATGTCCGTCCCACTCCGTTGAGGAAGGAAGCAATGTCCATCTTAGGTTTACCAGCTGGCTGCACTTGCTTGAGAGATAAAGCTCCTTCGGACGTAGCGACGATCAATTCTTTCTTGCCAATAGAGAGGATCTCCCCTGGATTGCCCTGACCTTCTACTGGTAGGGCTTCATAAATCTTAAAGCGGTCGCCCTTTAGAAAGGTGTGGGCAACAGGCCAAGGATTCATCCCTCGGATTTGGTTGAAGAGTTGACGGTTAGTCTTATTCCAGTCCAACTTTTCTTCCTCTGGTTTGATATTTGGCGAGAAAGTGACCTGGCTTGGGTCCTGAGGCACAGGTTTGATCTCCCCAGCAATATAGGCAGGAAGGGTGTCCAAAAGCAAGTCACGACCAACAATCGCTAATTTCTCAAACAAGGTCCCGACATTGTCCTCATCTGTGATGGGAATGCTACGACGAGAAATCATATCTCCCGCATCCATCTCTTTAACCATTTCCATGATGGTCACACCAGCCTCCTCATCCCCTTGAATCAGGGCATAATGAATGGGAGCGCCACCACGGTGTTTTGGAAGAAGGGAAGCGTGAACGTTGACCGCAAAATCCATGCTATCAAGGAGTTTACTTGGGAGAAACTGCCCAAAAGCAGCAGTGATAATCCCAGCCGCCCCTAGCTTCATAATGGCTTCCATCTCAGGACTTCCAGATAATTTTTCAGGCTGGTAAATGGGAAGACCTGCTTCTTTGGCAGCCTGCTTGACTGGGGTTTCTTGGATCACTTTTTTTCGGCCGACAGCGCGGTCTGGCTGGGTCACAACAGCTAGAATCTCGTAACGGTCATCTGATAACAAACCCTTCAAAACTGTCGCTGAAAATTCAGGGGTCCCCATAAAGATTAGTTTTGTCATTTCTTCTCCTTCTTATAAAAATTGCTGTGGCTCATGGTCAATACTGAGACGAAGCTCGCTATTTTCCCGTTCTTGAGTCAAGGCCAAGACTTGGTTGAGAGTCGGTCCCAGCTCATCTTCTAAACGGTATTTAATCAATATCTGGTAATGATAAAGGTTGTGGGTACGGGCAATGGGTTTTGGCGTTGGTCCAAGGATTTTACTAGTTTCCGATAAACCTGAGCGCAAAATTCCCATGACCTCATAGGCACGTTTGACAACCTCTTCTTCTTTCTTGTGAGAGAGGGTAATCCCAATAGTGAAATAATAAGGCGGGTAGCCGAGTTGGCGTCTGATACTCATTTCATAAGCATAAAAGCCTTCGTAGTCTTGGTCTTTGGCAAAACGAATGGCATAGTGCTCAGGATTGTAAGACTGGATCAAGACCTGCCCAGCCTTTTCTGCTCGACCTGCACGACCAGCCACCTGGGTCAAGAGTTGGAAGGTTCTCTCAGAAGAACGGAAATCAGGCAGATTCAAGGCCGTATCTGCATTAAGAACTCCGACCAGAGTCACATTTGGAAAATCCAAGCCCTTGGCAATCATCTGAGTTCCCAGCAAGATATCTGCTTCCCCTAGGCCAAACTGGTCAAGAAGAGCTTGGTGACTACCCTTCCTGCGGGTCGTATCCACATCCATCCGCAGAATGCGGGCCTGAGGAAAGAGTTCTGCCAGCTCATCATAGGCCTTCTGAGTCCCCGTCCCGTAGTAACGAATACTGCGACTCTGACAGTTGGGGCAGATATGAGGAATTCCCTTAGAAAAGCCACAGTAATGGCAATTCATGGTCTTGGTATCCATGTGCAGGGTGAGAGAAATATCACAGTTGGGACAAGTATCCACAGTCCCACACTCCCTACACATAACAAAGCTAGAATAACCTCGGCGGTTTAGCATGAGAACTACCTGCTCTTTTTTAGCCAGACGGTCTTGAATGGCTTCTAGCAAAGGGGGCGTAAAGTTTGATGTCTCATTCTGCCCGATATAGTCACGAAAGTCAATCACTTGAACCTCAGGAATCGTAGCCAGAGGATTAGCTCGTTGGGTTAGTCGTAAGTGGTGATAGACACCTTTTCCAGCACGCGAACGGCTCTCTAAGCTCGGTGTCGCCGAACCAAGGACCAAAGCTGCTTGATTGTACTGGGTCCGTAAGATGGCGACCTCTCTGGCATGATAACGAGGATTGCTGTCTTGCTTGTAGCTAGCTTCATGTTCCTCATCGATAATCATGACACCCAGATTTTTCAACGGAGCAAAGATAGCTGATCGAGCGCCAACCACTACCTGAGCATCGCCACGCTCAACCTTGCGCCATTCGTCGTACTTTTCACCATTGGACAGGCCTGAGTGAAGAATGGCCACTTTCTCGCCGAAACGAGCAATAAAACGCTCCGTCATCTGTGGCGTCAGAGAAATCTCAGGTACCAGTAGAATGGCTGTCTTACCCTTGTCCAAGGCTCCTTGGATAATCTGCAAGTAAACCTCCGTTTTCCCACTCCCTGTAATCCCTTGAAGGAGGAAGGGAGGCTGTTGACTACCAATAGCACTGACAATGGCATCACGTGCCTGTCTTTGTTCCGGATTCAATTCCAAAGGTTGGCTAACTTCAATGCCTTCAAAATAAGCAGCTGAGCGTTGCACTTCCTTTTGTACTAGGGTTAGAGCTCCTTGATCCACAAAAAAGTTAACTTGCTCCCGCGAGTAGGACTCTAGCAAACTAGCCAAGGAAGCACTTTCAGGATGAGACAGTAAATAGTCTCTCAATTCCAACTTTTTCTTAGCACGCGCATAAATCTCAATACCTTCTAACTGCTCAACATGGATCTCATACCAAGACTGGGTCTTGACCTTCTTTTGATCGACTGCCTGGTATTCTAAGCGGAGCAGACCTTTCCTAGTCAAACGCATCATCTCAGCCTGCTTGGCCAAGTCTAGAGAAGAAAAGGCTAGCGAATCTTCTGAACCAAACAAGCGCTCTTTGTCTTGCCGACTCAAACCTTCCAGAGGATAGAGAATCTTATCATAACTGGAATTTAAAAATCCCGGTAGCATGGCTTTTAGGATGGAGATTTTGTAAGAAAAGACGGACTTTCGTAGCTCCTCAGCTAGCCAGAGTTGCTCTTGAGTCAAGACAGGAGAAAAGTCTAGCACCTCTGCAATCTCTTTCAAGTCCTGATCAGCAACCTCTTCATCAGACTGGGACTCCAAATCTAGCACAATCCCTTGTATCAAACGATTGCCTTTGCCGAAGGGGACATGAACCCGCATACCGACTTCTAGCATCTCTACAAATTCCTCAGGGACCTTGTAGCTGTAGGGCTGGTCCGTCTGCATCAGGGGAACATCCACTATAATTTTTGCGATCGCCATCTTCTCACCTCCTTCTTGTCACTACATTCTTGTAATAGAAAAAATAAGATTGAGTCCCCCCAACCTTAAATTTTTTCACCATCTTCTTTTTCTTTAGCGATTTGCTCTTTGATTTTCTTTTCTTCTTCTTCTCTACGGCGTTTTTCTTCTTCGATACGGAGACGAACCGCTTCACGTTTTCCTTCTGGATCTGGGTGAATGGTTACATTTCCAGACTCGATTTCTTCTAAAGCACGAAGAGTTGATTTTTCAGACTTAAACTCTTGAGTTGCTGGCGCGCCTGCTTCTAGTTCGTGGGCACGCTTTGCTTCCAAGATTACGAGTGAATATTTTGATGGCACCTTGTCGAGCAAGGTATCAATAGAGGGTTTTAACATCATTTGCTTGTACCTGTTTCCTATAGTTTATCGAGTAGTTGGAGATTTTGGCAACATCTCCTGATAGTGACCAATGACACGGTCCACACGGAAGTGTTCTGCTTCGATCACACGCTTGACACGTTCAGCAGCGAGGGGCACCTGATCGTTAACAATGGCATAATCATACTCACGCATGAGGGCAATTTCTTCCTTGGCTTTTTCGATTCGTTGGGCAATCACTTCCGCACTATCTGTTCCACGACCTACCAAACGATCTTGCAATTCATCCAAATCTGGTGGCGTTAGAAAGATAAAGACAGCATCTGGAACCTTTTTCTTAACCTGAAGAGCTCCTTGCACTTCAATCTCAAGAAAGACATCGATTCCCTTATCTAGGGTTTCGTTGACATAGGTCAGAGGAGTTCCATAGTAGTTACCGACATATTCTGCATATTCCAACATCTGACCTTGACGGATCAGTTCTTCAAACTCTTCACGAGTACGGAAGAAATAGTCCACTCCGTCCACTTCACCAGGACGTTGCGCGCGTGTCGTCATCGATACAGAGTATTGAAATTGATTCTCAGAACTCTCAAAAATCTCTCTTCTAACCGTTCCTTTCCCAACTCCTGAAGGACCAGAAAAAACGATTAGCAAGCCTCGGTCTGCCATTATGTCTCCTTTAGTTAGTCTGTGAAATAAAGTAAAATTTCTCTCGGATACTGATGATCGCGTCAGTTATCCTTCTACAGTCTTTCTATCTAGTGTAACAAAAAAGCAGTAATATTTCAACTGCTCTTTCTTATTTATTTAGCATAATCTACTGCACGAAGTTCGCGGATCACGGTTACTTTGATATTTCCTGGGTAATCGAGATTATTTTCAATTTTCTCACGAACTTTGTGAGCCAAGATTGTGACCTTGTCGTCCTTGATTTGTCCTGGATTAACCATGATACGTATTTCACGTCCTGCTTGAAGAGCAAAGCTATTTTGCACTCCTTCAAAGCCATTGGCGATTTCTTCCAAATCATGGAGACGTTTGATATAGCTTTCAAGAGATTCACTACGAGCACCTGGACGCGCTGCACTCAAGGCATCTGCTGCGGCAACGATCACTGCAATGACGCTTTCGGCTTCGACATCGCCGTGGTGGCTAGCAATGGTATTCACCACAACTGGGTGTTCCTTGTACTTACGAGCCAATTCCGTACCAATCTCAACGTGGCTACCTTCAACCTCGCGGTCAATAGCTTTCCCAATGTCGTGAAGGAATCCAGCACGACGGGCAAGAGCTGCATTTTCACCAAGTTCACTGGCGATGATACCAGATAGCTTAGCAACCTCAATCGAATGACGCAAGACATTTTGTCCATAAGAAGTACGGAACTGCAAACGTCCCATGATCTTCATCAAGTCTGGATGGAGGTTTGGCGCACCAATCTCATAGGCAGCAGCCTCACCGTATTCACGGATTTTATTGTCAATCTCCTGACGGTTTTTCTCCACCAATTCCTCGATACGAGCTGGGTGGATACGGCCATCCTTGAGCAACATTTCCATGGTCATACGAGCAATTTCACGACGAATCGGATCAAATCCTGACAAGGTTACCACTTCTGGCGTGTCGTCAATGATGACATCTACCCCTGTCAAACTTTCAAAGGTACGAATATTACGTCCTTCACGACCGATAATGCGTCCCTTCATGGTATCGTCTGGTAGGTGAACTGTAGAGTTTGTTGACTCTGCTACATAGTCACCAGCGATACGCTGCATAGCCTGAACCAAGATATCTTTCGCAATCTTGTCTGAACGTTCCTTGACCTCTTGCTCTGCCTCACGAATGCGGCTAGCAATTTCCTTGGTCAAATTTTCCTCTGTCTGAGCCAAGATAATATCTCGAGCCTCAGTTTGGGAAAGGGAACCGATACGTTCCAGTTCAGCTTCTTTTTGTCTTTCGACTTCCTCTAATTGCTCTTCACGTGCATCAAGGTTTTTTGCTCTATCAGAAATACTTTGTTCTTTTTGTTCAAGTGTTTTTTCTTTGTTCGTCAAATTGTCGTCCTTACGGTCAAGGCTCGTAGCTCTCTCCGTCAAACGACTTTCAATTTGCTTGAGCTCCTGACGTTCTGACTTAAATTCAGCGTCCACTTCTTCACGGTATTTTCTGGCTTCCTCTTTGGCCTCCAATAGTGCTTCTTTTTTAAGAGACTTGCTTTCGCTCTTGGCTTCATTTAGCAATAAATCCGCTTCGCGCTCAGCTTGTCCTCGTAAATTAGTTGCTTCTTGTTCAGCATTTAGAAGCATCAACTCTGCAGCCTCTTGAGATGATTTCATCTTAGCTGAGATGCTGACATATCCAATGACTAAACCAATGATGACGGCAAAAACAACAATCGCAATGGTCATGATTTCCATGTTTTTACCTCATTAAATTTGTTTATCGAATGACATACATTCCTTAATATTCTATCATAAAAAACCGATTTCCACAAACCCAAATTGAAGAGTTTTGTGTGATTTTTTGAAGAAATTCCTTGGATTTCCAAGCAAGATTAAGAATCTTTAAAAATTTAAATTTCCACGAAAAACGAAGCAAAAAAGAGCAATCACCTACCAAATACTACTTCTACAAACGCCTTAGAGAAAGTTCAGGAACAAGTGAAAGCGGTTCACTGCGGACAGATTTAACAGCCAGATCCCCATCATCACACTACTTCAAAATACCAAAATTATACTGAATAAATTTCACATATTCCAACATCTCAGTCGCGCTATAATAAAGCCTTTTATCCTCAAACTTTCAGAGAAACTTTAGCACCTTGTGAGATTGACAGCCAGACATTGACTTGTTCTGGTAAACTTCGCCATTAGTTGAAAGCAATCAGCAAGAATATAAGATGTCTAGTATTTGATTTTCAAAATTTCAAAAATTTAGAGTGATAATTCTCGTTACTTTGAATATTAGAAAAGAGAGAACCAATCTGATTCTCTCTCATGCTTAATTCGATCTCACCCTCCACAGTTGACAAAGAGCCAAAAACCCCAGATAGCTTTGAGCTATCCGGGGTTCTTGTTTTCATCGCTAAAATGATATCAACAATTTCATTTTAGTCGATTTTTGGGACTTAGTCTTCTAAATCCATTTCAGAAGCTGCTGATTTCTTCTTCTTGCCAAGAAGAGAGGCAGTTGCCAAGGCAGCTACTCCTAATCCAAGACCAGCAAATTGGTTACTTGCAGTTCCTGTATTTGGAAGTTTTCTACCGTTTGAACGTCCTGGTCCAGCAGGTTGTTGGGCAGGAGCTTGTGAGTGGTTCAATGCACTTGAGATTGAAGCACTGTCAGACAAGCTAGCTGAGGTACTTGCGCTATTGCTCAAGCTTGTGCTTGTTGAAACTGATTCACTTGTGCTGATTGAAGCACTTACGCTGTTGCTCAAGCTTACTGAAGTACTTGCTGAAGTTGAGGCATCGCCTGAACCATTGCTTGTACTTGTTGAACCTGAACCACTACCTGAGTTGTTGCTTGCACTGATTGAAGCTGATTGGCTAGCTGATACAGACGCTGAAGTGCTTTGACTTGCAGATACTGATGCGCTAGCTGATTGACTAGCTGAGCCATTGCTTGTGCTTGTTGAACCTGAACCATTACCTGAGTTGTTGCTTGCACTGATTGAGGCAGAAATGCTGTCACTCAAGCTTGCGCTTGTTGAGACTGACTCACTTGCGCTGATTGAAGTAGAAGTACTATCGCTCAATGATACACTTACTGACTTGCTGAGTGAAACTGACTCACTTGCACTTACAGATTCAAGGTAGCTAGGAAGGTTAAACTCTGGCTTAGATTCGCTTGTTGGCTCACCCTTACTATAGCTGAATGAGTTAGATTGTTGTGACGCACTTGTACTCAAACTGCTTGAAACGCTATTGCTCAAGCTTACTGAAGTACTTGTTGAAACTGAAGTACTACTTGAGTTGTTGCTTGCTGATTCAGATGCACTGATTGAGGCTGATACGCTATTG